>NZ_DAISZC010000076.1:0-9675 GCF_036824975.1 Tepidimonas sp.
AGGATCTGGAAGTGGTGCAGGCCGTCATCGGTCTGGCGCACAACTTCCGGCGGCAGGTCGTGGCCGAAGGGGTGGAGACCGACCTGCACGGGGCAGTGCTGCTGTCGCTGGGTTGCGACGAAGGACAGGGCTACGGGATCGCGCGCCCGATGCCGGCGCAGGACTGGCCGGGCTGGCATGCGCGCTGGCGCATGCCCGCTCTGTGGCGTGAGGCGCTGGCTTCGGTGCGGCAGGGGGAGGACGTGGCGGCGCTGATCGAGCGGCTGCGTACCCGGCAGGAGTTGCTGGCGCGCAATGCGTAAGCGGCCCGCGCTCAGGCCGGGGCTAGGCGCAGCGCCTGCGCAGCCGCGGCGATGGCGCGCTCGCGGGCGTGAGCAATGGCGGCGCCGATGCGTGGCCCCAGGTCGCGCGCGTTGGGGCGCTCGCGCTGCACCTGCGCGGCCACGGCCGCGGTGTCCACCGCCAGTGCGGCCTGCAGCGCGGCTCGCAAGCGTGCCGCCTGCGGATACGGCCGCTCGGTGTGGTGCAGCCGTCCCCGCGCGTCACACTCGCAAGCCAGCAACACCTGCTCGAAGCGCTGCGGTCGGCGCAGCGCGTCGCAGCGCTGCAGCAGCCGCAAGGTGGCGGCAGGCGACAGCCCCTCGCTGCGGTGGATATGCCCGTGTTCGCGCGCCACCACCTCGGCCAGCTCGCGGCAATCGGTGGGTACACGCCAGCGCTCCCCCACCGACCGGGCCAGCCGCGCGCTGCGCTCCTCGTGACCGAGGTGGCGCGGCAGGATGTCGGGCGGCGTCGTGCCTTTGCCCAGATCGTGGCACAGGCAGGCATAGCGCACTGCCAGCGGCGCCCGCAGGCGTGCGGCCATGTCCAGCACCATCTCCAGATGTACGCCGGTGTCCACCTCGGGGTGGTAGTCGGCCCGCTGCGGTACCCCCCACAGGCGGTCGACTTCGGGCAGCAGCACGCGCAGCGCCCCGCACGCGCGCAGCACCTGCAGCATGCGCGACGGGCGCGGCTCCATCAGCCCGCGCGCCAGTTCCTGCCACACCCGCTCTGGCACCAGATGCTCCACCTCGCCGTGCGCCACCATGTCGCGCATCAGGGCCATCGTCTCGGGCGCCACGGTGAAGTCGGGCCAGCGCGCCGCAAAGCGCGCCATGCGCAAAATGCGCACCGGATCCTCGGCAAAAGCCGGTGTGACGTGCCGCAGCACCCGGTCGCGCAGGTCGCGCCGCCCGCCGTAGGGATCCACCAGGCGCGGATCCTGCGGGTCAAAGCGCCCCGCCGCATCCAGCGCCGCAGCCGGCAGCGCCATGGCGTTGATGGTGAGGTCCCGTCGCGCCAGGTCCTGCTCCAGCGTCACGTCGGGCGCCGCGCGGAAGGCAAAGCCGTGGTAGCCGCGCGCGGTTTTGCGTTCGGTGCGCGCCAGCGCGTATTCCTCGCGCGTGGTGGGGTGCAGAAACACGGGAAAGTCGCGCCCCACCGGCTGGAAGCCCGCCGCCACCATCGCCTCGGGCGTGGCACCCACCACCACCCAGTCGCGGTCGGCGTGCGCCGAGCCGTCGGGCCGCTGGTGCGCTAGATGGAAGTGCCCTAGCAGCCCGTCGCGCACCGCGCCGCCGACGAGGTAGATCTCCATGCCGGACTGCCGTGTGGGCTCAGGCGTATTTCTCGAGGATGCGCGTGGAGCGCTCGACCTCGCGCAGCGTCTCGTCGTCGGAGACCGCCACCGACTCCATGACCGAGCACGCCATCATGCGGAAAAACGCCTTGTCCATGGCCTTGCGCGCGGCCGACATCTGTTGCGCGACATCTTCGCACGGGCGCCCGGCCTCGACCATCTCGATGAGTGCCCGCACCTGGCCCTCGATGCGCTTGAGGCGGTTGACGACGTCGCGCTGGTGCTCGCTGCGGTAGCGCGAGGGCGCGTGGGCTTCGCCCTCGTTCGGGCAGGATGTGCGGGAAGCCGAAGTGTCATGCATGGCGAACCCCGGAGGTGGGTCAAAACCTGCAGTGTGCCAAAAAAACCGGGCCGCTGCTGCGGCGTTGGCAACGCCGGCTGAGTGTCGAGTCGCGGGGCTGGATTTGCCATCGCGCCGCGATGGCCCTACAAGAGGGTGACCGCGTGCAGCTGGGTTTGCGGTAGGTCTTCCCGGTGCGCCATTGTCCCGTCGCGAGGCCGGCGTGTCGGGCGCTCCCCCGCTCGTGATTTCAATACACCCTACCCCCTAGGGTAAATGCGGATGTCCGAGCGCGGTGCGATGCGCTACTCTGGGTGCACCTTGATTTTTATCAAGCCCCACCGGGACAACGAGGAGTGGAAACGATATGGGTGTGACGATGCAACACTGGCGGCGCGGAGCCGCCGTGGTCGCGGTGGCCGCCGCAGCCGTACTGTCGAGCGGCTGCGGCACCGTGGCCACCATCGGCAAGCTGGAGGACGGCGCTGGCGCCGAGGCCATGAAGATGTGGGACCGCTGGGTCGAGGGCGGCGGCGACATTGCCGTGGCCACCACCTGGGAGCGCAAGGTCAAGCCTGGCCTGACGGTGGCCGAGGTCGAGGAAATCCTGCGCAACGTGATGGTCGAGCACAACATGCGCGACGTTGGCACGCTGCCGCTGTCCAAGGAGCTGGAGGCCCGCTCCGGCAAAAAAGAGCCGGTACTGACGATCTACCAGTTCTGCAGCCCCAACATCGCGCGCCGCATGGCCGACTTCAGCCCGCACATGGCGGCCTACATGCCGTGCCGGGTGGCGCTGGTGGAGCGGCCCGACGGGCTGTGGCTGTACACGCTGAACATGGACATGATGGTCAAGATGGGTCGCAAGCTGCCCTCGCCGTTGAAGGAGGAGGCCTGGAGCGTGCGACAGGCCGTCTGGGACATGATGGAGCGCGCCTCGAAGGGCGAATTCTGAGCGTTTCGGGCGGCGGCCCGCCGGGCCCGCCGCCGCCTCGCCGGCGCACCACGCACAAGCGCGCCGCCCACCCACCCCCAACCAACGGAGGAGACATCCTATGCAACCGCACATCACCCGGCGCCGGCGAAGCGCCCCCGCCAGGCTGGCCATGGCGCTGCTGGCCGCGGGTCTGGCCCCCGCCGCCTGGGCCACCAACGGCTACTTTCCGCACGGCTTTGGTCTGAAGGCCAAGGGTATGGGCGGCGCATCCATCGCGCTGGCCCAGGACGGGTTTGCCGGCGTCAACAACCCCGCGGCGGCGATGTTTTCGGGCAGCCGCATGGACATCGGGGCGGAGATCTTTCGTCCGTACCGGGATGCGCAGTTCGTCGGGCAGACGCCCGTCGTCGACAGCGGCCGCACCGCGTTTTTGATTCCCGAATTCGGCTACAGCGCCAAGCTGTCGGAGCGCATGGCGGTGGGCCTGACGGTGTACGGCAACGGCGGCATGAACACCTCCTATGCGCCGTTTCCCAATGGGGTCAACCTGCTCGGCGGGCAGGGCAAGCTGGGTGTGGACCTGATGCAGGTGATCGTCGCGCCCACGCTGGCGTGGCAGGTGGCCGACGGGCACGCGTTGGGGGTGTCGCCGCTGCTCGTGCTGCAACGCTTCGAAGCCTACGGCCTGCAGGCGTTTGCCCCCCAGTCGTCCGACCCGGCCAATCTCACCAACCGCGGCAAGGACAGCAGCACCGGCGTCGGCGTGCGGCTGGGCTACTTCGGCCAGCTGGGCGACCGCGTCACGGTAGGAGCCGCGTACTCGCCCAAGATCCGCATGAGCCGCTTCGACAAGTACCGCGGCTTGTTCGCCCAAGCCGGTGACTTCGACATCCCAGCCAACTATGGTGTGGGGGTGGCGTTGCGCGTCACGCCACAGGTGACCGTGGCGCTCGATGTCACCCGCATTCGCTGTGGCGACGTGGCATCGATCGCCAACGGCAGCCTGTCGCAGGTGATGGCTGGGCAGCCGTTGGGTGTCGCCGCCGGGCCGGGCTTCGGCTGGAAGGACATCAGCGTGGTCAAACTGGGTGTGCAGTGGCAGCTGGATGAGCGCTGGACGCTGCGCGCCGGCTACAACCGCGGCGACAACCCGATCGGCGCGCAGGATGCCATGTTCAACATCCTGGCCCCTGGCGTGGTCCGCCAGCACATTATGTTCGGCGCCACCTATGCGCCCGATGCGCACACCGAATGGACGTTTGCGCTGTGGCACGGCAAGCGTGAAAACGTGGTTGGACCCAGTGTGGACTTCTCGAGCATGGCGATGAATCCAACCGGCACACGCATCGGCATGCACCAAAACGGCTTTGGCGTGCAATACAGCCGCAAATTCTGACGATTCTTCGTGCGCTGGGGTGAGCGCTTAGTCGCCAGCCGGAAGGTTTCCGGCTGGCGGTTTTTTTGTGGCGGTCGGCCCCCGGCCGCAACGACCGCCCTTGCGGCGCGCGGGCGCAAAAACCGGGCAAAGGTCGGCGCAGCCCCGCCGTCGGGCCTACCCAAGCGCTCCACGGACGGCGCTAACGCGGCGGCGTCACGCACGGGCCCCATCGGTGACCGCGCAGGTCCTGAACGGGCCGGGGCTATTCTTCAGCGGCGCAGATGGGCCGTGCGGCGCAAGCGGATCAGCGGGTCAGCCGGGCCGTCGGTATCCAGATAGCGCGCCGCGACCGGCTCGACAGCGCTGGGCTGCAGGCCCAGATCGACCAGGGTGGGCAGGGTGCCGCTGGCTACGTTGTCCACCTCCATCGAGCGCAGATTGTCAGTCGTCAGCAGCGGCTCGCCGGGCAGCCACTCCATCAGCAGCGCCTGAAAATACCCCAGCGCGCGCGGCAACCCGATCACCGGGCGCGGATGGCCGCTCAGGCGCCCGGCCAGGCGCACCAGTTCGCGCAGCGTCCAGACCTCGGGCCCCACGGCCTCGAAGGTCTGGCCGATGGTGTCGCGGCGCTGCAGGCACGTCACGATCGCGCGCGCCACGTCGCCCACCCACACCGGCTGAAAGCGTGCATCCGCCCCCGCCAGGGGTACCACTGGCAGGCTGGCTTGCAGGCGCGCAAACAGGTTCAAAAAACGGTCCTCGACCCCAAAGATGACGCTGGGGCGTAGCACGGTCAGCGCCAGAGCGGCGTCGGTGAGCAGGCGCAGCACCGTCTCGCCTTCGCCTTTGGAGCGCAGGTAGCGCGAAGGACCAGTGGGATCGGCGCCCAGGGCACTGACATGCACCAGGCGCGTCACACCCGCTGCCAGCATCGCCTGGCCCAGCCGCTGAGGCAGATCGACGTGCACCTGTCGAAAGCGGTCTTCGTTGCCATGCAGCACGGCGATCAGGTTGACCACCGCGTCGTGTCCAGGCAACAGGCGCTCCAGGACGCGGTCATCGTGCACATCGGCCACCCGCACGTCCACCATCGGCAGCATCTGGATGGCCTTGGCGTGTTCCGCGTGGCGGGTGGGCACGGTGACGCGCACCCCGGCGCGGGTGAGTTGTTCGCACAGATGGCGGCCGACGAAGCCGGTGCCGCCCAGTACCAGCACGTGTTTCATACGAACCTCGCTTGCATGCCGCGTGGACGGTGGGGCCGCCGCACCACGCTCAGGGCAGATCGGTGATGGGGGCGCGGGCCGTGGACAGCCGCGGCCCGATCGGGGCGAGGCGCTCGCTCAGGCGCTGGGGCTGGCCGCTGAGCACGGCTGCGTAGAGTGTGGTGTTGGACAGCACGCGCTTGACGTAGTCACGCGTTTCCTCGAACGGGATGTTCTCGATCCACACCGCCGCTTCCAGCACCGGCCCCTGGCGCCACTGTCGCGCACGCCCCGGGCCTGCATTGTAGGCCGCGGCGGCCAGGGCCATCGACCCCTCGAAGTCGTCGAGCGCCAGCTTCAGGTAGGCCGTCCCCAGCTGGACGTTGATCTCGGGGTCGGTGACGCGCGCCGGTTCGAAGTCGTTCAGCCCCAGTTTGCGCGCCGTCCAGCGCGCCGTCGCCGGCATCAGCTGCATCAAGCCCGCAGCGCCCACGTGCGAGCGCGCATCGGTGACGAAGCGGCTTTCTTGCCGGACCAGGCCGTACACATAGGCGGGGTCGAGTCCGACGGCGCGTGCCCGCGGCACCACCAGCTCGCGCCACGGCAGCGGGTAGCGCTGGGCGATATCCACCAGCTCGCGTGTGCGCGCGCTGGTGTTGATACACCGATCCCACACGGCGCGCTCGCAGGCCCATTCGGCCGCAGCCAGCAGCGCGCGGTCGGGCAGACCTCCGGGAGTGTGCAGGGCGATTTCGTAATGCCATTCGCGCACGCCCTCGCTGCGCAGTCCGAGTTCGATGGCCAGCAACGCGCGCTGCAACCCCGCGTTGGCACGCACCGCGGCGCGCTCAGCCGCCGTGGGCGGCGGCGGCGCGGCAGGCAGCGTCACGGCACGTCCCAATGCGTCGGCTGCGAGCTGTTCATAAAAACCTTCCGGGCCAGCGATACGCTCGAACACAGCGCGCGCCTGCTCGGCGTCAGCTGGACGCCCGCTGGCCAGCAGGGCCCGTGCCTGCCAGTAGCTCCAGGTGGTCTCGGCCTGTTTGGCGGGGCTCAGCAGCGCGATGGCGCGCTGCACGTCGGCCCAGTCGCCGGCGCGCAGCGCCGCGCGCACGTGCCACTCGCGCCAGTCGTCGGGCAAGGCCACCGCGCCTGCACGCTGAAAGTACGCCAGCGCCCGCTCCGACAGGCGCTGGGCGGCGCGCTTGCCAATCGCCCCCCATACCCAACCCATTTCCTCGGGGGTCAGCTGGGCGCGCCAGCGCGGGTGGGCCGCCTCGGTGGCGGCGGCCTCGGGGTCCTGCGCGGCCAGCCGGATCAGCGCCAGGGTGACGATTTCCTTGGTGCGGGGGCGCACCGCGGTCACCTTGTCGTCCAGATAGCCCTGCGGTTGCTGCAGCGCGCGCTCGGCCAGCGCGCCCCAGGCCGGATCGAGCAGCTCCACTGCCTGGCGGGCGACGGCGGTGCGTCCGGCCTCGGCGGCGATGCGCGCGCGCTGCCAAGCCACCTCGGCGGGCAGCGCCCCGGCGGCGAGCAGGCGCCGCGCGGCGACCGCGCACGCTTGCCCGGCCTGGCGCTGCGCCAGCCAGTCGGCGCGCACGCCCGCGGCCACCTCGTGGGGGGTGGCCAGGCCACGCTCCAGCCGCGCCAGCGCCACCCAGCAGCGCACCTCGGGGTCGTCGGCCATGCGAAACGCCTGCGCCTCGGCCAGCAGCGTCGGCCAGTCGCCGCGCTGGCCCAACAGCAGCAGCCAGTCGTTGCGCAGCCGGTCTTCCCAGTAGGTGCCGGCCCAGCGCATTAGAAAGGCGCGCACCTCGTCCGCGCTGGCGACGTCCAGCCGCGCGCGCAGCGCCCAGTACGCGGCCAAAGGCTCCAGCGCATGCCCCTGCACTTGCGGCAGCAGCCGCGCGAGTCGAGCGGCGTCCCCGCGCTGGAACGCCGCGCGCATCTCGAGCAGCGTGCGGACCGCGGCGTCGTCGCGCCCCGCCAAGGTCTGTGCGGCACCATCGGTGCGCGGAGGCGCCGCCCCCTGCGCCAGCGCCGCACCCGCTGTGCCCACGGCCAGCGCCAAGGCCGCAGCGGCGCGCCAGCCCCGGCGCAGTAAGATGCGTGCCACGCGCCCCGGCCATGCGCTGCCCAGCGGGCGGTCAGCCGGTCGGGTGGGATGAGGCAACCGTCCTTGCATGAGGGCCATTATGGACAAGATCGACCCGCCGTGCCAGCCGGAAGCGGACGACGCCGCCGTGCGCAAGCGTGCGTGGCGTGAGCGCCTGATCGCCGAGCGGCAGCGCTTGCCCGACCGGCTGGCGCGCGCCGAGGCGCTGCAGCGCGTCATGCGGGTGTGGATGGTGCAGCGCGACGACCGCGTCGTCGGTGCCTACTGGCCGATCAAGGGCGAGTTCGACCCGCTGCCGGCCCTGCACCGCTGGCAGGAGGCCGCCGATGTCGACGACGCGCAGCGCGCCCGCCAGCGGCGCTGCATCGCACTGCCGGTGATCGACCGGGTGGCCCGCACGCTGCGCTTTCACGTCTGGTACCCGGGCTGTCCGATGGAGGAGGATGCCTACGGCATTCCAAAGCCCAAGGACACCGAGGTGGTGCAGCCGACGCTGCTGTTTGTGCCCTGCGTGGGCTATGGTCCGGGCGGCTACCGGCTGGGCTATGGCGGCGGCTTCTACGACCGCACGCTGGCGACGCTACAGCCTAGGCCGTTCACCGTTGGGCTGGCGTATGCCAGCGCGTTCGTGCCGTGGCTGCAGCCCGAGCCACACGACGTGCCGCTGGACGCCGTCTTGACCGAGCAGGGCGTGGCGTGGCCGGTGGACGGTGAGTGATCACGGGTGCGGTGTGCCGGTGCGCAACGCGCGTTGGGCATGCAGCCGCTCGTGGCGGATCAGGTACAGACCCGCGCCGATCACCACCGCGGAGCCCAGCAGCGTCGGCGCATCGGGCCACACGCCCCAGATCGCGATGTCCAGCCCCACGCCCCACGCCAGCGCCGTGTACTCAAACGGCGCCACCACGGCGGCCTGCCCGTGGCGGAACGCTTCGGTGATGGCCAGCTGGGCGGCAAAGCCCGTCACCGCCAGCGCCACCAGCGCGCCCAGGTGCTCGCGCGCCAGCGGCTGCCACTGGGGCAGCGCCAGCGCGCCCGCGCCCAGGGCCAGCGCCACCATCGACCACCACACCAGGCTCTCCGGCGCGTCCGTGCGGCAGGCCAACCGGCCCAGCACGGCCGAGGCGGCATAGCACACCGCTGCCAGCAGCACGGCCAGCCCGGCCCAGCCCAGAAACGCGCCGGGTGCGGGCCGCAACGCGATCACCACGCCCACCAGGCCAGCGGCAATGGCGGCCCAGTGCGAGCGCCGCACGCGCTCGCCCAGCACCGGAATGGCCAGCAGCGTGATCAGCAGCGGCGCGATGAAAAACAGCGTGTAGGCATTGGCCAGCGGCAGCGACGACACGCCGTGGGCAAACGCGGTCAGCATCACCACCGCCAGCACGCCGCGCACGGCGTGCAGCGGCCAGCGCACCCGCCACACGCGCGGCCAGGCACGCCGCCAGCTCAAATACCCCACCACCAGCGGCAGTGCCACCAGGCCGCGCAGCGCCGCCACCTGCGCGGGCGGGTAGTGCGCGGACAAGTGCTTGAGCACCGTGTCCATCAGCGCAAACAGCGCCACCGCCGCCAGCATGGCGGCGATGCTGCGCAGGTTGCCGGTGTCGGCCCGGGACACACGCCACGACAAAAGCATGGTGCGAGTATCCCACGCGGCCGCCACCCTCACATATTGCGGCGGTACTGGCCGCCCACCTCGAACAGCGCCTGCGTGATCTGCCCCAGCGAGCAGCAGCGCACCGCGTCCATCAACACCTCAAAGACGTTGCGGTTGTCGATGACGGCATCCTTGAGGCGCTGCAGCATCGCGGGTGCCTCGTGCGCGTGGCGGGCGTGGAAGTCGGCTAGGCGCTTCAATTGCGACTGCTTTTCCTCCTCGGTCGAGCGCGCCAGCTCCAGCGATTCGGGGATCGGGTCGCCGTGCGGGTTGCGGAAGGTGTTGACCCCGATGATGGGCAGTTCGCCGCTGTGCTTGAGCATTTCGTAGTGCAGGCTCTCCTCTTGGATCTGGCCGCGCTGGTAGCCGGTCTCCATCGCGCCCAGCACGCCGCCGCGCTCGGCAATGCGCTCGAACT
>NZ_DAISZC010000077.1:0-2086 GCF_036824975.1 Tepidimonas sp.
GGTCTTCACCATGAATGCGACGCGGCATCGCCGACACTGGGGCGGCCGCTTACGTCAGGGGCCGCTTGCGCCGGGGGGCCATTGCGCAGACGGCACCGGGACGCCCGGTATCCGGCTCGCCCCTTGCGCGCACCCGTGCCCGCGGCCTCGCCTCACATGTGGTCGATCATCACCTGGCCGAAGCCCGAGCACGACACCTGCGTGGCCCCTTCCATCAGGCGCGCGAAGTCGTAGGTGACCTGCTTGCTCTGGATGGCACGCTCCATGCTGACGATGATCAGGTCGGCCGCTTCGCGCCAGCCCATGTGGCGCAGCATCATCTCGGCCGACAGGATCTCCGAGCCCGGGTTGACGTAATCCTTGCCGGCATACTTGGGTGCCGTGCCGTGCGTAGCCTCGAAACAAGCTACCGAATCCGACAGGTTCGCCCCCGGCGCAATGCCGATGCCACCCACTTGTGCTGCCAGCGCATCCGAGATGTAGTCGCCGTTGAGGTTGAGCGTGGCAATCACCGAATACTCGGCCGGGCGCAGCAGGATCTGTTGCAGAAAAGCGTCCGCAATCGAATCCTTGATGACAATGTCTCGGCCCGTCTTGGGGTTGGTGAACTTGCACCACGGCCCGCCGTCGATTTCCACCGCGCCGAACTCGCGCTTGGCCAGGGCATAGCCCCAGTCGCGAAACGCCCCCTCGGTGTACTTCATGATGTTGCCCTTGTGCACGAGCGTCACACTGGGCTTGTCGTTGTCGATGGCGTACTGGATGGCCTTGCGCACCAGCCGCTCGGTGCCTTCCTGCGACACCGGCTTGATGCCGATGCCGGACGTTTCCGGGAAGCGGATCTTGGTTACCCCCAACTCTTCTTGCAAAAACTTGATGAGCTTGCGCGCCTTCTCACTTTGCGCGGGGTACTCGATGCCGGCGTAGATGTCTTCGGAGTTTTCGCGGAAGATGACCATGTCGGTCTTCTCCGGCTCCTTCAGCGGGCTGGGCACCCCCTTGAAGTAGCGCACCGGGCGCAGACAGACGTACAGATCCAACTCCTGCCGCAGCGCCACGTTCAGCGACCGAATGCCACCACCCACGGGCGTGGTCAGCGGGCCCTTGATCGAGACGACATACTCCTTGAGCGCGTGCAGGGTCTCGTCGGGCAGCCACACGTCGGGGCCGTAGACCTGGGTGGACTTCTCGCCCGCGTACACCTCCATCCAGTGAATCTTGCGCTGGCCGCCGTAGGCCTTGGCCACCGCGGCATCAACCACCCGGATCATGACCGGCGTGATGTCGATCCCGGTGCCGTCCCCCTCGATGTAGGGGATGATGGGATTGTCCGGCACGTTGAGCGACATGTCGGGATTGACGGTGATCTTCTGGCCTTCGGTGGGCACTCGAATGTGTTGGTACATACGCGGTGGTCTCCGTGTGGAATGAACCCCCGCCACCTGTTGGGCGCCGGGGAATAGAATCGATTCTATCGACAAACCCTCCATGGACCTGACAGCATGAAGCGGTGCGCGCGCGGGCAGTCGGCCCAGCCGACGCGGTGGACGACCCTGTGGTGGCGGCTGAACCAACCGACGCCGCGGGCGGGCGCCAGTGCGCCGACCGGGCGCTGCCCCCAACCTCATGCCGCACCGCTCACCGAAGCGCGCGTGCAACGGCGCGTGCCGGTGTCGCGCGTGCTCGCTGACGTGCGCGCTGCCGCGGCCCGCATCGCCGCTTTGGCCGCCATCAGCGTGGCCGGCGCGGTCGCGGCCATCGCCCAGCCGGTCGGCACGCCACAGCTGGACCTGCCGCGCGTGGAGCTGCGCGCCGGCATGCACCGCATCGACGCGCAGGTGGCACGCACCCACGAGCAACGCATGACTGGCCTAATGTGGCGGCGCGATATGCCGCCGCACGAAGGCATGCTATTCGTGTTTGACCGCCCGGCCATCCAGTGCTTTTGGATGCGCAACACCTTCCTGCCGCTGACGGCGGCGTTCATTGCCGACGACGGGCGCATCGTCAATCTGGCCGACATGCAGCCGCTGGACGAGACCAGCCACTGCTCGCGCGAGCCCGTGCGCTACGTGCTGGAAATGCA
>NZ_DAISZC010000077.1:2186-9423 GCF_036824975.1 Tepidimonas sp.
GGGGGGCCGTTCGGTAGCGCCCTACTCCGTTGAGCGGCGCTTTCGTTCCCCCCAGCCACCGCACCCAAGGTCCGCTCGGATAACGTGTCCACCCGGCCGAGCTCCAAGAGACCCCGCTCCCCCAACGGGAAAACCCCCGTGACAGAAGTCACGAACCCGACACCCGACCCAGTGTCGGGCCATCGCCGATTACCGGTCAGGCAAAATTAGCCTGCGCAAACTCCCAATTGACGAGTTTGTCCAGGAAGGTTTCGACGAACTTCTGGCGCAGGTTGCGGTAGTCGATGTAGTAGGCGTGCTCCCACACGTCCACCGTCAGCAGCGCTTTGTCGGCAGTGGTCAGCGGCGTGCCGGCCGCACCGGTGTTGACGATATCTACCGTACCGTCGGGCTTCTTGACCAGCCAGGTCCAGCCCGAGCCGAAGTTGCCCACCGCGCTCTTGACGAAGGCGTCGCGGAAGGCGGCGTAGCTGCCCCACTTGGCGTTGATGGCATCCGCCAGCGCACCGCTGGGCTCACCGCCACCATTGGGCTTCATGCAGTTCCAGAAGAAAGTGTGGTTCCACACCTGCGCTGCGTTGTTGTAGATGGGGCCAGGGTTGGGCGCTTTGCGGATGATGTCCTCCAGCGCCATGGACTCATACTCGGTGCCCTTTTGCAGGTTGTTCAAGTTGACCACGTACGCGTTGTGGTGCTTGCCGTGGTGGTACTCCAGCGTCTCTTTCGAGTAGTAGGGCTCCAGCGCATCGATGGCAAACGGCAGTGGTGGCAGGGTATGTTCCATGGTGTGTCCTCACTCTTGGGTTGACCGTATCAGGGCGTCGCTCGACGCACGCTGGCATTGTAGGCAAGGCTGTGCACCACTGCCCAGGCGGCAGGCCATTTGACCCTGCACGCTGCACGCCCACACACCACCGTCAGGGCTAGACCCCGGACCGAATGGCCGCCACGCGCACGTCCAGCTCGCCCCGTGCCAGCGCCACGCACAGCGCCTGCTCAGGCGTCAGGCGGGCCGCGTCGGTTACCACCGCGCCATCCGGGGTGGTCACCAGCGCATAGCCGCGCTGCAACACCAGCCGCGGATCCAGCAGCGTCAGGCGCGCAGCAGCGTGGGCCAGCCGCTGGTCTTGTCGCTCGCGCACGCGCAGCAGCGCCTGCGCCCAGCGCTGCTGCAGCGCGTCCGCCTGGCGCAGGCGGCGCTCGCCATCCTGGCGCACGGCGGCCCACCACGCCTGCTGCAGCCGCTGCACGTGCTGGGCACGCCGCGCCACGCCCTGCGCCATTGCCTGCCGCAGCCGGTGCTCCAGCCGCAGCAGGCGTTGCTGCTCGCGCGCGGTCAACGCCGAGGGACGACCCAGCCGCTGCGCCAGGCCATCGAGCCGCTGCGCCTGTGCGTCCAGCCGCCGCTGCGCGGCGCTGTGCAGCCGCTCCTGCCAGCGCGCCAGCGCCTGCTGCAGCACGGCTGCGGCCGGCGCGCACAGCTCAGCCGCCGCAGTCGGCGTGGGCGCGCGCACGTCGGCAGCAAAGTCAGCCAGCGTGAAGTCGGTCTCGTGCCCCACGCCGCTGATCACCGGCATCGGTGCCTGCGCCACGGTGCGCACCAGCTCGGGGTCATTGAACGCCCACAAGTCCTCCAGCGAGCCACCACCGCGCACCAGCAGCAGCACCGCAGGTCGGCCCAGCGCGCGGTGGTCGGCATAGGCGCGTTGCAGCGCAGCGCACAGCTGCGCCGGGGCGTCCGCGCCCTGCACCGCCGAGGGGTACAGCCACACCGGCAGGTGTGGCACACGCCGCGCCAGCGTGGTGGCCACATCGCGCAAGGCGGCCGCGTCCAGCGACGTCACCACCCCGACGCTGGCTGGATAGGCGGGTAGCGCCCGCTTGCGCGCGGCATCAAACCAACCTTCGGCCTGCAGCTGCGCCTTGCGGCGCAAAAATTCCTCGTATAGGCTGCCCTGCCCCAGCGGCTGCACGCGCTCCACGATCAGCTGTAGGTCACCGCGCGCGGCGTACACGTCCAGCCGTCCCAACACCTCCACCTGCTGGCCGTCGCGCAGGTTAGCCGCCGCCTCCTGGTTTTGCGCAGCGCGGCGGAACCAAGCACAGCGCAGCTGTCCCTCCGCGTCCTTCAGAATAAAGTACTGGTGGCCGCTGCCCGCGCGCACATACCCAGACACTTCACCGCGCACCCGCACGGGGTTGAAGCGCGCGCGCAGCGCATCGGCCACGGCGTTGACCAGCGCCCCCACGTTCCAGGCAGGCCCATCGTCGATCACCTCGTCCGTCATACTCTGCTCTGTCAGACTGTCGTTCATCGGGTCGGTCGCGGTGGTCAGCCGCTGCCACAGCCCGCCGCGCCACCTGGGGCCGCCACAGACCACGCCCCCTAATGGCGAGCCCTGCGCAGTCCTGGTCGGAGGCACACGGCCCACACGGTGCCCTACACGGCGCAGGTGCAGTCGGCACGGCCCGCGCCACCCGGCCAACGCAGCAGACCGTGCGAGATAATGCGCGCCAGTGAGGGGCGACTTCCCGTGCTGCCGTCAGGAGGGTTGCTTTGTTGTCGATCATACAGGCCGCCGGCTGGCCGATCTGGACCCTGATCGCTTGCTCCATCGTCGGACTGGCGCTCGTCATCGAGCGCGCGCTGAGCCTGCGCACCGCACGCATCGCCCCGCCGCGGCTGCTGGACGAAGCGATGCAGGCCTCACGCAACGGCGTGCCGCCAGCCGATGTCATCGAGCAGCTGGCTGACAACTCGCTGCTGGGCGCGGTGCTCGCCGCCGGCCTGCATACGCTGCACCTAAACCCACGTGCCACCGACGCCGAGCTGCGCGCCGCGCTGGAGTCGGCGGGGCGGCTGGCCGCAGCACAATTGCAGCGCTACTTGGGCGCGTTGGGCACGGTAGCGTCGGCGGCTCCGCTGCTGGGGCTGCTGGGCACCGTCATCGGCATGATCGAGATTTTTGGCTCACAAGCTGGCCCTGGCGGGCTGCTGCCAGGTGGGGGCAACCCCGCACAGTTGGCGCACGGCATCTCGGTGGCGCTGTACAACACCGCGTTTGGCCTCATCATCGCGGTGCCGGCGCTCGTTTTCTGGCGTTACTTTCGCGCCCGCGCCGACGCGCTGCTGCTGCAGCTGGAGGTGGCCGCCGAAACGTTCCTGCACCATTTGCTGACGCTGCGCCGCTGAGGCGCCGGCACGCCCCCCGGTAGGCAGCCCTCGTGCATCCGCCCGCGGGCCCGCCGGCCGCTGCCGCCGCTCTCCGGCGCCCGCCGGTTTTTCCGGAGATCCGCCCCATGCGCTTTCAGCACGGCAACCGCGACGAGCCCGAGATCAATCTGATCCCGTTCATCGATATCCTGCTCGTCATCCTGATCTTCCTGATGCTGACGACCACTTTCAGTCAGACCACGGCGCTGCAGGTAAATCTGCCGGTGGCGCAGGCCGAGCTGCCGCCGCAGACACCGCGCGAGGTCGTCGTCAGCGTCGCGGCTGACGGCCGCTACGCCGTCAACAACCGGGTGCTGGAGCAGACCGGCGTGGAGGCGTTGGTGGCGGCCCTCAACAGCGCGCCGCGAGCCGCGGACACCGTCCTCGTCATCCAGGCCGACGCCGCGGCCAGCCACCAGTCCGTCATTGATGTAATGGACGCTGCGCGCCAGGTGGGGCTGGTCCAGATCACCTTCGCCACCCAGCGCGACGGCAGGCGCTGATGCCGCGACCCGACCTGCCATCGGCCTGGTTGACACGCGGGGCGCTGGCGCGTGCGCTGTGGCCGCTGTCATGGGCGTACGGGGCCGCTTGGGCGCTGCGCAGCGCGTGGTGGCAGCGCCGGGCGCGGCGCCGTGGCCAGTGGGGCGAGCGGCTGCCGGTGCCGGTGGTGGTGGTGGGCAACGTCGTTGCCGGCGGAGCGGGCAAGACCCCCACCGTCATCGCCCTGGTGCAGCATCTGCAGCGGCGCGGCTGGCAGCCGGGCGTGCTGGCCCGTGGCGTGGGCGGGCGTGTCAGCCTGCAGCGGCACGGCCTGGCCATTGTCGCCCCAGGCGAGGCAGCCGACCCCGCTGTGTGTGGCGACGAGCCGGCGCTGGTGGCGCAAGCCACCGGCGTGCCGCTGGCGGTAGGTCGCGACCGCCCAGCCGCCGCGCGCACACTGCTGCAGTGCTTCCCTACGATCGACGTGCTTATCAGCGACGACGGCATGCAACATTGGGCGCTGGCACGCGACCTGACCGTCGTCGTATTCGACGAGCGTGACGTGGGCAACGGCTGGCTGCTGCCCGCTGGCCCGCTGCGCCAGCCCTGGCCCGCCCCGGCGTGGGGCAACGGGGCGGTGCTGGTGCTGCGCACCGCTGCCCCAGCGCAGTTACCGCGCCCGCACCCTTATCCGGAATATGCGGCTCGGCGCTGCCTGTCGCCGCTGGCGTACGATGCGGATGGCCAGCCCCATGCGCTGGCCAACTGGGCCGCTCATGGCACGCCCGTCGGCGCGCTGGCCGGTATTGCGCTGCCACACCGTTTTTTTCAGGCGCTGCGGGAACTGGGACTGCACCTGGGGCCCACCCTGCCACTGCCCGACCACGCCAACGGCACCGCCCTGCACACCGCCTGGTGGCACGCGAGCCAGACAAGTGGCGCGCCCCGCGTATGGCTGTGCACTGACAAGGACGCCGTCAAGCTGCACCGGCTGCCCGCGCCGCCGGGGATGGCTCTGTACCGGGTACCGCTGGCGCTGGAGCCCGAGCCGGCCTGGTTCGACGCCGTCGACGCGGCCCTGGCGGATGCCCGCCGGTCCCTGGCCTTGTAAGCCTCTGGCATGTCCCCCGAGGCCCTACCCGCGCTATGATGCCCCGCATGGACAGCAAGCTACTTTCCCTGCTCGTGTGCCCGGTGACTAAGGGGCCACTGGTGTACGCGCGCGAAACGCAGGAGCTGGTGTCGCGCGGCGCCCGCCTGGCCTACCCCATCCGTGACGGCATTCCCATCCTGCTGGAGGAAGAGGCGCGCGCGCTGGATGACGACGAACTCGACCGGTTGGCGCCGCCGCGGCCGGCGTCAGCTGCGCCGTAGCGATCGGCGTTTGCGCTGGGGCACCTTGATGCCGCGCTCCCGCTGCCCCGGGCACGTCTGTGGTGCCTTTGGTGTCCCAACCGCTCGCCGCTGCGACCGCTGCTGCCCCATCCGGCCCGCTGGCATCTGAAACGCGCCACCTGCATGAACACCCCTGTCTTTCACGTCCTTATCCCGGCACGCCGCGCCTCCACCCGGCTGCCCGACAAGCCGCTGCTGGACATCGCCGGCGCGCCGATGATCGTGCGCGTGGCCGAGCGCGCGCGCGCCAGCGGCGCGCTCAGCTGCACCGTCGCCACCGACGACGCCGACATCGCCGCCGTGTGCCAGCGCGCGGGCTTTGCCGCGCTGCTCACCCGCGGCGACCATCACAGCGGCAGCGACCGGCTGGCCGAAGCCGTCGACCAGCTGGGCTGGACCGACGACACGCTGGTCGTCAACGTGCAGGGGGACGAACCGCTGCTCGACCCGGCACTGGTGCGGCAGGTCGCACACACCTTGCAGCAGCGGCCCGACTGCGTCATGGCCACCGCCGCCCACCCCATCGAGCACGCGGCCGACCTATTCAACCCCAACGTCGTCAAGGTGGTGCTGGACCGCCACGGCACGGCACTGACCTTCAGCCGTGCGCCGCTGCCGTGGTGGCGCGACGCCCCACGCCACGACGCCGAGCTGAACCTCGGCAGCTGGCCCACCGGTGCACAGCCGCTGCGTCACATCGGGCTATACGCCTACCGGGCTGGCTTCCTGCGTCAGTTCCCCCGGCTCGAACCGGCGCCGCTGGAGCGCTGTGAGGCGCTGGAACAACTGCGCGTGCTGTGGCACGGCGAGCGCATTGCCGTCACCATCACCCCGCACGCCCCCGGGCCGGGCGTGGACACCGCCGACGATCTGGCGCGCGTGCGCGCCCTGTGGGCCTCTGCGGCCAATCCACCATCGCGATAAAAGGAGCGTCCCGGCAAGTGCCGCCGCACAGGCCATAGGAATGCGCCACAGCACTGGTCAACGCGACCTGTCCAGAGCCTCGAGGAGGACTTCATCAATCGGCGGGCACAATCTGGTGGCGGGAGATGGTCGCTCACCTTGGCCAACCACCCCATGGCGGCGCGGTTCTACCCATCGCCACCCACTGAACTCGATGAGCCGCATCGTCTCGGTCACCCCATGGCGGCGCGCTTCTACCCATCGCCATCCCAACGCAATCGTTACCCGCAAGCACCCGCCCGCTACCGCTTGCTGTCAGCCTGTGTCAGGCAGTGCATGCTATTCTTGCGGCCGCTGGCCGCCGCGTCAGCCGCTGCGTGCGCCGTGCGAGGAGAGCGCTGCACGCAGCCGCCCTCCTTCCACCGTTTGCGACACGTAAAGGAAACCCATGAGACTGATTCTGTTGGGCGCTCCGGGCGCTGGCAAAGGCACGCAGGCTGCGTTCATCTGCCAGAAGTACGGCATACCGCAGATCTCCACTGGCGATATGCTGCGCGCCGCCGTCAAGGCCGGCACCCCGCTCGGACTGCAAGCCAAACAGGTCATGGACGCCGGCGGCCTGGTCAGTGATGATTTGATCATCAACCTGGTCAAAGAGCGTATCGCCCAGCCCGATTGCGCCAACGGTTTCCTGTTCGACGGGTTTCCGCGCACCATCCCGCAGGCCGACGCGCTGCGCGACGCCGGTGTGCGCATCGACTACGTGCTCGAAATCGACGTGCCGTTCGAGGCCATCATTGAGCGCATGAGCGGACGGCGCGTGCACCCCGCCTCGGGCCGCACCTACCACATCAAGTACAACCCACCCAAGGTCGACGGCAAGGACGACGTCACCGGCGAAGACCTCATCCAGCGCGACGACGACCGTGAAGAAACCGTGCGCAAGCGTTTGGACGTCTATGCCGCGCAAACCCGCCCGCTGGTGGACTACTACCGCAACTGGGCCGCGCGCGATCCGGCCAACGCGCCACGCTACCGCTGCATCAGCGGCATAGGCACGGTGGAAGAAATCACCCAGCGGGTGTTTGAAGCGTTGGGGGGCTGAGGGGGCCGCAGCGCGGGCGGGTGATCCCACGGGCAAACCAGTTCCCACACGCCTTGGAAGTGCGCCGTACCGTGGCGTAAATTTGTTTGTGCGCAGGTGCCAGGAATCGTTCCGTTGCCGGCGCCACAACGGCCACC
>NZ_DAISZC010000078.1:0-1904 GCF_036824975.1 Tepidimonas sp.
GCCGCCATCCTCGGCCGACGCACCCATGCCTTCGCGACTGCCCAGCAGCTGCAGCTCGGTAGCAATGATGTCGACGGTGTTGCGCTCGATGCCGTCCTGCCCGGTGTACTTGCCGTATTTCAGGCGTCCCTCCACGTACACCGGGCGTCCCTTTTTGAGATATTCACCCGCGATTTCGGCCAAGCGGTCGAAGAACGTGACGCGGTGCCACTGCGTGTCTTCGACCATCTCGCCAGTGCTGCGGTCCTTGCGCCGGCTAGAGGTGGCGATGCTGACGCTGGCCACCGGCTGGCCCGAGGGCAGGTAGCGGATTTCGGGATCGCGGCCACAGTTGCCGACGAGGATGACTTTGTTGACCGATGCCATGGGGTTGTCCTTGGGGTGAGGGCAGGTGTGAAATGGATACGCAATGGCTCGGATTGTGCCGCAAGTGGCTCGTCCCACGCCCTACCCCGCATAGGGGAGATGCAGGGGAGGGTGCGCGCTCCCTCCTTCCTCTGAAGCGAGGCCGGACGCGGGGGCGGGCATGCGGGACGTCCCATGGGGCGGGTGTGTCCCGGCGCTGAGCACACGGGCCGACTGTGGTGCATCACGCCCCGTCAGGGCGCAGCGGCGGCAGGTGCAGGGGCGGGGGTGCGCAGCCGCCAGCCCAGCGCCAGCCAGACCCCGCACAGCGCCGCGCCGGCCAGAAACACCCCGGCAGGCCCATACTGCCGCATCAGCCATCCGCCCAGCGCGCCGCCAGCAAACAAGCCCAGGGACTGCAGCGTGTTGTACACGCCCAGCGCGGCACCGCGCGCCCCGGCCGGGGCCAGGCGCGAGGTCAGGCTGGGTTGGCTGGCCTCCAGGGTGTTGAAGCCCAGAAAGAACACGGCCAGCCACGCCCCCACCGCCAGTACGCCCGCGCCGTGGTGCAGTGCCCACCACAGGCCCGCCTGCGCTAGCAGCAGCAGCCCGACAGCCCCCCGCAGCACGGCTCCGAGGTGGCCGCGCCGCTCCAGGCGAAACAGCACGCCCCCCATGACGATGAAGGAGACCAGCAGCGCGGGCAGGTACACCTGCCAGTGCGCGGCCTTCGGCAGGCCCGCCTGCACCAGCAGCGTCGGCACCGCCATCCACAGCGCCATCTGCACCGTGTGCAGCAGCAGCACGCCCAGGTCCAGGCGCAGCAGGTCGCGGTCGCGCAGCACGCTGCGCAGCGCACCCTGCTCCGGCACCGCTGCGCGCGGCGGTTCATCCGGCACCCCCCACTGCACCACGGCCATGCCCAGCAGAGTCAGACCGGCCGTCAGCGCAAACAGCCCCGGCAGGCCGATGGCTGCCGCCAAAGGGGGGGCGGCCACCAGCGACAGCGCGAATACGGCGGCGATGCTCATCCCCACCAGCGCCATGGCCTTGGTGCGCACGGCATCGCGCGTCAGGTCGGCCAGCAGCGCGGTCACTGCCGCCGAGATGGCGCCCGCGCCCTGCAGAGCGCGGGCGGCGATCAGGTGGTCGATATCGGTGGCCAGCGCGGCCCAGGCGCTGCCCAGCGCGAACACCGCCAGCCCGGCCTGGATGACGCGCTTGCGCCCGAAGCGGTCCGACGCCAGCCCAAGCGGCATCTGCAGCACGGCCTGTGTCAGGCCGTAGACGCCCAGCGCCAGGCCGACGCGCGCCGGGTCGTGGCCACCGTGCAGTTGCGTGGCTTCCAGCGCAAACACCGGCAGCACCAGAAAGAGCCCTAGCATGCGCAGCGCGAAGATGCTCGCTAAAGCGATGCTGGCGCGCCGCTCGTCCGCGGTCATGCGGTTGGCGTGGGCCAGTACGGGTCCGGGGGCGGTCATGCGACGTTGGCGCAACGAAAACATCCGAAAAGGCGCCATTGTGCCGCAAGGCCAGTTCAACAGCAGGCTGGACGTCCG
>NZ_DAISZC010000078.1:2004-8812 GCF_036824975.1 Tepidimonas sp.
GGCTGCGGTGCTGAGCGGGCCGCCGGTGGCGATGCGCACTGCAGGCGGTATGCGCCTGACGCGATAGACCGATATTCAGTCGGCGACGTCGGTTAGCAACACGCTGCAGTAGGCGCCGCAGCCGATCAGCAACTCCGGCGTGAGGCGTTCCACGTACGAGGCTTTGGCTCGCACCTGCCCAGTGACCGGGTTGATGATGTTGTATTCGACCCAGCCGCCGCCTTGGTCGGCGCGGTGCCAGGCATCTTCCAGGAAGCGCTCGGCGTCGATGCCAGGGGCATCGTGCACGCGCGTGCCGACTTTGTTGCGATCGAGCCCCATGACGCGATAGGTGCCCGTGCGGTCGAGCACGAAGATGTACAGGTCGCGATCGACGAAGGGGCCGTTGACGTCTTGGAAATCGTGCGCCGCGCGCTCGTAGCCAACGGCCTGGATGTGGGCAATCGCCTTGCGGACGAGTTGATAGGCTTCGTCGGCGGTGCCTTGGCGTAGCTTCATGTGCTGCACCGCGCTGTCCAGTTCGCGCGTGCGCTGCATCAGGCGGTTGGCGCGGTGCGTGGTGCGCTCCACCATCGCCGAGTTTTCGGAGGTGACCTTGTCCAGGTCGCCCACGGCGGCCACCACCTCGGACAATGCGGTGCTTTGCTGGCGGCTGGCGTCGGCCATTTCACCCACCCGCGCCGCGATGTCGCGGATGCCACGCACCAACGCGGCCATTGCCTCGCTGACGGTGTGGATTTCGTTGACGGTACCCTGCACGCGCTGGGCGGATTCGTCGATGAGCTGGCGCACTTCGTTGGCGGCTTCCTGGCTGCGCTGCGCCAGGCGCCGCACTTCGGCGGCCACCACCGCAAAGCCGCGGCCGGCTTCGCCGGCGCGCGCCGCCTCCACCGCCGCGTTGAGCGCCAGAATGTTGGTCTGAAAGGCGATGCCGTCGATGGTGCCGATGATCTCGGTCATGCGCTGCGAGGTCGCCTGCAGCGACCCCAGACCACCGACGGTGCGCTCCATCAGCGCGTTGGCGCGTTCGGTTTGCGCATTGAGGTCGCCCGTCAGGCGCCGGACTTCATCCGCGCCGGCCGCGTTGCTCTGCACCGTCTCGGCCACCTGGCGCACGTTCGCGGTGGTCTGCTCCAGGCTCGCTGCCTGGCTCTGGGTGCGCTCGGCCAGCTGCTGGCTGTCTTGCACCAGCTGCAGGCCCACATGACCCAGCACGGCGGCGGCGCTGCGCACGTCCGCCACCAGTTCCGACAGGTGCGCCAGCATGTTGCGCAGGCGCTGACTCATGTCGGCCATTTCGTCGCGCCCTGGTAGCACGGCGTCCACCGTCAGGTCGCCTTCGGCGGCGCGGTCGATGGCCTGGTTCAGATGCGTCAATCCACCCACCGTGGCGCGGTAGAGGGCCACCATGCCATACGCCAACACCAGCAGCGCTACGGTGCAGCCGACGGCGATGGCCGCTATCGCGGCCGTGCGCTGGGCCAAGCGCGCCGCGAGCCGCTCATCGGCCCGGCGCAGCAGCTCCTCCATCAGCGCGGTTTGCGCCTGCACGGCGGCTTCGGCCAGCTTGTGGTACTCGGCCGCGTCGATGGTCATCGCCGCCGTGCGCAGGTGGGCGTCGGTGGCGCGGATCAGCTCGTCGGTGGTGCCGCGAAAGGCAGCCCACTGGGGCGGGACCGTCTCCCCCCGGCGCTGCAGCGCGTCGAGCCGCTCCTGAAGCACGGGCAGCAACGCACCGATCTGGTCAGTCAACCCGGCCAACCGTGCGACGTTGGAGATGATGACCGCGTCGGTCATCGCGTCGGGGTGGGACAGCTGGGCGGGCCCGCGCCCGCGCAGCTGGCTGGTGAATTCCCGCACCGTCGGCAGCGCCGACAGCGCCATGCGCGTCTGGTGGCTGACCAAGGGGTCGGCATCGAGCTCGAGCTGGGACACATCCGCCACCAGCCCCACCAGTCGGTGCAGGCGCGCCAGCTGCTGGGTGCTGTCGGCGTGCTGCACGGCAGGGTTCTGCTCGCCTGCGTTGGCGGTCTGTTCGAGGGCCTGACGCAGTGGCTGCCAAGCGCCTTCGACGTTCCAGTGGGGATGTCCGGCGAGAGCGGCGTCGGCGTCGTCCAGCGCCTGGCGCAGCGGCGCGCGCAGACCCTCGCGCCGCTGTTTGAGCTCCGCGTTGCCGCTGTTGAGCGCGTAGTCGGTCAAATCGCGCCACTCCTGCAGCCGTTCACCCAACCGCAGCAGCGTCTGCGCAGCGTGCAGTCCGGCACGCGCTTCCCGGGCCAGCTGGGCGTCACGCCAGTGATCGAGGCCCAGCAGCCAGGCCACGGCCAACAGCGGAACCACCAGCACGCCCGCCATCACCAACATCTTGATGGGCATCGGCGTGCGCTGTAGCAGCGCCACGGCAGGGGCAGTCAGTCGGCCTAGCATGGAGGGGTTGAGCGGTATACGGTAGCCGGGGGCGAGAACAGGTTTCGACAGGGTGGGTCGATGCCTTTCCTGGCAACGAAGTATCCGCGATAGCTGGGGGGTGGGATAGGCGTGTGGCCCCCGGGAAAACCCGGATCGCGTCAGAACGGTGACAGCCGTGAGCACCGACGGCGGGGCCGGTCGTCATCGGTGGCTGGCGCCACCGGGGTGGCGCCCCCGCCGTGCGGGCTGGCGCACGGGCAGCTCCGTTGGCGCCCGCAGTCGGCTCCCACGTTCGTGCGGCGTAGCGGGTGGGCTTCGGTCAGGCCAGCGCCGCGCGCATCTGCGCGATCACGGCGCGGTAGTCGGGTTTGCCGAAGATGGCGCTGCCGGCCACGAAGGTGTCGGCGCCGGCGTCGGCGACGCGGCGGATATTGTCTGCCTTGATGCCGCCGTCCACCTCCAGCCGGATGTCCTTGCCGCAAGCGTCGATGCGCCGGCGCGCCTGCTCCACCTTGCGCAGTGCGCTGTCGATGAAACTTTGCCCGCCAAAGCCGGGGTTGACGCTCATGATCAGGATCAGGTCCAGATCGTCGATCACCCAGTCCAGCACGTCCAGCGGCGTGGCGGGGTTGAACACCAGGCCCACCTGGCAGCCGCGTGCCCGGATGGCCTGGATGCTGCGGTGCACGTGGGTGCTGGCGTCGGGGTGGAAGCTGATCAGGTCGGCGCCGACGTCGGCAAACATCTGCGCCAGCGCATCCACCGGCTGCACCATCAGGTGTACATCGAGCGGAACGGGCCGGCCGTCGGGCGTGACGCAGTGCGGCTTGAGCGCCTGCGCCACCGCCGGGCCGATGGTGAGGTTGGGCACGTAGTGGTTGTCCATCACGTCGAAGTGGATCCAGTCGGCGCCGGCGGCGATCACGGCGCGCACCTCCTCGCCCAGGCGGGCAAAGTCGGCCGACAGGATGGAAGGGGCGATGCGATACGGGCGGGCGGTCATGGCGGTGGGACGGATGGGAATAGCAGTGGAAGACGATCGGATACGATGCGAGGTTGTCGCTGGACATTGCCGCGCCCTGCACGCAGCGGGCCGCGCTGGCGGACGGGCAACGGGGCGACGACGAGGACAAACATCAGTTTGCGCTGATATTGTGCCGGAGTCGCGCGTAATTGACTACGCTGCGAGCCCATAGCGCACGACCTCCGTGGGGCGGCACCGCCGCGCTGCCCAGCGCCTAGGTGCCGAAGTGGACGCGAGTCGGGTGATGACGCCGATGGGTGAGTTCGATCTGATCCGCCAGCATTTCTGGCGTGTGGTTGCCGCGCGTGCGGACGGCAGCGGGGTACTGTTGGGTAACGGTGACGACTGTGCGCTGCTGGCGCCGGCGCCGGGGACGGTGCTGGCGGTGTCCAGCGACATGCTGGTGGCCGGGCGGCACTTTCTGCCCGACGTTGACCCCGAGGCCTTGGGGCACAAGGCGCTGGCGGTGAACCTAAGCGACCTGGCAGCGATGGGGGCGCGCCCGCTGGCGTTCACGCTGGCGCTGGCGCTGCCCGCGCCCGATGCCGCGTGGCTGCACGCGTTGGCGCGCGGCCTGCTGGCGCTGGCCGACGTGCACGGCTGTGCGCTGGTGGGCGGCGACACGACGGCTGGGCCGCTCACGCTGTGCCTGACGGTGTTCGGCGAGGTGCCCGGCGGGCAAGCCAGCCGACGTGATGCCGCCCGCGTCGGCGATGACGTCTGGGTCAGCGGCACGCTGGGCGACGCCTGCGTGGGGCTGGACATCGCGCTGGGCCGCCGCGCCCCTGGCGCGTGGCCCGATCCGGCGCTGGTGACCCATGTTGTGCAGCGGCTGCACCGCCCGACGCCGCGGGTGGCGCTGGGGCTGGCGCTGCGCGGCCTGATTCACGCCGCCGCCGACGTCAGCGACGGGCTGCTGGCCGATCTGGGCCACATCCTGGCGGCCTCGGGCGTGGCGGCCCGGCTGGACGTGGAGGCGCTGCTGGCGTCGCAGGCGGTGCACGCGGCGCTGCGCGCGCTGCCGCTGCCCGACGTGCTGAGCTGCGTGCTCGCCGGCGGCGACGACTACGAGTTGGTCTTCACCGCCGCACCCGGGCAGCGCGCGGCCATCCTGCGCGCTGCGGAGCAGGCGGCCACGCCGGTGACCCGCATCGGCACCATCGTGGCGGGGCCGCCCGCCGCGCACCCGTTGGCCGACGGCGCGGCGCGCGTGCAGCTGTGCGACGCCCGAGGCCACCCCTACCCGCTGCCGCCCGGGGTGGCACTGAGGGGGTTCGACCATTTCGCTACCATGGCGACGTGAACACCGCCGCCTCGGCTGCTGATCCCGCCGTGCAGACCGACGCGCCGCCGCGCGCGGCCGCCTCGGTGGTGTTGATCCGCGACGGCGGCAACGGCTTGCAGGTGCTGCTGCTGCGGCGGCATTCGAACGCCCGGGTGCTGGGCGGCGTGTATGTCTTTCCCGGCGGCAAGGTGGATGCCGACGACGCCGCGCCCGAATGGGCCGCGCTGCTGGATCAGCCGGCGGACGGGCTGCCTGCCCGCCTGGGTGAGCCTGCGCTGGCACCGGCGGCGGCACAGGCTCTGTACGTGGCCGCCGCGCGCGAGCTGTGGGAGGAAGCTGGCGTGGCCTTGGTCGATGTGCCCACCCGGCTGCCGGCCGCCGGGCCGGGCGCGGCGGTGGGTACCTGGCGCGCCGCGCTGGCCGCCGCCGGGGTGCGGCTGGCCACCGCAGCGCTGCAGCCGTGGTCGCGCTGGATCACGCCGCGCAATCCGCCGGTGGGCACGCCGCGCTTTGACACCCGCTTCTTTCTGGCCCGTCTGCCCGACGGCGCCCAGGCCCGGCACGACGCCTTCGAGGTCAGCGACAGCGCGTGGCTGACGCCGCGCGAGGCCCTGACCCGCTACTGGGCGCGCGACATCGACCTCATCCCGCCCCAGCTCATGGGGCTGGCACAGCTGGCGCGGCACACCACGGTGGCGTCGGCCTGGGCCGAGGCGCAGCGCCGCCTGCCGCCGTGCATCCTGCCCGAGACGTTCGACGACGGCGGCCACCGCGCCATGTGCTACCCCGGCGACGAGCGCCACCCGGTGCGCGAGCGCGCCCTGCCCGGGCCAACGCGGCTGCGGCTGGTGGGCGGGCGCTTCGAGCCGTATGATGGCTTTGATGGCTGGTTTCGATGACCCCACAGCCCGATATCCGCGCTTGCATGTCCACCATGTCCCCATCCTCCACTGACTCCGCTGCTTCGCTGCCGTGGCCGGTGCCCTCGGTGCGCTTCATGCGGGCGCGCCTGTCGCACCTGATTGCGTTGTTCTTCGGCGCGGGGCTGTCGCGTCTGGCGCCCGGCACGGTGGGCACGCTGTGGGCGTGGGCGGCGTTCGTGCTCATCGATGCGCTGGCCGCGCCGGGCGACATCGGCTGGGCGCTGATCATCGCGGTGGCCCTGTTGCTAGGCTGGTGGGCCAGCACCGCCACCACGCGCCGCACCGGCATCACCGACCCCAGCTTCGTCGTCATCGACGAGGTGGTGGCGTTCTGGCTGGTGCTGTGGATGGCTGAGCCGTCTGGCCTGTGGGGCCAGGCGGTGTGTTTTGCGCTGTTTCGTTTTTTCGACGCCGCCAAGCCGGGTCCGGTGGCGTGGGCCGACCAGGTGTTCAAGGGGGCGGGCTGGCGCGGCGGCTGGGGCGTGATGTTCGACGATCTGGTGGCGGCGTTCTGTGTGCTGCTGCTGATCGCGCTGTGG
Organism: Tepidimonas sp.; assembly: GCF_036824975.1. Taxonomy (GTDB): domain Bacteria; phylum Pseudomonadota; class Gammaproteobacteria; order Burkholderiales; family Burkholderiaceae_C; genus Tepidimonas. Next base: position 8,185 of record NZ_DAISZC010000078.1, read on the forward strand.
CGGTTTGTCATCGGCGCCTGACGATCGCGAGCCCATGACAACGCCCGAACGCGATGTCCCTGAAGCCACCGAAGTGGCCCCCCTGTGGGTGCCTGCCGACGTGTGGCCGCAGCTGGCCGACTTGGCCATCCGTTTGAGCGCGCGCGGCTGGCGCCTGGCCACCGCCGAGAGCTGCACTGGCGGCCTGTTGGCGGCCTGCTGCACGGCGCTGCCCGGCTCCAGCGACTGGTTCGAGCGCGGTTTTGTCACCTACGCCAACGCCGCCAAGGTGGCCGAGCTGGGGGTGGAGGAGGGGCTGATTGCGGCGTACGGCGCGGTCAGCGAGCCGGTGGCGCGGGCCATGGCGCAGGGCGCGGCGCACAGGGCCCAGGTCCAGGCCGCAGTGGCCATTACGGGCATCGCCGGCCCCAGCGGCGGCAGTGCCGCCAAGCCGGTGGGCACGGTGTGGTTCGGCTGGGCGGTGGACGGACAGGTCCAGGCTGAATGCCAGCGTTTCGACGGTGACCGGGCCGCCGTGCGTGCGGCCGCCGTGGCCCATGCGTTGCGGGGGTTGCTGCGGCGGCTGCCGCCACCGCCGCCGCGCTGAGACGACCGGCTGGAGGCTGTCGGGCAAGCCGTGACGTGCGAT
>NZ_DAISZC010000079.1:0-8738 GCF_036824975.1 Tepidimonas sp.
CTCCAACCACGTCATCTTCCTGCATCAGGGCCGCATCGAGGAACAAGGCGACCCGAAGCAGGTGCTGACGCAGCCGCGCAGCGAACGGCTGCAGCAGTTTCTCAGTGGCAATCTCAAGTAACGGTCAACCCAGCGCGCAGCGCAAGGCCGTGCGAGAGCGTCACGGGGCCTGTCACGGCCAGCCCGCCCCGTGGGCGGACGGTGTGAGTTTTGCGTCGGTTCCAGCGCGCCAGGTGAGATATCTTCCGTTCACCCGCAAGCCACACCCGTTGACCCATCGATACCGTAGGCCGGGCGGGCGGCAGCCCCAGCGGTGCGCGGCGGCGCAACGGTCGCTCCCCGCTTTCCGATCACAAAAAGCGGTCGAGCAGGCGGCGGCTGTGGCGGTCCAGCCGCTGCGGCTCGCGAATCAGGTACTGCACGCCGTGGCTGTCCTGAATCAACAGCACGTCTGGCGCCACGCGGCGGATGTCCTCCTCGCCCTTGAGGACGAAGCGTGTCGGACCGCGATCGGTGTCTACCGTCCAGGTGCTGGGCGTGGCGAAGGCGCTGACCTCGCGCAGGCGCAGGATGCGCGGCAAAAACTCCCTCTCCGCCAGCGCCTCCTCCACCAAGGCACGCACCGGCGGATCGAGCGCATCCAGTGACGGCAGGTCAGCCAGCGCACGTCCGTCTGGACCAATGAGCGCGATGTGCTCGCGCGGCGCCTGGATCGGGAACGCCCGCACCGCCGTCACCGGCCCCAGCCACTGGCCGTCGTCGTCTCGCCACTGCAGCCAGCCTGATTCGGTGCGCCGCAGACGCTGCGCCAGCGGCCACTCATCGGTGGCCGGCACGGTAGATACGGGGTGGGTGGCGCTCATGTCGGTCTCCAGCGTTCGGCTTCGGCTTCGGCCTGGCGCAGCTGGGCCTGGTACAGCCGCCAGTAGGCCCCTTCGCGCGCGAGCAGCTCGTCGTGCGTGCCCTCCTCCACCTTGCGGCCCTGCTCCATCACCACCAGGCGGTCGGCCCGGCGCAGCGTGGACAGGCGGTGCGCGATGGCAATCGTGGTGCGGCCGCGCACCAGGTTGTCCAGCGCCTTCTGGATTTCCTTCTCGGTCTCAGTGTCCACGCTGGAGGTGGCCTCGTCCAGGATGAGGATGCGGGGATCGATGAGCAGCGCGCGCGCAATGCTGATGCGCTGACGCTCGCCACCCGACAGGCCCTGCCCGCGCTCGCCCACCAGCGTGTCATAGCCCTGGGGCAGACGCAGGATGAAGTCGTGGGCGTGCGCCGCGCGCGCGGCGGCGATGATTTCCTCGCGCGTCGCGTGCGGTTTGCCGTAGGCGATGTTGTCCGCGATCGTGCCGTAAAACAGAAACGGCTCCTGCAGCACCAGACCGATGTGGCGGCGGTAGTCGGCAACGGAGTAACGCCGGATATCGACCCCATCGACCAGGATCGCGCCCTCGGTCACATCGTAGAAGCGGCAGATCAGGTTGACCAGTGTGCTTTTGCCGGAGCCGCTGTGGCCGACCAGCCCGATCATCTCGCCTGGCCGCACCGTCAGGTTCAGGTTGTGCAGCACGGCACGGTTGCCGTAGCGGAACGTCACGTCGCGCAGCTCGATGGCGCCCTGCAGCCGCGTCAGCGGCACCGGGTCGGCAGGCTCGGGCACGCTGGAGACGTGGTCCAGGATGTCGAAGATACGCTTGGCGCCGGCGGCTGCCTTCTGCGTCACCGAGACGATGCGGCTCATCGAGTCCAGCCGGGTGTAAAAGCGCCCGATATAGGCCAAAAAAGCCGTCAGCACCCCGACGGTGACCGTGCCGCGCGCCACCAGCCAGATGCCAAACCCCCACACCACCAACAGGCCGACTTCGGTCAGTAGCGACACGGTGGGCGAAAACAGCGACCACAGCCGGTTGAGACGGTCGTTGACTTCGAGATTGTGGCGGTTGGCGTCGCGAAAGCGCTGCGCCTCGCGCCTCTCCTGCGCAAAGGCCTTGACCACGCGGATACCGGGGATGGTGTCGGCCAGCACGCTGGTGACCTCGGCCCAGACGCGGTCGATCTTTTCGAAACCGGTGCGCAAGCGGTCGCGCACCACGTGGATCAGCCACGCGATCAGGGGCAGCGGCAGCAATGTGGCCAGCGCCAGCGTCGGGCTGATGGAAAACAGGATCACCGCCGTCATCGCGATCATGATCACGTCGGTGGCAAAGTCGAGCAGGTGCAACGACAGAAACAGGTTGATGCGGTCGGTCTCGGAGCCGATGCGCGCCATCAGGTCGCCGGTGCGGCGGTTGCCGAAATACTCCAGCGACAGGCCGAGCAGGTGCTCGTAGGTGGTGGTGCGCAGGTCGGCCCCGATGCGCTCCGACACCAGCGCAAGGATGTAGGTTTTGGCCCAGCCCAAAACCCACGCCAGCAGCGCCGCGCCCAGCAGCCCGCCCAGCAGCAGCCACACCAGGCCCCAGTCGACCGGCGTGCCGCTCTGGTAGGGAATCAGCACGTCGTCCATCAGCGGGATGGTCAGATACGGCGGCACCAGTGTCGCTGCGGTGGCGGCCAGCGTCAGCACAAAGCCTGCCAGCAGCTGCCAGCGGTAGGGCCGTGCGAAGCGCCACAGGCGCAGCAGCGTGCGCACCGACGGCGGCGTGTGCACCACCTGGGCGCAGACCGCGCACTCGTCATCGTCCGGCTCCATCGGTGCATGGCACACCGGGCACTGCAGCGGCGCGGCCGCCCCTGCCAGCGTTTGATCTGGGGCGGCGTCACGCGCGGCTTCGAACGCCTCGATCAGGCGGCGCGCTGCCACCTGCCGGCCCAGCGTGTAGCGCCACACGGCCAAGCGCTGCGACTCGTGCCCGGGTATCTCGCGCCACAGCTCTAGCGTCTCGACGCCGTGGTGATCACTGCTGCGTAGGGCCAGATCCGGGCCAATCAGCCAGCACTGCGGCTGCGCCTGCGGCGACTCGGCCCAGCACAGGGTGCGCCCGTGCAGCCACAGCAGTCCCTCCCGGAAGTGCAAGCGGGCATCCAAATCGGTCAGCAACCAGACCAGGGCAGCGGCGGCACCACCCGTCCCACCTGCGCTGGCCACCACGGCGCGCCACGGCGCGGGCACGCTGGAAGGCGGGTCGTCAGACGGGGACGGATACAACATGTTGCAATTCGGTGTCGGCATCACGGCGTGTAGCGCGCGGCGACGGATCATAATCGGGTTGGACGCATCGGGCCGGACTTGGCCCCGCCCGAGCGCCTCAGACAGCCGAGTTTGATTCATGCCCTACGACGCCATCCGGTTTTTGCGTGTGCGCCACCTGCGTGGCCCCAATCTGTGGACGTACCGGCCCGCTCTGGAAGCCATTATCGATATCGGCGCCCTCGAAGACCACCCCTCACACACGCTGCCCGGCCTTTACGAACGGCTGACTGCCTGGCTGCCGGGTCTCATCGAACACCACTGTGGCGTGGGCGAACGCGGCGGTTTTCTGCAGCGCTTGCGCGAGGGCACCTGGGCCGGTCATATCCTGGAGCACATCGCCCTTGAGTTGCTCAACCTGGCCGGCATGCCCACCGGATTCGGGCAAACCCGCTCCACCGACCAGCGCGGCATCTACAAGCTGGTCATCCGCGCCCGCCAGGAGCAGGTGGCGCGCGCGGCGCTGCAAGAGGGCTGCGACCTGCTGATGGCCGCCATCAACGGCACGCCGTTCGATGTGCCCGCGGCGGTCAAGCGGCTGATGGCGCTGATCGACCGCCACGCGCTTGGCCCCAGCACGGCGGCCATTGTCGACGCTGCCAGCGCACGGCGCATTCCGCACATCCGGCTGACCGACGGTAATTTGGTGCAGCTCGGCTACGGCAGCCGTCAGCGCCGCATCTGGACCGCGGAGACCGACCGCACCAGCGCGATTGCTGAAAACATCTCGCGCGACAAGGACCTGACCAAGCGGCTGCTGGCCGAATGCGGCGTGCCGGTGCCCGAGGGGCGCATCGTTGCCGACGTGGACGACGCCTGGCAGGCGGCGCAGGACATCGGGCTGCCGGTGGTGGTCAAGCCCGTGGATGCCAACCACGCGCGCGGCGTGTCGCTGGACGTGCGCACGCGCGAGGAACTCCAAGCCGCCTACGCCCTGGCCAAGCGTGAAGGCACGGAGGTGATGGTGGAGCGCTACATCCGCGGACGGGAGCACCGCATTCTGGTCGTCGGCGGGCGCATGGTGGCCGCCTCGCGCGGCGAGCACGCCACCATCACCGGCGACGGCGTGCACACGGTGCGCGAACTCATCGAGCGCGACATCAACAGCGACCCCCGGCGCGGCGAGGAAGAGGAGTTCCCACTGGACACCATCCGCCTGCCCGAAAACCGCGATGTGATGCTGGAGCTGCGCCGCCAGGGTCTGGAGCCCGACAGCGTACCTGAGGCGGGTCGGGTCGTGTTGGTGCAACGCACCGGGTTGCTCACCGATGACATCACCGACGACGTGCATCCGGACATCGCTGACTGGGCGGCGCTGGCGGCGCGCGTCGTGGGGCTGGACATCGCGGGTATCGACCTGGTGGTCGCAAACATCACCCAGCCGCTGATTCCACAGGGCGGCGCGATCGTCGAGGTCAACGCTGGCCCTGGATTGCTGCCGCACCTCAAGCCTGCGCGGGGTATACCCCGACCGGTGGGGGAAGCCATCGTGGCTCATCTCTTTCCGGACGACGACTCAGGCCGCATTCCAGTGGTTGGCATCACGGGCACCCAGCAGACGGCCCAGATCGCCAGCCTGCTGGGCGCCTTGCTTGTGCGCGTCGACCGCAACGTTGGTGTGGCATGTGGTGGCGAGATTCGCCTCAACGGCCAGCGTCTGGACACCAGCGTGCCCTCGGAGTGGGAAGCGGGGCAGCGGCTGCTGATGAACCGCCTAGTCGATCTGGCGGTGATCGAGAATTCGCCGCGCAGCATCCTGGACGAGGGGCTGGCGTACGATCGTTGCCTGGTGGGCGTGGTCACCGACGTTTCCGCACCGACCGGGCTGGAAGATCACTATGTCACGACGCAGGAGCAGATGCGCCGCGTGCTGCGCACCCAGGTCGACGTGGTGCTGCCCCAGGGCTGCGCGGTGCTCAACGCCGACTGCGACGTGTGCGCCGGCCTGGCCGAGCTGTGCGACGGCGACGTGCTGCTGTACAGCTCCGATACCGGCCACAGCCGACGCGACGCCCACGTGGCCGAAGGCCGGCGCTTTCTCGGCATCGCGAACGGGCACGTCATTCTGTACCACGGCAATGGTCAGCGCATGATCGCCGACCTTGCCCACCCGACACTGCAGGCATTGCTGACGCAGGTGTCGGCGTCGACTCTGCTGGCCACGGTGGGCGCGGCACTGGCCCTGAACGTCAGTGTCGAGCTGATCCGCGCCGGTCTCGAATCCCTACCCGAGGGGTACCTCTCCCCCCTTGACCCTTGCGTTTTCCCCGCTCCATGAACGTCACGCGCTTGCGGGCCTTGCGCGGCCCCAATCTCTGGTCACGTTACACGGCCATCGAGGCGACGGTCGAATGCTCGGCGCAGGAGCTGGATCTGCGGTCGCTGGGGCCTTTCGAAGCCCGCCTGCGCGAGCGCTTCCCGCAGCTGGGCATGCTGCCGGAGCCCACCGCCAGCGGCGTGCTGACGATGGCGCACGCGCTGGAAGTTACCGTGCTGGCACTGCAGACGCACGCCGGCTGCCCCGTGAGCTTCAGCCGCACCATGGCAGCGCCCGATCCGGGCGTCTTTCAGGTGGTGGTTGAGTATACGCAGGAGGAGGTGGGGCGGCTGGCGTTCGAGCTGGCGCTGCAGCTGCTAGACGCGGCGCGTGACGATACCGCCTTCGACGTCGCATCCGCACTGCAGCGCCTGCGTGAGCTCGACGAGGACGTGCGTCTGGGGCCGTCCACCAGCTCGATCGTGGAGGCCGCCGTGGCGCGTGGCATCCCGTACCGGCGCCTGACCTCCGGTAGCCTGGTGCAGTTTGGTTGGGGCAGCAAGCAGCGCCGCATCCAGGCGGCCGAGTGCGACACCACCAGCGCCATCGCCGAAGATATCGCGCAGGACAAAGACCTGACCAAGAAGCTGCTGCACGCCGCGGGTGTGCCGGTACCGTTGGGTCGGCCAGTCGCCGACGCCGAGGATGCCTGGCGCGCGGCCCAGGAGCTGGGTGGCGCCGTGGTGGTCAAGCCGCGCGACGGGCATCAGGGCAAGGGGGTCACGGTCAACGTCAGCACGCGCGAGCAGGTGCTTGCCGCCTACGAGGCCGCGCGCCACTACGGCAGCGAGGTGATGGTGGAGCGCTACCTGCCGGGCATCGACTTCCGGCTGCTGGTGGTGGGCCGCAAACTGGTGGCGGCCGCTCGCCGCGACCCGCCGCTGGTCATCGGCGACGGCGTGCACAGCGTGCGCGAACTGGTCGATCAGGTCAATGCCGACCCGCGCCGTGGCGACGGCCACGCCACACCGCTGACCCGCATCCGCCTCGACGAGATCGCCATCGACCGGCTGGCCCAGCAGGGATTGACGCCGGATTCCGTGCCTCCGCGGGGCATGCGCGTGGTGCTGCGCAACAACGCCAACCTGTCCACTGGCGGCACGGCCACCGACGTCACCGACGAGGTGCACCCGCTGGTGGCGCAGCGCGCCGTGGCCGCGGCGCTGACCGTGGGGCTGGATGTGTGCGGCGTCGATGTCGTGTGCCAGAGCGTCGTCGAACCGTTGGAAACCCAAAGCGGCGGGATCGTGGAAGTCAACGCTGCCCCTGGCCTGCGCATGCACCTCAGCCCCTCATTCGGCAAAGGGCGCCCCGTCGGCCAAGCCATCATCGACCACATGTTCCCGCCGGGCGAGGATGGGCGCATTCCGCTGGTGGCCGTCACCGGCACCAACGGCAAGACCACCACCGTGCGCCTGACGGCGCACCTGCTCCAACAAAGGGGATGGCGCGTGGGCTTTACCGACACCAATGGCGTGTACGTCAACGGGCGGCAGATCGACAGCGGCGATTGCAGCGGCCCCAAGAGTGCGCGCCGCGTGCTGGCGCACCCCGATGTGGACGCCGCGGTGCTGGAGACGGCACGTGGCGGCATCCTGCGCGAGGGTCTGGCCTTCGACCGCTGTCAGGTTGCCGTCGTCACCAACATCGGCAGCGGTGACCACCTGGGCCTGAACTACATCACCACGGTCGAAGACATCAGCGTCCTCAAGCGCGTCATCGTGCAGAACGTGGCGGTCAACGGCACAGCGGTGCTCAACGCCGCCGACACACACTGCGTGGCCATGGCCGAGTTCTGCCCCGGCCAGGTGACGTACTTTGGCCCGTCGGCGCAGCACCCCGTCATCGCCACCCAACGCGCGCTGGGCAAGCGCGTCGTATTTGCCGACGACGGCTGCCTGGTGGCGGCCGAAGGTGGATGGCAGGTGCGCATCCCGTTTAGCCAGATTCCGCTGACCGACAACGGCACGATCCCGTTCCAGATCGACAACGCCATGGCTGCGGTGGCGGCGGCGTGGGCGGTGGGCGTGCCGTGGGATGCGATTGCCGCCGGCCTGGAGAGCTTCCGTGCCGACGCACAGACCGTGCCCGGGCGCTTCAACCGGTTCGTCTATCGCGGCGCTACGTTGATTGCCGACTATGGCCACAACCCCGACGCCATCGCCGCGCTGTGCCGCGTCATCGAGACCCTGCCTGCGCGCAAGCGCGTGGCCGTCATCAGCGCCGCTGGCGACCGACGCGACCAGGACATCGTCGAGCAGACGCGGCTCATCGGACGGGTATTCGACGAAGTGGTGTTGTTCGAAGACGCCTGCCAGCGCGGCCGCGCCGACGGCGAAGTGATCGCCCTGCTGCAGCAAGGCCTGCGCGATGCCCCGAAGACACGCTGGCATACCGCCATCCGGGGCGAATTCGCTGCTATCGACGCGGCGCTGCAACGCCTGCAGCCCGGCGACGTGTGTCTGATCCTGATCGATCAGGTCGAGGAGGCGCTGGCGCACATCGAGCGCCGGATCACCGAGGCGCAACCTACCCCCGCCTGAGGGCAGCCCGCCAACACTGGGGCCGCGCTCAACCCCACAGCAGCAGCGCCTCGCGTCCTTCGATGACGCAGTCCACAGCGCGCCCCACCGGCAACACCACCTTGGTCGGCACATGCCCGAACGGCAGGCCGGTGAGCACCGGCACGCCCGGCAGCTGCGCACGCAGCCACGCAACCACCGTTTGCAGGTTGAAACCGCGGTCGTGCGGCGTGAGGGTAAACCGATTGAATGCCCCCAAAAAAATGGCGCGCTGGCTCCTCAGTACCCCCGCCAGCAACAGCTGCGTCAACAGCCGCTCGATGCGATACGGGTGCTCGCCCACATCCTCCAGAAACAGCAGCCCGCCATCGATGGCCGGCAGGTACGGCGTGCCCACAAGTCCGGCCAGGATCGAGAGGTTGCCGCCCCACAGCACGGCGCCTTCCACCCGCCAGCCAGGGGTCAACTCTGGGTGGGCGCGCAGGTCAGCGGGCGGCAGCCGCCAACCAGCCCCCTTCCCTACCCCCTGCGCCAGATCGTCAAAGCACGCCGAGGTGATCTCGTCCACGGCGTCACCCGCCCAATCCTCCATCAGGGCCGGCCCTGCCCAGGTCACCGTGCCGCGCTGGGCCAACACCGCCATCTGAAAGGCCGTGAAGTCGCTCAGTCCCACCCACGCCATGCCGCGCCGCGCCGCCGCGTCAATGGCGTC
>NZ_DAISZC010000080.1:0-8548 GCF_036824975.1 Tepidimonas sp.
CGCCCGGCGGCAGCCGTCGGCCCCGCCAGATCCCTGCCTGCAGTGGCGCCGGCACCGGCCCCGGATCCCGGTTGGTCAGCCAGATCCATTCGGCCCGGCGCACGTCGGCCAGCACAATGTTGCAGCCATTGACCGTAGCGGCGTCGTGGCGCCGGGCCCACGCCAGCCAATCGGCATCATCGCCCGCCAGCCACGCCGTCACCAGCGCACCGCGGCTGGCCACGCGCGCCGGCTCGGGAGGCCAAGCGCGCACATTGGTCAGCATCGCCAGTCGCCCGTTGTCGGACAGGGCCAGCCACGAGCCGCCCGCCACGGCATCCCGTCCGCCACAGACGCGCACGCCATTGGGCAGGGTCCACGTGTGCAGCGGCTGCGTCGCGCGGTCCCAGGACTCATCGCGGTTCGAGGCCACCCACAGCGGCATCCCGTCGTCGGCGATGACCCAGCCGATCAGACACATGGCGCGGTCCGCGGTCGCACCCCTGCCTGCGCCAAGCTGCAGGGCACAGGCGTGCTCCACCGGGGGCTTGCCCGCTGGCAGCAGCGTTCAAACATCCTGCAACAGCGGATAGGGCAGGGGCAGGGGATGCAGCGCCACCCCGTCGACAGCGCCGGCATGCAGCGGCTGCCCGTCGACGGCGCTGGTCTGCAGCGACACGAAGGCGTGCCACACGCCCGTTGGGTGCGCCGCTGCCTGCGCGATCAGACCCACCGGCTGGATGGGGTCTGCCGGATGGAAGACCTCCTGCCCGGCGGCGACGGGGCCGTCGGCCGCCATCAGGAAGCCACGCCGCTTCAGGGTCCCGCGGAACTGGCTGCGCGCCACCACTTCCTGGCCCGGGTAGCAGCCTTTCTTGAAATTGACGCCACCCACCGACTCGTAATTGATCATCTGCGGCACGAAGGCCTCGGCCGTGGCGTCGCTCACGTGCACGACCCCGCTGATCACATCCAGCCAGGGCCACAGGCCCGGCTCCACGTCGGGGCCTGCCGGCGCCGCAGCCGACGCCGGTTGCACGAGCAGGGCACGACCGCACCCGGCCGCTGTCGGCAGCCGCACCCAGGCCGCGCCGTCGGCACGCCACACCGACCAGGGCGTCGGCTCCAGCTGCGCCGGCACCGATTCGCCGACCACGCCCCACAGCCGCCACTGCTCGCTGGCGTCGCTCAGGCGCACTTTGGCGCGCAACACGAACAGGCTCAAGCGCTTGAGCATTGGCGCCAGCCGCTCGCGCGGCAGGACAAGCATCACGGCGTCACCCTGGCGCAGCACGATGGCACTCATCAGCATGCGCCCCTTGGGCGAACAGTAAGCGGCCAACCGGGCGTGGTGCTCGTCGAGCAACAACACATCCTGGGTCAGCTGGCCGTGCACAAAGGCCACCGCATCGGCACCTTCGGCAACCAACACTCCCCAGTCGGGCAGCGCGGCACGGCCGCGAGCCGGCAGCGGCGGCAGCACGGCGGCTAGGGCGTCAATAGCGGGCTGGGTACGGCTATCATCCATGCCGGTATTGTCGCGCAGCTGCCGCCGGCGGCTGCTAACCGTTGATCAACAACCCCGTGTCGTCCCTGGTTCGTTCCCGTTCCCCGCGCTGGCTCCTGTGGTTGGCCGCTGCCGTGCTGGCGGCCGCCACCGCTGCGGCGCTGTGGCTCAACCGGCCGTTGCCGTTGCGCCCCCACAGCGGCGCGGTGGTCGATGTCTGGATTCAGCCCGGACAGACGGTGGGGCAGATTGCCGACACCATCGTGCAGGCGGGGGTGGACACCCCGGCCCTGTGGCTGCACGCGTGGTTCCGGCTCTCGGGTCAGGGCCGGCGCATCCAGGCTGGTAGCTATGAGCTCACTGCAGGTGTGACGCCGCGCAGCCTGCTGGAGATGTTGGTCAGTGGCCGGCAGGCCACCCGCCGCATCACGCTGGTGGAGGGCTGGAACGTGCGCCAGGTGCTGCAGGCAGTACGCGCAGCCGAGTTTTTGCACGATGATTTACCCGCAGGCGACGACCCGGTGGCGCTGGCGCGTCATCTGGGCCTGAGCGCGGAGCACGCCGAAGGGCAGTTTTTCCCCGATACCTACGTTTATCCCAAGCGGTCGCCCGCCTCTGGCGTGCTGCGGCAGGCGGCGCGGGTCATGGCCGAGCGGCTGGCGCAAGCGTGGGCCCAGCGCCAGCCCGACCTGCCCCTGCGCTCGCCCCAGGAAGCGTTGATTCTGGCCAGCCTGATCGAGAAAGAAACCGGGCTGGAGGCGGATCGCGCGCGCATCGCGGCGGTGTTCGTCAACCGGCTGCGTCTGGGCATGCGACTGCAAACCGACCCGGCCGTGATCTATGGCTTGGGCGATACGTTTGATGGCAATCTGCGCCGGCGCGACCTGCTGACCGACACCCCCTACAACACCTACACCCGTGCCGGACTGCCACCGACGCCCATCGCCATGCCGGGCTGGGCCTCACTGCTGGCCGCGGTGCAGCCGGCGCGCACGCGCGAGCTGTATTTCGTGGCGCGCGGCGACGGCAGCAGCGCCTTCAGCCACACGCTAGAGGAACACAACCGAGCCGTGCGGCGCTATCAACTGGGACGACCATGACCGGCCGCACCAGCCTGACTCCGCGGCCCCCCGCGCCCGGGGTCTTCATCACGTTCGAAGGTATCGACGGTGCTGGCAAATCGTCCCATATCACGGCCCTGGCCCAGCGGCTGCGCGACGCCGGCCGTACGGTTACGCTGACCCGTGAACCCGGGGGCACACCCCTGGCGGAAACACTGCGCCAGTGTCTGCTGCACACGCCGATGGATGCGCTGACGGAAGCGCTGCTGATGTTTGCGGCGCGACGCGACCACCTGCGCCTGGTGATCGAACCGGCACTGGCCGCCGGGCAGGTGGTGCTGTGCGACCGCTTCACCGACGCCACCTTTGCCTACCAAGGCTACGGCCGCGGCTTCGACCTGACGGTGCTGGCAACCCTGGAGGACTGGGTGCAGCGTGGCGCCCACGGGCCGCGTCAACCCGACCTGACCCTGTGGTTCGACGTGCCGCCGGCGCTGGCAGCTGCCCGGTTGGCAGCGACGCGTGCACCGGACAAGTTTGAATCTGAGCCGCAGGCATTTTTTGAGCGCGTAGCCGCTGGCTACGCGGCCCGCCAAGCTGCTGCACCGCAGCGCATCGTGCGCATCGACGCCAGCGTGGCGATGGCGGCCGTGTGGACACAGGTTGAACACGCGGTGCGCGCGCGGGGGTGGCTGCCGTGACACTGGCACCTTGGCTGCAGCGGCCGTTGCGCGCGGCGCTGACGCTGCGCGGTCATGCCGTGCTGCTTGACGGTCCGGCGGGACTGGGCCAGCTGGAGCTGGCCGAGGCGCTGGCGCAGTCCTGGCTGTGCGAGCAGCCGTCAGAGCAGGGCGCATGCGGCACGTGTCCATCGTGTCATGCCTTTGGCGTGCGCACGCACCCCGACCTGTTTGCGTTGATGCCCGAGCAGCTGGCGCTGGAGCGCGGCTGGCCACTGGATGCAGCCACCCAGGAGCGGCTGCAGCGTCGGGACGGCAAACCGGCACGCGTCATTCGCGTCGAAGCCACGCGCGCCGCAGTGGCGTTTGCGCAGCTGTCCTCGGGCCGAGAGCAAGGCAAGGTCATTCTGATTCTGGCGGCGGAGCGGCTCAATGTCGAGTCCGCCAACACCTTGCTCAAGACCCTGGAGGAACCCCCGGGGCGGTTGCGCTTCATCCTTGCCACCGAGGCGCTGCACCAGCTGCTGCCCACCGTCCGCAGCCGTTGCCAGCGCCTCGCGCTCGCCTGGCCCGGCGAAGCCGAGGCGCTGGCCTGGCTGGCTGCCGCCGGGGCCGACGTGGGGCTGTCCCTGAATGACGACGACTGGCGTGCCTGCTGGCGCGCCGCCGGTGGCCGTCCACAGGAGGCGCTGGCGTGGGCCCGCTGTGGCGTGCGCGCGCCGATGTGGCGGGCGCTGCCGCAGCAGCTGGCCGGCGGCGACTGGTCGGCGCTACGGGAATGGCCCCCAGCCCGCCAGCTGCAACTGCTGATGCTGCTGTGCCATGACGCCCTGGCACACGCCTGCGGGGCAGCGCCGCGCCACTTCGATGCCGAGGCGCTGCCCCGCAGCACTCCCGAGCGCCTGTGGGGCTTCTGGCGCAGCCTGCAGCAGGCGTGGCGACACGTCGACCATCCCTTCCAGGCTGCGCTGTGGGCGGATGCCTGGGCCGAGCGCACGCGGGCCGTCTTCACCGGCGCCTGCGCCGGCACGTCGGCAGCGCTACACTCCCGCCCATGAGCTCGGCCCCCACCGCCGGCGGCGACACCACGCCACATGCCCGTCCGGCTGTCATCCAGCTGGCGATCAAAGAAAAGGGCGCCCTCTACGCCGCCTATATCCCGCTGTTTACCGACGGCGGCATCTTCGTGCCGTCCACGCGGCAGTACACGCTGGGCCAGGATGTCTATGTGCTGCTGACGCTGCCGGAGGACCCGCAGCGTTACCCCATCGCGGGCAAGGTGGCGTGGATCACGCCGCCGGGCGCTACCGGCACGCGCACCCAGGGGATCGGCGTAGCCTTTCCGCCCGACGAAAAGTCACGCCGACTCAAAGCCCGCATCGAAGAAATCCTCGGCGCCCACCTGGCCTCCGACCGGCCGACCCAGACGATTTGACCGCTTGCCGGGGACGCGGCCCCAGCGGCCCCGGCGATTTCCCGCTGACGCGATGTACACCGATTCCCACTGCCATCTCGACTTCCCCGAATTGCAGACGCGCCTAGACGAGGTGCTGGCGCAGATGCGCGCAGCGGGCGTGACCCGTGCGTTGTGCATTGGCACCACGCTGGAGGGCTTCGACGCCGTGCACCACATCGCACTCACCCGGCACCCTGAGGGCCCGGCCCTTTGGGCAACCGTGGGCGTGCACCCCGACAACGAAGGGGTGCAAGAGCCCTCGGTTGCCGACCTGCTCGAGCGGGCAGCGCTGCCGCGCGTGGTCGGAATTGGGGAGACCGGGCTGGACTACTACCGGCTAGGCGAGCGCAGCGTGGCCGACATGGCGTGGCAGCGGCAGCGTTTTCGGGTGCACATCGCCGCGGCCCGGCAGACGGGATTGCCGCTGGTCATTCATACCCGGGCGGCAGCCGACGACACCCTCGCCATCCTGCGCGAGTGCGGTGGACTGGGGTCGCGCCACGATGATGCGCCACCAGCCACCGGCGTATTTCACTGCTTTACCGAGAGCCTCGACGTCGCGCGCGCGGCGCTGGACCTGGGCTTCTACATTTCGTTTTCCGGCATCCTCACGTTCAAGAACGCGGCCGATCTGCGTGCCGTGGCCGCCTATGTGCCGCTGCAGCGCTGCCTGATCGAAACCGACAGTCCCTATCTGGCCCCGGTGCCGCACCGCGGCAAGATCAATACCCCCGCCTACGTGCCGTTCGTGGCCCAGCAGCTGGCCGCCATCAAGGAGGTCAGCGTCGATGTCGTAGCCGAGGCGACCAGCGCGAATTTCGCTGCGCTGTTTACGCGGACTCGCGCGACCGCCAGCGAAGAAACGTCATGTTCCGCATGAAAAAGTTTCTTCATCTAATTGTTTTATTGGTTTTTGTGTGCGGCAGCCTACCCGTGCAGGCGCAGCGCTCCTACGAGCGCTTTTTCACCGCAGTCGCGCGCGACGACGTCGCCACGGTTCGTCAGCTGCACCAGCGTGGTTTCGACCTGAACAGCCCCGATCCGGAGCTGACGCCGCCCTTGGTGTTGGCGTTGCAGCGCGACGCACTGGCGGTGGCCCGCTACCTGGTGCTGCAGCCCGAAGTGGACGTCGAGGCCGTCAACGCTGCGGGTGAAAACGCGCTGATGATGGCCGCGCTGCGCGACCACTTGCCACTGGTCGAGCAACTGCTGGCGCGGCGCGCGCAGGTCAACCGTCCGGGATGGGCGCCGCTACACTACGCCGCCACCAACAAGGGCGACCATGCGCTGGCCATCACGAGACTGCTGCTGGAGGCGCACGCCTACATCGATGCCGAATCCCCCAACGGCACCACACCCTTGATGATGGCGGCGCGCTACGGACGCGAAGAGGTGGTGCGCCTGCTGCTAGAAGAGGGTGCCGACCCCACGCTGCGCAATCGCCTCGGTCTGACCGCCATCGACTTTGCGCAGCAGGTCAGCCGGCAGAGCGTCATCGATATGATTGCGGCTGCCATTCGTGCCCGGCGGCCGCGCGGACAGTGGTAAGCACTGGCCATGGATTGAGGTTTGCAGGAGTCAGTACGACATGGATACCCTACGCACCCGTCGTGACGCCCACGATCTGTTGGGCGGCCTGTTGATGGCAGCCCTAGGCTTTGCCGCCGCCTGGTACGCCTACCAGCACTACGAGCTGGGAACCCCGCGCAACATGGGGCCCGGCTTTTTCCCGTTCGGCCTGGGGCTGCTGCTCGGCATCCTGGGCGTGCTGATCGCGCTGCCGGCGCTGCTGCGGCCCGGCGTGCGCATCACCGTCGCGTGGCGGACGCTGGCCTGCATCACCGGCGCTTTGGTGCTGTTCGGGGGGCTGCTGAAACCGCTCGGCTTGGTCGCGGCCACGGTGCTTGCCGTGCTGCTGGCCTCGCTGGCCGACCGCAGCATCCGCTGGCGCACGCGCCTCATTGCCGCAGCCGTCATCGCAGCTCTGTGCTGGCTGGTGTTCATCGCGGCACTCAACATGGTGCTGCCGGTGTGGCCTTGGAGCGCCTGATTCGGCTGCGCCCCCTTTTAGTGACAGGATAACCCGCGTGGACATCGCTCAAGGACTCTGGCTCGGTCTGCAGCAGGCCCTGCAGCCGATGATGTTGCTGTACTGCTTCATCGGGGTGTTTATCGGCACGCTCATCGGCGTGCTGCCCGGCATCGGCGCCATGGCCACCATCTCGCTGCTGCTGCCCGTCACCTACCACATCCCGCCCACCGGCGCCATCATCATGCTGGCCGGGGTGTACTACGGCGCCCAGTATGGTGGCTCCACCGCCTCCATCCTGCTCAACCTGCCCGGCACGCCGTCGTCGGCGGTGGCGTGTCTGGATGGCTACCCGATGTCGAAGCAGGGCAGGGCAGGCGTGGCACTGTTCATGACCACGATTGCCTCCTTCGTCGGTTCCATGCTGGGTATTGTCATTTTGGCCGGCTTTGCTCCGGCGATTGCCGAACTGGGGCTGAAGTTTGGCCCGGCCGAGTACTTCTCGATGATGCTGCTTGGGCTGGTGGCCGCCTCGACGCTGGCGTCGGGCTCGCCGCTCAAAGGCCTGGCGATGGTGGTGCTGGGCCTGCTGTTGGGCACCGTTGGCACCGACATCAACTCGGGGCAGGCGCGCTACGACTTCGGTATCCCGGAGTTGATGGACGGCATCAACATCGTGGCGCTGGCCATGGGGCTGTTTGGCATCGCCGAAGTGGTGGGCTCCGTCAACCAGCCGCGCGAGGGGCAAATCAACGAAAGCATCACGTGGCGCTCCATGATGCCCACGCGCCAAGACTGGAAAGCGTCGATCATGCCGATGCTGCGCGGCACCGGCATTGGCAGCTTCTTTGGCGCGCTGCCCGGCACCGGTGCGTCGATCGCCTCGTTCATGGCCTACGCCGCCGAGAAGAAGGTGGCACGCGACCCGTCGCGCTTTGGCAAGGGTGCCATCGAGGGGGTGACAGCGCCCGAGGCGGCCAACAACGCCGCCGCGCAGACGGCGTTCGTGCCCACGCTGTCGCTGGGCATCCCGGGCGATGCGGTGATGGCGTTGATGCTGGGCGCGCTCATCATCCACGGCATCCAGCCGGGCCCGTTGCTCATGACCAACCAGCCCGACCTGTTCTGGGGGCTAATCGTCAGCTTCGGCATCGGCAACATCATGCTGATGATTCTGAACTTACCGTTGGTGGGCATGTGGGTGGCCATCCTGCGCATTCCATACAGCGTGCTGTACCCGGCGATCTTGGTCTTCATCGCGCTGGGCACCTACAGCGTCAACAACAACGTGTTCGACATCTACATGGTGGCGGCCATTGGCGTGCTGGGCTACGCGCTGGCGGTGCTGCGCTTCGAAGCGGCGCCGCTGATGCTGGGCTTCGTGCTGGGGCCACTGATGGAGGAAAACCTGCGCCGCGCGCTGCTGCTGTCGCGCGGCGACGCCATGGTCTTCATTGAACGGCCGATCAGCCTGGGCTTCGTGCTGGCCAGCGCGGCGCTGCTGGCCTGGAGTCTGTGGAGCCTGCTGCGTGTGGCGCTGCGTGCCCGTGAGCAAATGCTGGAGGCTCGGTAAGTACGACGGCAGCCTCGCCGACATCCACCCAGTGGGTCAGCTGGCCGCGGCCGACTAAGCAGCTGCGGCTCTACGCACATTTCGAGGCAACGCGCGCTTGGGGCCATCGCCTGAGGTGGATCCAAGCACGACCCAGAGGCCGGCCGATTCAGCTCGATTGTGGGCAGACGACCGCCGGACTTCGATTGCTTCGGCCAACCCAAAATGGGACCTACATCCCGATCGTCACCGTATAATGTTCTACAATGTGTATTATGTTAAGT
>NZ_DAISZC010000081.1:0-8432 GCF_036824975.1 Tepidimonas sp.
GCAAGCGGCTGTAGCTCAGTTGGATAGAGTACTTGGCTACGAACCAAGGGGTCGTGGGTTCGAATCCTGCCAGCCGCGCCACACACCAAGGCCAGTCCCCGTGACTGGCTTTTTTTCTGCCATCCCTGTGGGCCGTCCATGAGCGAGGCCGCTGCCATCGAGCTGTTCGACCTGACTGCGGGCTACGAGCGGCATCCCGCCGTGCATCACGTCAGCCTGCGCTGGCCGCGCGGGGCATTGGCGGCGGTGGTCGGACCCAACGGTGCCGGGAAGTCCACGTTGCTCAAATGCGTGGCCGGTCGGCTGCGG
The DNA here is from genome assembly GCF_036824975.1 of Tepidimonas sp. Classification (GTDB taxonomy): domain Bacteria; phylum Pseudomonadota; class Gammaproteobacteria; order Burkholderiales; family Burkholderiaceae_C; genus Tepidimonas. Next base: position 310 of record NZ_DAISZC010000081.1, read on the forward strand.
CCGATGCACGGCGTGGTGCGGGGTGTCACAGCAGCGGAGGTGGCGTATTTGCCCCAGATCAGCGAGGTCGACCGCACCTTTCCGGTGACGGTGCGCGAACTGGTGGCGATGGGGCTGTGGCGTGAACTGGGCCCGTGGGGGCGCGCGCGCGCGGCGCAGCGGCGCCGGGTGCAAGTCGCCATCGAGTCGGTGGGGCTGCAGGGGTTCGAGCAGCGCACGCTCGACACCCTCTCGGGCGGGCAGTTCCAGCGCGCGCTGTTTGCGCGGCTGCTGCTGCAGGACGCGCCGGTGGTGTTGCTCGACGAACCGTTCACCGGGGTCGACACACGCACCCTGCAGGATCTGCTGTGGATTCTGCGCCGCTGGCACGACGAAGGCCGCACGGTGATTGCCGTGCTGCACGACCTGGCGCTGGTGCGCGCCACGTTTTCGGTGACCACCGTGTTGGCGCGCGAGCTGGTGGCGCATGGGTCCACGGCTGCCGTGCTGACCGACGCCAATTTGGTGCGCGCCCGGCATTTGCAGGAGGCCTTCGACGAGCAGGCCGAATGGTGCGACCGCGACGCCTATCCGAGTGTCCCACCGGTCGATGCAGGAGAACCGCATGGCCACCGTCATTGAATCGGCCTGGGCCGCGTGGCTGGCAGCCACTGGGTTGGAGTTCGACTTCATGCGCCAGGCCGCGCTGGGGTGCGTGCTGTTGGCGCTGGGCGCGGCCCCAGTGGGGGTGTTCCTAATGCTGCGTCGCATGAGCCTGATGGGGGATGCGATGTCGCATGCCATCCTGCCCGGTGCGGCGGTGGGCTATCTGCTGGCCGGGCTGTCGCTGCCGGCGATGACGCTGGGGGGTGTGGTGGGGGGCGTGCTGGTGGCGGCGGGCGCGGCGGCGGTGGCACGCCACACTGTGCTGCGCGAGGACGCGGCGCTGGCGGCGTTCTATCTGGTGTCGCTGGCGCTGGGGGTGACGCTGGTGTCGATGCGCGGCAGTGCGGTCGATCTGCTGCACGTGCTGTTCGGCTCGGTGCTGGCGCTGGATGAGCCGGTGCTGCTGCTGCTGGCGGCCGTGGCGCTGCTGTCCTGGGGTGGTCTGCTGCTGCTGTGGCGCCCACTGGTGATGGAGTGCGTCGATCCGGCGTTTCTACGCGGCATCAGCCGCTGGGGCGGCGTGGCGCACCACGGCTTTCTGGCGCTGGTGGTGGTGAACCTCGTGGCTGCCTTTCACGCGCTGGGCACGCTGATGGCAGTGGGCGTGATGGTGCTGCCGGCCGCCGCTGCCCGCTTTTGGGCGCGGCGCCTGCGGCCGCTGCTGGCGGTGGCGGTGCTTGGCGCGATGGCATTGTCGCTGCTGGGGCTGTGGTTGTCCTATCTGGCCGACTGGCCCACCAGCCCCACCATCGTGCTGATGCTGGGAGGGTGGTATGCGCTGTCGATGCTGCTGGGGCCCTTCGGTTGGTGGCGGCAGCAGCACGTGCCGCAGCGGCACCTCAAGGGTTAGACTCGGCACCATGCAGGGCTGGCGCGCATCGCTGTTGTGGTTCGATCCGCACGCGGACGGCCCCGTGCCGCATTTTGAGTCCGACGGGTTGCTGGTGGTGGCTCCGGATGCCCAAGGCGTGGCGCGCGTGCACGCCATCGGCGCCTGGTCGGCGTTGCGGCCGCGCTTTCCTGATTTACCAGTGACGGACCACCGCGGCTGGTTGCTGGCGCCGGGCTTCATCGACCTGCACATCCACTATCCGCAAACCGACATCATTGGTGCGCCGGCCGATGGGTTGCTGCCGTGGTTGCAGCAGTACACCTTTCCACACGAAGCGCGCTTTGCCGATGCGCGTCACGCCGCCGAGGTCGCGTGCTTTTTCCTAGACGAGCTGCTGCGCCACGGTGTCACCACTGCGCTGACGTTTGCCACCTCGCACCCGGTGTCGGTGGATGCGCTGCTGGCGCAGGCGCTGGCGCGCGGCCTGCGCTGGGTGGCCGGCAAAGTGCTGCAGGACCGCCACAGCCCGGACGGCGTGCGCGACGACACGGAGGTGTCGCTGCTCGACACGGAGACGCTGATCGCGCGCTGGCACGGTCGCGGTCGCCTGGGCTACGCCATCACGCCGCGCTTTGCGCCCAGCTGCAGTGATGTCCAGCTGCGCGGTGCAGGCGAGCTGGCGCAGCGCTTCCCAGACGTGTGGATCCAGTCGCACGTGGCGGAAAACCGCGACGAAGTCGCATGGGTGCGCGAACTCTACCCAGGTGATCGCAGCTACTTAGCGGTTTACGAGCGCTTTGGGCTGCTGCGGCGGCGCGCGGTCTATGCCCACGGTATCTACCTGGATGACGAAGACTGGCGGCTGCTGGCGCAACGTGAGGCTGCCATTGCCGTGTCACCCGCCAGTAACTTGTTTTTGGGCAGTGGCTTTTTCGACTTTGCGGCAGCACGCGCGGCTGGGGCCCGCTTGGGTCTGGCCAGCGACGTCGGCGGTGGCATGAGCTTTAGCCCCTTTGCCACCATGCGCGCCGCCTACACGGTGGCGCGGGCGGCGGTGCGCGGTGACGGCACGTCCAAAGTCGCCATGACCCTGGATCCTCTGGATCTGTGGTGGCAGCACACGGCGGGCGCGGCGCGCGCGCTGGATCTGGCAGGCATTGTCGGTAGCCTGGCACCCGGGTCAGAGGCGGATTTCGTGTTGCTGGACCCCGAAGCCACTCCACTGCTGGCGCGCCGCACCGCCCACGCCGACAGTCTGGCGCAATGGCTGTTTGCCTTCATCGTGCTGGCCGACGAGCGCTGTGTGCGCGAGGTGCATCTGGCCACCCCCGGGGTGCGGGCAGGGTAGGGTGCCGACACCGCTCCGGATACACAACTTTGCACGGCGGTCACACGCCGTTCGTCGGAATCCGCTACGCTTGCAGCCAGCCTATGCCGCTGAGTTGCCGTGTGGACGATCCGCGCAGACCGCGATGCCACCAGCGACGAGCGTCTGCGGTGCACAGCGTCATGCGCCAGGCCCCCCGGCGCGGGCGTGCCTGGGCCAGGTTTGCTGGGGGGTATGGAGCCGCACGCTGCGCTCTGGCCTGTTGCGGACGCGTTGGTGCCCGATTTCTGTTCAATGCATGAGTGTGACCCCTTGTTCGACGGTCCGAATGGCGCTGGCGGTGGTTGCGGCCAGCGCGCTGGCCGGATGCACCGCACCGCCACGCCATTCGGCGTGGGTGGCCCTGCGTGCGGCCGATGAGGTGGTACCCCCACCCGCATGGCGTAGCCCCATGCCACCGGCCAGCCCGGACGGCGAGCGTGCCCGTGCTGCGACGCAGCCAGCTCCCGAGGCCGCCGCACGCAGCACGCGCGACGGCGAGCACAGCCATCCAAGCCGGGCTGAGCGCGCTGTGTGGGTGGCGTGGGCCGACGCCGATTTGCTGGCGCTGATTGAGCAGGCTTGGCGTGCCCACCCCGACGTGCGCAGCGCGCTGGCGGCGGTCGTGCAGGCGCGCGCCGCGCTCACCCAGGCGCAAGCGTTGCAGGGTCCGGCCGTGACGGCGGGCAGCAGTGCCGCGCGCACGCGCGTCGGTGACGCCGCAGCCGCCACGCGCTGGCAGGCGCAGCTGGATGGGGCGTGGGAGTTGGACTGGTTGGGGCGACGCACAGCGGGCACCCAGGCCGCGCAGCAGGATCTGGCCGCCGCTGCCGCCGACGCTGCGCTGGCGCGGCAGACGGTGGCGGCCAACGTCGCGCTGGCCTGGATCGAGGTGTGGAGCGCCAGCGAGCGGCTGCGCTTGGCGCGTGAAAACGTGCAGGCGTTGCAACACGCCTTGCGGCTGACCCTGTGGCGCGCGCAAGCCGGGCTGGCCAGCGAACAGGATGCGGCCACGGCCCGCGCCAGCGTAGCGCAGGCCGAAGCCGCGGTGCCCGCCATCGAGGCGCAATGGCAGCAGGCGCGCCACGCACTGGCCGTCTTGACCGGCCAAACGCCACAAGCCGAACTGCCGCAACCCACCCGAGCCCCCGAGCCGCCGTCGGCGTGGACGATGCCGACGCCGGCGTCCGTGCTGGCTCGACGTGCCGACGTAGCGGCTGCCGAAGCGCGCCTGCGCGCCGCTGTGGCCCGGGTGCGGCAAGCCGACGCGGCGCGCTGGCCAGGGCTGACGCTGGGCGGCACCTTGTCGTGGAGTGCGCCGCGCGTCAGCGATCTGTTCGATGTTCAAGCCATGACGCGCAGTCTGGTGCTGCGGCTGGTGGCGACGGTGTTCGACGGCGGCTCGGCGCAGGCGCAGGTGCTGGCGCAAGAAGCGGCGGTGGAGCGCGCGCGCGCGGCGCTGGCGGGCACGCTGCTGGCGGCGCTCAAGGACGTGGAAAACGCCTTGAGCGCTCTGGCGGCCGTGCATGTGCGCCGCCAGCGGCTCGACGCAGCCGAGCGCGACGCCGCAGTGGCTGAGCAGCTGGCGGCGCAGCGCTATGCGGCGGGGCTGACCGATCTGCGCAGCTTGCTCGATGCCCAGCGCACTCTTATCGGCATTCGCACCGATGTGGTGCAAGCCCAAGCCGACTGGGCAGCGCAGCACGTGCGTTTGCGGCTGGCGCTGGGAGCCGAAAGCGACGAAGACGCGGCCGACCGCCGAGGGGACCGGGCGGCGACACATTCCGACCCTTCTTTTCCTCATCGATGACGCTCATGCCTGATACTGCATCTGACCCGTTGTCCCGCCGTGCCGAAGACGACGTGCGGGCGGTACTGGCCGGCGCGCACGCGCGCCGCTGGTGGCGCCGCCCCGTGGTTTGGGCGTTGGGGTTCGCCGCCGTGGTGGTGCTGGTGGCTGGATGGCGCGCCTGGCAGGCGCAGCGCGCACAGCAGGCCCAGCCGGTGTACGTCACCGAGCCCGTGCGGCGTGGCGACCTGACGCTGACGGTGACCGCCAACGGCACCTTGCAGCCGCTGCGTTCGGTCAACATGGGCAGCGAACTCTCGGGCACTGTGCGCGAGGTGCGGGTGGACGTCAACGACCGCGTGCGCCAAGGCCAGGTGTTGGTGGTGCTGGATACCGCCAAACTACAGGACCAAGTGGACAGCGCGCGTGCCGCCTTGGCTGTGGCCGAGGCGCAGGTGGCTCAGGCCGATGCCAGTGCGGCTGAAGCCCGTGCCACGGTGGCGCGGCTGGAGGAGGTGGCGCGCCTGTCGGGTGGGCAGACGCCGTCAGCCGCCGAACTGGACGCCGCGCGCGCGGCGCTGGCGCGCGCCGAGGCCGCGCAACGCAGCGCACGGGCCAGTGTGCAGCAAGCGCGCGCCAACCTGGCCACCGCCGAGACCAACCTGTCCAAGGCATTCATCCGTTCGCCCATCGACGGGGTGGTGTTGGCTCGCAACGTCGACCCCGGCAACGCCGTGGCCGCCTCGCTGCAGGCGGTCACACTGCTGACCATCGCCCAGGATCTGAAGCGGCTCAAGCTGGACGTGGCGGTGGATGAGGCCGACATCGGCGCGGTGCGCGAAGGCTTGCCTGCTACCTTTACCGTCAGTGCGTACCCGCGGCGGCGCTACCCGGCCAGCGTGGGGCGCGTGGCCTTTGGCGCCACCAAAACCGACAACGTCGTCACCTACACCGCCACCCTCGACGTGGACAACGCCGACGGTTCACTGCGCCCGGGTATGACGGCCACCGCCAGCATCCGTGCCGTAGAGCGCAAGGGCGTGCTGGTGGTGCCCAACACGGCGCTGCGCTTCACCCCCAGCGAGTCCGCCGCCGCAGCAGGCGGCGGCAGTGGCTTGGCCAGCCTGCTGCTGCCCAAGGCACCCACCGCGGGCCGTAAAACGGCGCGGTTGGATACCCGCTCCGGGCCGCGCCAGCTGTGGGTGCTGCGCGACGGCCAGCCGGTGGCCGTGCCGGTGACCGTGGGCATCAGCGATGGGCGGATGTCCGAAGTCAGCGGCGAGGGCGTCGAGGAAGGGCTGCCGGTGATCATTGAGCAGCGCAGCGCAGCGCGCGGCCGATGAGGGAGACCTTGTCTGTGACCACCCAAGCCGACTCGCCCCTGATCGTGCTGCACGGCGTCACGCGCATCTACGGCCAAGGCAGCGCAGCCTTTGCCGCGTTGCGCGGCATCGACCTGACGGTACGCGCGGGGGAGTTCGTCGCCATCATGGGGCCCAGCGGCTCGGGCAAATCCACGGCGATGAACATCCTGGGGTTGCTGGACACCCCCACCAGTGGGGAATATCGGTTGTTGGGTGTGCCCGTGCAGTCGCTCACGCGCGACGACCGCGCGCTGCTGCGGCGCCACTATCTGGGCTTCGTGTTCCAGGGCTTTCACCTGCTGCCGCGCACCACTGCGCTGGAAAACGTCGAATTGCCACTCGTCTATCGCGGCCTGCCCGCGCGCCAGCGCCACGCCGCCGCGCGCGCCGCGCTGGCCGAAGTCGGGCTGGCCGGGTGGGAGCGCCACACCCCGGCGGAATTATCGGGCGGACAGCAGCAGCGCGTCGCTATCGCGCGCGCCATCGTCACGCAGCCGCGCGTGCTGCTGGCCGACGAACCCACCGGCAACCTCGACTCGCGGCGCAGCTACGAAATCATGACGCTCATCCAGCGCCTCAACTGCGAACGTGGTCTGACGGTGCTAATGGTGACGCACGAGCCCGACATCGCCGCCTACGCACAGCGCGTGGTGCACTTCCGCGACGGGCGCATCGAGCGCGATGGTGCCCCGGTCGAGGCCGGCGGCGCGTCGCACGACGCGGCACACCCCACGTCCGGCACACCCGGCGCGCAGCCCCAGCAACCCCCGGCCGCGTCGGCGCTGCAGCCGCGTGGTGCGCATCGCGTCGGGGAGGGCGACTCATGATGTGGCTCAGCACCATCAGGCTGGCGTTGCGCTCCATCCGGCGCAACCTGCTGCGCTCATTTCTGACCGTGCTGGGCGTGGTCATCGGCGTGGCGGCCGTGGTGACCATGGTCACCGTGGGCAACGGTGCCACCCGTGCCATCCAGCAGCAAATCGCCAGTCTGGGCGTCAACTTGCTGCAGGTGCGGCCCGGCCAGCGACTGGGACCCGGTGGTAGTGCGGGGGCACCATCGTTCAAGCTCAGCGACGCCACCGCGCTGGCGACTCAGACCCCGGGTGTGCTGGCCGTAGCCGCCGAAGCGCGCACCAGCGGCACCGTGGTGGCCAATGGCCGCAACTGGTCCAGCAGCATCGTTGGCGGCTCGCAAGACTGGTTGCTGACCAATAACTGGACACTGGCCGAAGGGCGTGTCTTCAGCGAAGATGAGCTGCGCGTGGGGGCCGCCGTGTGCCTGCTGGGCGAGACCGTGCGGCGCGAACTCTACGGGACTGCTTCGCCGGTGGGCGACACCGTGCGCGTGCGCCAGGTGCCGTGCGAGGTGGTGGGCGTGCTCGCCCCCAAGGGACAGGGCGCCTTTGGGCAAGACCTGGACGACATGGTGCTGATGCCCATCAACACCCTGCACCGGCGCGTGGTGGGGCACACACGGGTCTTCACCCTGCACGTGTCGATGCTCGAAGGAGCGGACCCAGAGGCCGTCAAGGCGTCGGTGCGGCAGATCCTGCGCGAGCGGCGCAGTCTGGCCGAAGAGGAAGAGGACAACTTCAACATCCTCGATACCCAGCAGCTGGCCGAGACCATGGCCGGCACCACCCGCATCATGACCCTGCTGCTGGGCGCAGTTGCCGCTGTCAGTCTATTGGTCGGTGGCATCGGCATCATGAATATCATGCTGGTTAGCGTCACCGAGCGCACGCGCGAAATCGGCCTGCGCCTGGCCATCGGCGCGCGCGAGCGCGAAGTGATGGGGCAGTTTCTGGTCGAGGCGGTGGTGCTGGCCGCACTGGGCGGTGTGGTGGGGCTGCTGTTGGCGCTGGGTGCCAGCGTGGCGATCAGCCGCCTGATGCAGGTGCCCTTTGCCTTCGATCCGGTCATCAACCTGGTGGCTTTTGCCTTCTCGGCTGCCATTGGCGTGCTGTTTGGCTACGTGCCGGCGCGCCGCGCCGCGCGTCTGGACCCGATCGAGGCGCTGCGGCACGAGTGATGGCCGTGGCGGAAGGGGTGGGATTCGAACCCACGGATGGTTGCCCATCGCCGGTTTTCAAGACCGGTGCAATCGACCACTCTGCCACCCTTCCT
>NZ_DAISZC010000082.1:0-8406 GCF_036824975.1 Tepidimonas sp.
CGGCGCTCGCCCCCAAAACTCCGCCCGCCCGTAGTGTTCCTTCAGAAAATCCACCCACGCGCGCACGCGCCGTGGCAGGTGGCGCGCGCTGGGAAACACGGCGTAGATGCCGTTGGGGGGCGCGGCGTAGGCGTCGAGTACGCTCACCAGGCGGCCGGTGTCGATGTCGGCCTGCACCTCCCACGTACTGCGCCAGGCCAGCCCCAGACCCTGCAGGCACCACTGGTACAGCACCTGCCCGTCGCTGCAGTCCAGCGGGCCGCGTGGGCGCACGTGGATCAGCTCGTGTCGGCCGCCCACGGTGGGCACGCTGAAGGCCCAGCCGCGCGTTTGCGAGGCATCCGACGACAGGACCAGGCAGTCGTGGTGCAGCAGGTCGTGCGGGTGGCGCGGCTCGCCGTGGCGCTGCAGATAGGCGGGCGCGGCCACCACCAGGCGCCGGTTGTCGGCCAACCGCACGCTCACCAGTGACGAGTCGGGCAGGTCGCCCACGCGCACGGCGCAGTCGTAGCCCTCGGCGATCAGGTCGATCACGCGGTCGCTGAGGTTGAGCGACACCGTCACGTCCGGGTGGCGGTCACGAAAGGCGGGCACGAGCGGCGCCACGTGCTGGCGCCCAAAGCCGGCTGGCGCGGTGATGCGCAGGTGCCCGCGCGCGGCGGTACCGCCGGCGCTGACGTAGGCCTCCGCCTGGGCGAGATCGGCCAGCAGCCGCTGGCAGTCTTCCAGAAAGGCGCTGCCTTCGGGCGTGAGGGTGATGCGGCGCGTGGTGCGCACCATGAGCTTGACGCCCAGGTGCTCCTCCAGCGCGTCCAGCCGCCGACCGATAATCGCGGGCACGACGCCTTCGGCGCGGGCAGCCGCGGCCAGGCTGCCGCGCGCGGCCACCGCGACGAAGGTCTCCATGGCTTTGAGGCGGTCCACCGCGGGGATTATTCAACAAAATGTCACGGCTGCCGCGGCCTGTCGGCGCTCGATCCGACCGCTGGTTTGGCGTAGAGTGTGACCCCTTCTAGGATGTCGGGGCGGCGCCGGGGCGCGCCCCTTACGGAGGTTCGAACGTCATGATCACACCGCGCATTGCCGTTGGCCGCCTGCAGGTGGCCGAGGTGCTGTACCGCTTCATCGAGGATCAGGTGCTGCCGGGCACGGGCATCGACAGCGCCCGCTTCTGGAGTGGGTTTGACGCCATCGTGGCCGACTTGGCACCGAAAAACCGTGCGCTGCTGGCCGAGCGCGACCGGCTGCAGGCCGAGCTGGACAAGTGGCACAGCGCCAATCCGGGTCCGATCACCAACATGGCGGCCTATCGCCAGTTTCTGGAGACCATTGGGTATCTGGTGCCGCCGCCGGGCGACGTGCGCGTGACCACCGCTAACGTGGATGCCGAACTGGCCACGCAGGCCGGCCCGCAGCTGGTGGTGCCCATTCTGAACGCGCGCTACGCGCTCAATGCGGCCAACGCGCGCTGGGGCAGCCTGTACGACGCGCTGTACGGCACCGACGTCATCCCCGAGGACGACGGTTGTGCCAAGGGCCCTGGCTACAACGACAAGCGCGGGGCGAAGGTGATTGCCTACACCCGCAGCGTACTCGACCAGGCGGCGCCGCTGGCGCAAGGCTCGCACGCCGACGCCACCGCGTATGCGGTGCAGGGCGGCGTGCTGCGCGTGACGCTGGTGGGCGGCACCGTCACGGGGCTAAAAGACCCGGCCCAGTTCGTTGGCTATCAGGGTGAGGCGGCAGCGCCGTCGTCGGTGCTGCTGCGCCACCGCGGGCTGCATCTGGACATCCGTATCGACCGCAGCCACCCCATCGGGGCTACGGACGCCGCCGGCGTGTGCGACGTGGTGGTGGAGGCGGCGCTGTCCACCATCCTCGACCTGGAAGACTCGGTGGCCGCGGTGGACGCCGAGGACAAGGTGCTGGGCTACCGCAACTGGCTGGGTATGATGCAGGGCTGGTTGACCGAGAGTTTCGACAAGGGCGGCCGCACGCTGACGCGCGGCTTGCACGGCGACCGCCGCTACATCGCGCCCGATGGCCGCGGTGAGGTGGTGCTGCCGGGGCGCTCGCTGCTGTTCGTGCGCAACGTCGGCCACCTGATGACCAATCCGGCCATTTTGTACACCGACGCTGACGGCACGGTGCGCGAAATTCCTGAGGGCATCATGGACGCGGTGGTGACGACCACCATTGCGCTGCACGACCTCAAGGGGCACGGCAAGCTGCCCAGTGGTGAGCCGATTCGCAACAGCCGCGCCGGCAGCATCTATATCGTCAAGCCCAAGATGCACGGCCCGCGTGAGGTGGCATTCGCCGCCGAGCTCTTCAGTCGTGTCGAGCAGCTGCTGGGCTTGCCGGACAGCACCGTCAAGCTCGGCATCATGGACGAGGAGCGCCGCACCAGCGTGAACCTGAAGGCCTGCATTGCGGCGGCGGCCAGCCGCGTGGCGTTCATCAACACCGGTTTCCTGGACCGCACCGGCGACGAGATCCACACCGCGATGCTGGCCGGGCCCATGATCCGCAAGAATGACATGAAGAGCAGTGCCTGGATTCAGGCGTACGAGCACAACAACGTGCTGGTGGGCCTGAAGTGCGGGTTGCGCGGGCGCGCGCAGATCGGCAAGGGTATGTGGGCCATGCCCGACCTGATGAAGGCGATGCTGGAGCAAAAGATCGCGCACCCGAAGGCGGGCGCCAATACCGCCTGGGTGCCCAGCCCGACGGCGGCCACGCTGCACGCGCTGCACTACCACCAGGTGGACGTGTCTGCGATTCAGCAGGAGCTGGAGCAAATCGATGCCGATGCCGAGCGCGATGCGCTGCTGACGGGGCTGCTGACGGTGCCGGTGAGTGCCAACCCGAACTGGAGCGAGGCCGACAAGCAGGCCGAACTCGACAATAACATCCAGGGGATTTTGGGTTATGTGGTGCGCTGGGTCGATCAGGGCATCGGCTGCTCGAAGGTGCCCGACATCAACGACGTCGGCCTGATGGAAGACCGCGCCACGCTGCGCATTTCCAGCCAGCACGTGGCCAACTGGCTGCACCACGGGGTGGTCAGCGCCGAGCAGGTGCGCGCCACTTTCGAGCGCATGGCGGCCAAGGTGGACCAGCAAAACGCCGGTGACCCCAACTACCGTCCGATGGCGCCCAACTTTGACGCCAGCTTTGCCTTCCAGGCCGCGCTGGATTTGGTCTTCAAAGGCCAGGAGCAACCCAGCGGCTACACCGAGCCGCTGCTGCACGCGTGGCGCCTGAGGGTGAAGGCGGCACGCGGGGGGTGACATCGGCGCGACAGGGGGTGGGACATCCCTAACCCGAGTCGATGCCGCGCGTGGCCGTTGACACCCGGGTGGAATGAGGCTCGTGCGATTGGCTGGGCCGGCGACGTGGTGGGTGTCCCATGCGCCGCTGGATCGGATCCCGGGCCACGCAGGCGTGCTAGGATAAACCCCGCTGGGTAGGGGTGCGTTGCCTGTCATTTCCCCCCAGATGACCGGGGCGGAACATGCGGGTGGGGCGCTCCCGCCAGGCTGGCTGGGTTGCCACACCCGCGTGCCCCCGGCTGCAGTTGGAATGCTGCTGGTCATGACCACTGATACCGCTGGCGCACCTCCCTCGGTAGTATTGATCGACGCCAACCACGCCGCGCGCTTGGTGGTGGAGCAGCTGCTGGCCGACGAGGGCGTGACGGTGCATGCCTATGCCCGCGGCGGCGAGGCGATACGGGCCATGGACGGCGGGGTGACGGCCGATCTGGTGCTGGTCTCGCGCCACCTGCCGGACATGGAGGCGGTGGAGGTGTTGCGGCGGCTGCGGGCCCTGCCGGGCCGGGCGGTGCTGCCGGTCATTCTGATCACCGGCGACGGTGACGACGTGCGGCGCATGCACGCGCTGGAGGGTGGCTTCACCGACGTGCTGCTGCGCGATCGCCCCGATCATCTGCTGCCCCATCTGCGCACACTGCTGCAGCGTCACGGCGTGCAGCAGCGTGCCCGCATTCTGCTGGTGGAGGACTCGCCGACCATGGCGTCCACGACGGCCGAGGCGCTGGCCCCGTTGGCGGTGGAGGTGGTGGCGGTGGGCGATGCCGCGGCGGCGCTGCAGCGGCTCGATGCCCAGCCGTTCGATTTGGTCATCATCGACGTCGTGCTGCCGGGGCCGCTCAGCGGCCTGGGGCTGCTGTCGGCACTGCGCAGTCGGCGCGACGATCTGGCCGAGCTGCCGGTGCTGGCGTATTCGGGTTACGACGAGCAGGCGCGGCGGCTGGAGATGCTGCGCCGCGGCGCCAACGACTACCTAAGCAAGCCGGTCGATGCCGACGAGCTGCGCGCCCGGGTGGGCAATCTGGTGCGCTACTGGCGGCTGCTGCAGCAGGTGCGCCGACAGTATGCCGAGCTGGCGCGTGTGGCCGTTACCGACGCGTTGACGGGCCTGTACAACCGGCACATGCTCGACGACCTGGGATCCCGGTACGTGCACCGCGCCTGGCGCACCGGTGAGCCGTTGACGGTGATGATGCTGGACCTGGACCACTTCAAGGCCATCAACGACCAGTACGGGCACGACCGCGGCGACGATGTCCTGCGGGCCGCCGCGCAGCGTCTGAAGGAGCAGGTGCGCCCTGACGACTTGCTGGTGCGCTTTGGTGGCGAGGAGTTTGCTTTGCTGCTGCCGCGCCTGGGCGCGGCGGATGCCCCGGCCCAGGCCGAACGGCTGCGCGCCGCGCTGGCGGTGCGGCCGCTGGCGGGCTTGCCGGTGACGGTGAGCGTGGGGGCCTGCGTGTGGGAGCCGCCGCCCGAGCGGGCCCGTCAGGCCGAGGGTTTTGCCAGCGAGGCGCTGCGCCAGCTACTCAAGCGTGCCGACGAGGCGCTGTATCGCGCCAAACATCGCGGGCGTGACCGCGCCGAAATCGAATCCGTCGCCGACCTCCGGCCGTGAGGGGCAGCGCCTCGACACCAACGCCTTCAGTGACGCCGTGATGGACGACCGTGGCGATGGACACCGCAAGGGCAGCGTCGGGCCGTACACCATCGCGCAGAGCGCGCACGATGCGCTGGTGATGATGATGGGGCGCTTGGGGCGCGACGCCATGACGATGTGAGGGGGGCAGTACGATGTGCGCCGCCGAACCCGCCCCTGCCCCGCCGGCTGTCGATCCGGGACGCTGCCCGCTGTGTGGGGGAGCCAACGGGTGCGCGATGGAGCATCAGCGCCGCAGTGGTGTCGAGCAGCCGCCCTGCTGGTGCACCGGGGTGCGTTTCACCGCTGAACTGTTGGCGCGCGTCCCCGCCCCGGCGCGCGGGCAGGCCTGCGTGTGTGAGCGCTGCGCCACGCAGCGTCCTGCCGGGTGACGGGCGCTGGACTAGTCGGCGGCCACCGGCGCTGACGCGGGTGGCAGGCGGCGCAGCTGCGCGAGCAGCTGGACTGCGCCCTGCCCGATGCCACGCTGCAGGGTTACGCCCCCGTCGCTGTGGGCCAGCTGTTGCACCAGCAGCCAGGGCAGGCCGTTGGCATGCACGGCCTCGGCGTCGGGTGCGGTGGTGCCCCGCACGTGCAGGGCCACTTCGACGGCACCCGCGCCGCCACTGTGCGCCGGGATGACCTGCCAATGCAGCCGGGTGCCGAACTGCAGCCCCCAACTCAGCAGGGTCTGCACCAGACCGTAGGCCAGCGTCGGGTCGATCAGAACCTCGGCCGACTGCAGCTCGCACTGGACCTCGATGCCCTGGGCTGCGAGGGCCGCGCGTTCATCGGCCAGTACCGCTGCGACGACGGTGGCGACGTCGATTTTTTCGTGGGTCTGGCGCACCTGGCCGCTGTGCAGTCGCACGATCTGTTGTGCTTGCTGCGCACACTGGCGCAGCCGCTGGGCCGGCAGGGCCAGAATGCGCACCTCGGCTTCGCTGAGGCGGCCGCGCTCGTGCAGCAGTGCCAGCCCGCGCAGCAGGTGTTCCGCGGTGTCGATGGCCTGATCCGTGACCCCAATGGCCAGATCCGGCCAATATGGGGCCAACCGCCAGCCGGCGCCGGGTTCGCCGTGCACCTCGGCAGAGCGGGGAAGGGAGGGCGGTGCCGTCACGGTTGTGGGGGGAGGGGGGAGCCTGCACAGCGGGGCGAGCCAGCGCCAGTTGGCGGTGAGCGCCCCGTGGGGCAGTGTAGCTCACGCGCCAAACCGTCACAATAACGCCCATGAACGCACCGACCCCCGTTTCTGGGCACCCCGCCCCCTATCCCCTGTCGCGGCCGCGCCGCCTGCGGCGCGACGTCTTCACCCGCAACCTGGTGCGCGAACACCACCTCACGGTACACGACCTGATCTACCCCGTGTTCGTGCTGGAAGGGCAGCGCCGGCGCGAGCCGGTGGCCTCGATGCCGGGTGTGGAGCGCTTGAGCCTCGACCAACTGCTGCCGGTGGCCGAGGAGTGCGTGGCGCTGGGCATTCCGGTGATGGCGCTGTTCCCGGTCATCGACCCAGGGCTGAAAACCCCCGACGGGCGCGAAGCGTGGAACCCCGATGGTCTGATTCCGCGCGTGGTGGCACAGCTCAAAGCGCGCGTGCCCAGCCTGGGCATCATGACCGACGTGGCGTTGGACCCTTACACCAGCCACGGGCAGGATGGACTGCTGGATGAGACGGGCTACATCGTCAACGACGCCACCGTCGAGGTGCTGGTCAAACAGGCGCTGGTGCAGGCCGCCGCCGGCGTGGACATCGTTGCGCCCAGCGACATGATGGACGGCCGCATCGGCGCCATCCGCCAGGCGCTGGAGGCGCGCGGCCACGTGCACACGCGCATCATGGCCTACAGCGCCAAGTACGCCAGCGCCTTCTATGGGCCGTTTCGCGACGCCGTGGGCAGTGCCGCCAACCTGGGCAAGGCCGACAAGAAGGTCTACCAGATGGACCCGGCCAACAGCGACGAAGCGTTGCGCGAGGTGGCGCTCGACCTGGCCGAAGGCGCGGATATGGTGATGGTCAAGCCTGGGCTGCCATACCTGGACGTGGTGCGTCGCGTCAAAGACGAGTTCAAGGTGCCGACTTTCGCCTACCAGGTCAGCGGTGAATACGCCATGCTCAAGGCCGCCGCGGCCAACGGCTGGCTGGACCACGACGCGGTAATGATGG
Organism: Tepidimonas sp.; assembly: GCF_036824975.1. Taxonomy (GTDB): domain Bacteria; phylum Pseudomonadota; class Gammaproteobacteria; order Burkholderiales; family Burkholderiaceae_C; genus Tepidimonas. Next base: position 7,139 of record NZ_DAISZC010000082.1, read on the forward strand.
AGAGCCTGCTGGCTTTCAAGCGCGCCGGCGTCGACGGCATCCTGACCTACTTTGCCCGCGATGCTGCCCGCCTGCTGCGCCAGGGGTGAACCCGGTCGGCCGGCCATTTGCGCACCCTCCTGGCTTATGAAGCACCTGCTACCCCGCGAAGCGTGGGACTGGCTGCAGGCCCACGCCGCCCAGCCGCCCGAGCGCGCCTCGCTGTTCATCGACGTGCGCATGGAAATCGAGTCGCTCTGCGTTGGCCGCTTGCCCGTGGTCATCAACATCCCCTGGTACGAGTACCCGGACCTGCAGCCCGACCCCGAGGGCTTCGTGCGGCGCGTGCTGGAGGAGGCCGACGGCGACCGCACCCGCCCGGTGCTGCTGATTTGTCGCAGCGGCAAGCGCACGCTGGATGCGGGCGCGGCGCTGGAGGCAGCCGGCTTTACCGATGTGGCGCACGTGGTGCACGGCTTCGAGGGTGAGCTGGACGAGCATTTCCATCGCTCCACCGTCAACGGCTGGCGCCACGATGGGCTGCCGTGGGAGCAGATGTGAGTGCGGGAGGAAGGCGTCTTGCGGCCTGAAGTCGCCGCGGTGGCCAGCGTGGTTTTGTCCGACCCGGTCGCCGTGGCGCGCGCCTGCCGCGCCGTGCTGCGCGACGTATTCGGCTACGACACCTTCCGTGGGCTCCAGCACGACATCGTCATCCACGTGGCCGCAGGTGGCGACGCGCTGGTGCTGATGCCCACCGGTGGCGGCAAGTCGCTGTGCTACCAGATCCCGGCCATCGTGCGCCAGCGCGCCGGGCACGGCACCACCCTCGTTGTCTCGCCGCTGATCGCGCTGATGCACGACCAGGTGGGCGCGCTGCGCGAGGCAGGAGTGGAGGCCGCCTACCTGAACTCCAGTCTGAACGCGGATGAGGCGGCCGCCGTCGAGCGACGCCTGATGCGCGGCGAGCTCACGCTGCTGTACGCTGCGCCCGAGCGCATCGTCACGCCGCGCTTTTTGGCTCGGCTACAGGTGTTGCACGAGGCGGGGCGGCTGGCGTTGTTGGCCATCGACGAGGCGCACTGCGTCAGCCAATGGGGGCACGATTTCCGCCCCGAATATCGCGAGCTGGCCGTGCTGCCCGAGCGCTTTGCAGGCGTGCCACGCATTGCGCTGACGGCCACCGCCGACGCGCTGACACGCGCCGACATCGTGGCGCACCTGCGCCTGCAGCAGGCGCGCACCTTTGTGGCCAGTTTCGACCGGCCCAATATCCGCTACACCATCGTCGA
>NZ_DAISZC010000083.1:0-8293 GCF_036824975.1 Tepidimonas sp.
GGCACCCGCATGAAAAGCGCGCGCCCGAAGGTGTTGCATCGCCTGGCGGGCATGCCGCTGCTGGGGCACGTGCTGGCGGCGGCGCGCGGGGTGCAGGCGCGCCGCTGCGTGGTCGTCACCGGCCACGGTGCCGACGAGGTAGAGGCCGAGCTGCCCGCGCTGGCCGGGGGGCTGGCCCTGCAAGCGGTGCGGCAGACGCCGCAGCTGGGCACCGGCCACGCAGTGCAGCAGGCGGTGCCGCTGCTGGCCGACGACGGCGTGACGCTGGTGCTGTTCGGCGACGTGCCGCTGACGCGGCCCGAGACGCTGGCCGCGCTGCTGCAGGCGCAGACCGCGGTGGGCGCGGACGCGCTGGCGCTGCTGACGGTGGAGCTGCCCGATCCGCACGGCTACGGGCGCGTGCTGCGCGACGATGCCGGCGCGGTACGCGCCATCGTCGAAGAAAAGGATGCCACCGAGGCCGAGCGTCGCATCACCGAGGTCTACAGCGGCATTCTGGCCGCCCCCACGGCGCGCCTGCGCGCTTGGCTGGCACGGCTGGACAACCGCAACGCCCAGGGTGAGTACTACCTGACGGACGTGGTGCGCCACGCGGTGGCCGATGGTGTCCCGGTGGTGGCGCACCGCATCACCGATGCGGTGGAGGTCGCCGGTGTGAACAGCCCGGCACAGCTGGCCGAACTGGAGCGTGCCTACCAGCGACGCGTGGCCCAGGCGTTGCTGGCGCAGGGGGTGCGCCTGGCCGACCCAGCGCGGCTGGATGTGCGCGGCGAGCTGGTGTGCGGGCAAGACGTGGAGATCGACGTCAACTGTGTTTTCGAGGGCCGGGTCGTGCTGGGCGACGGGGTGCGGGTCGGCGCGCATTGCGTGATTGCCAACGCCACGGTGCAGGCCGGCGCCGTCATCCATCCGTTTACGCACATCGACGGCGAGCGCGCGGGCGTGGTGGTGGGGGACGGCGCGCGTGTTGGGCCGTTTGCCCGTCTGCGTCCCGGCACCCGACTTGGACCCGAGGTGCACATTGGCAACTTCGTGGAGGTCAAGAACGCGACTTTGGCCGCCGGTGCCAAGGCCAATCATTTGGCCTATTTGGGCGACGCGACGGTGGGCGAGCGCGTCAATTACGGTGCGGGCAGCATCACCGCCAACTACGATGGCGCTAACAAGCACCGCACGGTGATCGAGGCCGACGTGCACGTAGGCAGCAACTGCGTGCTGGTGGCGCCTGTCACGCTGGGTGCGGGCGGCACGATCGGTGCGGGCAGCACCGTCACCAAAGACACGCCACCCGGTGCGCTGACGGTGGCACGCGCCAAGCCGGTGACGGTGCCGAACTGGCAGCGGCCCGCGAAGCGGCGCGACTGAAGCGACGCTGGCCCGGGAAGGGGCTGCAGGGACCGTCCGGCGGCGCGGCAGGACTCACCAGCCCCACAGGTGATCGCTGGCCGCCCAGACGGTGCCGGCCACGCCCGGTGCCCGCAGCTGCACCCAGTCGCCTTGGCGTCGCACGGTGGCCAGCACATCGCCATACCGGGCCCGGCCCACCACCTGCCACTGCGGGCCCGGGCCGCTGCGCTGCTTGAGCACGCGTGCCCGTACCACGTGGTGGCGCTGGGGCCCGGTCAGTCGCGCCGCGATCCAGCCTTCGTCGCCTTCGAAGTCGCGCACCTGCAGCCAGTCGCCCTGGCGCTGCAGCACCAGCAGCGGTTAGCCCTGGCGCAGCTGCCACCGGACGTCGCTGTCGGTGCCGGGGCCGGCCCGCAGATGGGCGGTTGGGACACGCACGCTCACCAGCTCCTGCGCCTGGACGGACAAGGTGGCCACCGCCAGCCACAAGGCCAGCGCGGCGCGCGTGACGAGTGAGGATATGCGAACCAAGCAGTGCCTCCTGCAGGAAGCCACGCGAAGCCTGTCGATGATGACGAAGCATCCTACGCCAGCGCGTGGCGCTACGGGGCTGGCGCCACTTGCGGCCGCGCAGCGCGCGGCGGCAGCGGCAGCCGAGTGTCGAACTTAGCGCGCCGCAGGCAAAAGTAGGTCTTGACGGCGCGCACGTTGCCATGGGCGGTAAACAGCCGCTGCGCCAGCGCTTGGTATTCGGCCATATCGCGCACCGCCACCACCAGTACGAAGTCGGGGCCGGCGCTGACCCGGTAGCACTGCTGCACCGCCGGGTCGGTCACCGCCAGCGCCTCGAACGCGTCCAGGTGCTCTACCCCCTGGTGCTCCAGTGTCAGCTCGACGATGGCCAGCAGCCCTTCGCCCAGCGCGGCGGCCAGCCGCTGCGGTTGCAGGATGGCGACACGGCGCTCGATCAGCCCGGCTGCCTCCAGCCGGCGCACGCGCCGCAGCACCGTGGGTGCGGAGACCCCGCAGCGTGCGGCCAGCGTGGCCAGCGGGGCGGCGGCATCGGTTTGCAAGTGTTCGAGCAGGAGCAGGTCGATGTGATCGAGTTGCATAAACGACAGATATTTGAAAGAAAGTTTTGAGTCTGGCGCTAGATGAAAAAAGAGTTTACGGGAAGCATATAAATGTAATCCAATATCGTCTTATCGGGCTTATGCTGAATCTATTGCGCAGGCCCCGTGGGGGGCAGCGGCGTTTTTCCGGAGGATGGATCGATATGTGCGGCATCGTCGCGGCGGTGGGTGATCAGGATGTGGTGCCGGTGCTGGTGCAGGGCCTGCAGCGGCTGGAGTACCGCGGTTATGACTCGTGTGGGTTGGCGCTGCATTTGGGCGCGCCGTTGCTGGGCACCGTGCGTGCCGGCGGGCTGGTGCGCGCGCGCAGCACGGCGCGCGTGGCCGAGCTGCAGGCGCAGGTGCGCGCCGACGGGTTGCGTGCCGCCACCGGCATTGCGCACACCCGCTGGGCCACACATGGCGTGCCCGCCGTGCACAACGCGCACCCGCACTTCAGTCACGGGCCGGGGGTGCGCGCGGGCGAGCGCCCGGCGCGCGTGGCGCTGGTGCACAACGGCATCATCGAAAACCACGAGGCGCTGCGCGCCGAATTGATGGCGCGCGGCTACGTGTTCGACAGCCAAACCGACACCGAGGTCATCGCGCACCTGATCGACAGCTGCTACGAAGGTGACTTGCTCGAGGCGGTGCGGGCGGCCACCACCCGGCTTCACGGTGCATATGCGATTGCGGTGCTGCACCACGATGAGCCGCAGCGGCTGGTGGGCGCGCGCGCCGGCTCGCCGCTGGTGCTGGGCATTGGCACGGCAGGCGACGGCCCCGCGGCGCACTACCTGGCCAGCGACGCGTTGGCGCTGGCCGGCGTCACCGACCGCATCGTCTTCTTGGCCGAAGGGGATCTGGTGGACGTCGGGCTGGGCCGCTACCGCATCGTGGGGCGCGATGGCCGTGCGCTGGACGCCGCGGCGCGCCCGGTGCGCACCGTGCAGGTGGGCAGTCAGGACGTGGCGCTGGGCCCGTACCGGCACTACATGCAAAAGGAAATCTTCGAGCAGCCGCGCGCGCTGGCCGACACGCTCGAAGGCGTCGAGGGCATCGTGCCGGAGCTGTTTGACGACCACGGCATCCGCTCGCGCGCGGCCTGGCGCGTATTTGCCGAGATCGACCGCGTGCTGATTCTGGCTTGCGGCACCAGTTATTACGCGGGCTGTGTGGCGCGACACTGGCTGGAATCCATCGCGCGCATTCCTACTACGGTGGAAATCGCCAGCGAGTACCGCTATCGCGACAGTGTGCCCGACGCGCGCACGCTGGTGGTCACCATCAGCCAAAGTGGCGAGACCGCCGACACGCTGGCGGCGCTGCGCCATGCGCAGGCGCTGGGCATGACCCACACGCTGACCATCTGCAACGTGGCCAGCAGCGCCATGGTGCGCGAGTGCGAGCTGGCCTACGTCACGCGCGCGGGGGTGGAGATTGGCGTGGCCAGCACCAAGGCCTTTACCACCCAATTGGCCGCGCTGTTTTTGCTGACGCTGACCCTGGCACAGGCCAAGGGGCGGCTGAGCGCCGACGACGAAGCGCGCCACCTGCGCGCCATGCGTCACCTGCCGGTGGCGTTGCAGGCGGTGCTGGCGCTGGAGCCGCAGGTCATCCGCTGGGCCGAAGATTTTGCCGCCAAGGAGCACGCGCTCTTTCTGGGGCGTGGCCTGCACCATCCGATTGCGCAGGAAGGCGCCCTGAAGCTGAAGGAAATCAGCTACATCCACGCCGAGGCCTACCCGGCGGGCGAGCTCAAGCACGGGCCGCTGGCGCTGGTCACCAACGCCATGCCGGTGGTGGCGGTGGCGCCCAACGACGCGTTGCTGGACAAACTCAAGAGCAACCTGCAGGAAGTGCGCGCACGCGGCGGTGTGCTGTACGTGCTGGCCGACGCCGACACCCACATCGGCAGCGGCGACGGGCTGCACGTGATCCGCATGCCCGAGCACTATGGGCCGCTGAGCCCGATCCTGCACGTGGTGCCGCTGCAGCTGCTGGCTTACCACGCGGCGGTACTGCGCGGCACCGACGTGGACAAACCGCGCAACCTGGCCAAGAGCGTGACGGTGGAGTGAGTCGGCGCGCTGCTCGGGTTGAACCGAATGCCGCAGTGCGCAACCCGTCCCGAGCCGGGAAAGCCAGCGTTCGGATGCGCGCGTGAAGCGCTCAGCCGGTGTCGTTGTCGCGGTATCAAAAGACGGGCGTGTCCGGGTGCGCGCGTCAAGCGCGCCTGAGCGCGCGTGATGGCGCAAGTGGTGGCATCGCCACAGTCCGGTAACATCAGCGCTTACTGATGATGTGATTGATGCGGGAGCTTTCAAGATGCCACGCGCACCGACCCTCGCCATGGCAGCCTGTTGGGTGGCTAGCCTGTGGCTGGCCAGCCCCGCCCAGGCCAACGACAAGGCGGCCGTCATCGACGAGATCGGCGCCTACCTGGAGTTTGTGGACTACGGCGGCGGGGTGATCTTCGCCGAGCAGATTCCGCGTGAGGAATGGCCGCGCGTGTTCGTCATCGACGCGCGCGACGCGGCACAGTACGCGCGCGGTCACATCCCCGGTGCGGTCAACATCGAGTGGCGGCAGGTGCTGGCGCGTCGCCACGAGATCCCGCGCGACCGCATGGCGCTGATCTACTGCAACACCGGCTCGCTGTCAGCGCAGGCGGGGTTGGCGCTGCGCGTGGCGGGTTGGGACAACGTGCGCATTTTGCAGGGTGGCTTCGAGGAGTGGAAAGCCAAGGGGGGTTTCGATGCGGCTGCCCGGGCCACGGCACCGGCGCGGCATTGACGGGGGCTTGGGTGCGCCTGCCTCCCACCCGACCACGCGCCGTCCTATCACGCGGGCGACACCCGTGTGGGCCTCCGCCGCGGGCGGCGGTGCGATACCAGGTCCAGACCGCGCCCGCTCGGCTTAAGCGCGCATCCGGATGTGGGGCCAAGTACGCCACAACGCTGCGTTGCAGCGGGTGTCAGCGCAGGCACACACTTGGGGGTGTGCCGGCTGGGGCGGCCTGCAGATGCCCGATCACCCAGCCGGGCCTGCCCTGCGCGCGGGCAAACGCGGCCTGCACCGCATCCAGCGCGTCGGGCGCGCAGGCTACCAGCAGCCCGCCGCTGGTCTGCGGGTCGGTGATCAGCGTCTGCCATAGCGCCTGCTCGGGTTGTGGCAAGGCCGACAGGTCCACTGCGTCGCCGTAGCTGGCCCAGTTGCGCCCTGAGGCCCCGGTGGCGATACCCTGTCGCAACAGAGCCCAGCTGACGTCGAGCACGGGCAGGGCGGCACGGTCCACCGTGGCCACCAGACCGGCCGCGCGGCACAGCTCCAGCAGATGCCCAGCCAGGCCAAAGCCCGTCACATCCGTCATCGCATGCACACCGGGCAGTGCGCCCAGCGCTGCGCCAGCGCGGTTGAGCAGCGTCGTCCAGCGCCGCATCTGGGCGTAGCCATCGGCATCCAACACGCCCTTTTTCAGGGCGGCGGACAAGAGGCCCACCCCCAGCGGCTTGCCCAGCACCAGCACGTCGCCGGGCTGCGCGCCAGCGTTGGTCTTGACGTGATCCGGGTGCACGGTGCCGATGGCAGCCAGCCCGTAGATGGGCTCGACGGTGTCGATGGAGTGGCCACCAGCCAGCGCCACCCCCGCCGCGCGGCAGCCCGCCGCACCGCCTTCGAGCACACGGGCAATCACCGCCTCGGGCAGCTGGTTGATCGGCATGCCCACCAGCGCCAGCGCCAGCAGTGGCTGGCCTCCCATGGCATACACGTCGGACAGCGCATTGGTGGCGGCGATCACCCCGAAGTCGAACGCGTCGTCCACCACCGGCGTGAAAAAGTCGGTGGTGGCCACCAGCGCCAGGTCGTCGCGCAGGCGATACACTGCGGCGTCGTCGCTGGTGGCCGTGCCCACCAGCAGCTCGGGTGGTGCCAGGTGCGGCGGCACCTGGGCCAGCAGCCGCTGCAGCGCCGCCGGGGCGATTTTGCAGCCGCAGCCGCCGCCGTGCGCCCAGGCGGTTAGTCGGTTTGGGTCGCGCGTATCGGTCGTCATCATCGTTGCACCTGCCCTACGGCAGACCACGCCAGCTTGCCATGGTCGCCAAACCGGATATTGTCACCCTGGATCAGATCGGTGCCTTCGATACGCTGATCGATGCCCGCAGCCCTTCGGAGTATGCGCTCGATCACCTGCCGGGGGCGGTCAACTGGCCTGTGCTCGACGACGAGGAGCGCCGCCTCGTCGGCACCCTATACAAGCACGCTGGCGCGTTTGAGGCGCGGCGCATCGGTGGGGCGTGGGTGGCGCGCAATATCGCCCGTCACATCCAAAGCGTGATGCAAGACAAGCCCGCTCACTGGCGCCCGCTGGTCTATTGCTGGCGCGGCGGGCAGCGCAGCGGCGCCTTCGTGCTGTGGTTGCGCCAGATCGGCTGGGCTGCGGCCCAGTTGCAAGGTGGCTATAAACAGTATCGGCGTTGGGTCGTGGAACAGCTACAGGCGCTGCCGCCACGGTTCGACTGGCGGGTGATTGGTGGCCCCACCGGCAGCGGCAAGACACGCCTGCTGCAGGCGCTGGCGGCGCGCGGCGCGCAAGTCCTGGACCTGGAGGCGCTGGCGCGGCATCGCGGCTCGATTCTGGGGGCGTGGCCGGATGGGCAGCCCCAGCCCAGCCAAAAGGCGTTTGACACCGCGCTGGTGGAGACGCTGCGCCGCTTCGACCCCGCGCGTGCGGTGTGGGTGGAGGCCGAAAGCCGCAAAATCGGCGCCGTGCAGTTGCCCGAGGCCCTGACGATGGCGCTGCAACACGCCCCGCGCGTGCAGGTACACGCGCCGTTTGCCGCGCGGCTGGCACTGGTGCTGCAGGACTACGCGTGGCTGGGGCGCGATCCGGCGGCGCTGGCGCAACGGCTGCTGGCCTTGCGCGGCCTGCAGTCCAATGAGACATTGGCCCGTTGGCAGGCGTGGGCGCGGGCGGGCCATCTCGCTGACTTGTTCGCTGAGCTGATGACGCACCACTACGACCCGCTGTACCGGCGTTCGCTGGCGCGCGGTGGCCAGCCGCCCTGGCGCACCATCGAGCTAGACACTCTGGACGCCGCGGCGCTGGCGTGCGCCGCCGAACGCCTGCTGGATGAAGCCGGGCCGCGCCGCTGACGGTGACCCCCGCTGCCCAGACGCAGTAGGGCAGGACAGATGCGGTGCTGTGCGGTCCGGTGGCCCGGCGGACCGACGGTGGCTTGCCGCGGCAGGCCACTGGCCCGATGGACCCGCTGGTGCCCGCGAGTGCGCCGCCACTCAGATTGGCGCTTCTGCCGTCTGCGCCGGCGCAGCGCACCGGGCGCGCTCGCGCAACGGCGCGCCCGATGATGGTGTCGCCTGCAGCGCCTGCGCCCCCACCCCCACCAGCACCACGGTCGGGCGTCCGCGGTGCAGCACGCTGGCCTGCGCCAGCGTGTCCACGGTGTGCTGGGTGTGGATGACATCGGGCCAGCCGGCGCGCGAGACGACCGCCACCGGGGTGCTGGCGGCCCAGCCCACGTCCAACAGCTGCCGCGCCAGTGCGGGCAGCTGCTTGCCCGCCATGTAAAACACCTCGGTGTCGGTGTGGCGTCCAGCAGCGAGGGTATGCTCGCGTGTCATGGCCGTGGTCAGCGCCACGCTGCGCCCGCGTCCACGCCGGGTCAGCGGCCGCTGGGCGTCGGCGGCGGCGGCCAGCGCGGCGGTCACGCCCGGCACCACCACGGTGTCGTGTCCGGCAGCGCGCACCACGGCCAGCTCTTCCTCCAGGCGGCCGAAGACGCTGGGGTCGCCGCCCTTGAGCCGCACCACCC
>NZ_DAISZC010000084.1:0-8231 GCF_036824975.1 Tepidimonas sp.
CTCAGGCGCGCGCCGCCACCCAGTCCACCACGCCGGCCAGCGCCTGCGGCAAGCGGCTGGCGTCCGTGCCGCCAGCCATCGCCAAGTCGGGCTTGCCGCCGCCCTTGCCACCGACCTGCCGCGCCACCGCGTTGACCAGCTCGCCGGCCTTCAGCCCCCGCGCCACACCATCAGGCGTGACGCCGGCGGCCAGCTGTACCTTACCCGCGTCCACGCTGGCCAGCACCACCACGGCGCTGCCCAGCTTGGCCTTGAGCTGGTCCACCGTCTCGCGCAGGGTCTTGGCATCGGCGCCGTCCAGCCGCGCTGCCAGCACGTTTAGCCCCTTGACGTCCACCGCGCGCGCAGCCAGCTCATCGCCCTGCAGCGCGGCCAACTTGCCTTTGAGCGCCGCCACTTCCTTGTCCAGCGCCCGCAGTTGCTCCTGCAGCTGGCCGATGCGCGGCACCACCTCAGTGACGGGGGTCTTCAGCGCCTCGGCGGCGGCTTGCAGCTGCTGCTCCAGCGTCTGAGCGTAAGCCAACGCCGCCTCACCGGTGACCGCTTCCACGCGCCGGATGCCCGCCGCCACGCCGCCTTCGGCCACGATCTTGAACAGCCCAATGTCACCGGTGCGTCGCACGTGCGTGCCGCCACACAGCTCGCGGCTGCTGCCGATGTCGAGCACGCGCACCGTCTCGCCGTACTTTTCGCCAAACAGCATCATGGCACCCGCCGCCTTAGCCGACTCCAGGTCCATCAGCCGCGCTTGCGTGTCGGTGTTGGCCAGGATCTCGGCGTTGACGCGCGCCTCCACTGCCCGGATCTGCTCCGGCGTCAGCGGCGCGTCGTGCGCAAAGTCAAAGCGCGTGCGCTGCGGCGTCACCAGCGAGCCCTTCTGCTGCACATGCTCGCCCAGCACCTCGCGCAGCGCCTTGTGCATCAGGTGCGTAGCCGAGTGGTGGCGCATCGTCGCCGCGCGCCGCGCCAGGTCCACCTGCGCCTGCACATGGTCACCCACCGCCAGCGTGCCCTGCTCCAGGGTGCCGTGGTGGCCGTACACGTCGGCCTTGATTCGCTGCGTGTCGGCCACCACGAAGCGCGCCGAGCCACTGGTGATGACACCCGCATCCCCTACTTGCCCGCCGCTTTCGGCATAAAACGGCGTGGTATCCAGCACCACCACCCCGCTTTGGCCGTGCTTGAGTTCGGCCACCGGGGTGCCCTCCACGTACAGCGCCACCACCTTGGCCGTCGCCTGCAGCGACTCGTAGCCCACGAACGCGTTGGCGGGACCGGCGTAGTCCAGCACACGATCCATGCGGAACTTGCCCGCCGCGCGCGCCTGCGTCTTCTGACGCTCCATCGCGGCCTCAAAGCCCGCCACGTCCACCGCCACACCGCGCTCGCGGCAGACATCGTTGGTCAGGTCGAGCGGGAAGCCGTAGGTGTCGTGCAGCTTGAAGGCCACCTCGCCCGGCAGCGTGGTCTGGCCGCCAGCCAGCGCCGCGTCCAAAATCTCCATGCCGTGCGCCAGCGTCTCGTAGAAGCGCTCTTCCTCGGCCTTGAGCACCTCCATCACGCGCTGCGCGTTGGCGGCCAGGTTCGGGTAGGCCTCGCCCATCAGCGCCACCAGGTCGGGCACCAGCTTGTGGAAGAACGGCGTGCTACGCCCCAGTTTGTAGCCGTGGCGGATGGCGCGGCGGATGATGCGCCGCTGCACATAGCCGCGGCCTTCGTTGGACGGGATCACCCCGTCGGCCACCAGAAACGCGGTGGCGCGGATGTGGTCGGCAATCACACGCAGGCTGGGGCTGTCCAGGTCGGCGGCGCCGGTCTCGCGCGCCGCTGCCGCAATCAGCGTGCGAAACAGGTCGATGTCATAGTTGCTGTGCACGCCCTGCAAGATGGCGGCCAGCCGCTCCAGCCCCATGCCCGTATCCACGCAGGGCGCCGGCAGCGGTCGCACCGAGCCGTCCGGCTGCATGTCGAACTGCATGAACACGTTGTTCCAGATTTCGATGTAGCGATCGCCGTCGGCGTCGGGGCTGCCGGGCGGGCCGCCGGGCACCTCGGGGCCGTGGTCGTAGAAGATCTCGGAGCACGGGCCGCACGGGCCGGTGTCGGCCATCATCCAGAAGTTGTCGCTCTGGTACTTGCCACCCTTGTTGTCGCCAATGCGCACCACGCGCTCGGGCTGCAGACCGATTTCCTTCGTCCAGACGTCATACGCCTCGTCGTCGTCGATATAGACGGTGGCCCACAGCCGCTCGGGCGGCAGCTTGTACACCTCGGTCAGCAGCTCCCACGCCCACTTCAGGCTTTCGCGCTTGAAGTAGTCGCCAAACGACCAGTTGCCCAGCATCTCGAAAAACGTGTGGTGGCGCGCGGTGTAGCCGACGTTTTCCAGGTCGTTGTGCTTGCCGCCGGCGCGCAGACACGCCTGCACCGATGCCGCACGCACGTAGGGGCGCTTGTCCGTGCCCAGAAACACGTCCTTGAACTGCACCATGCCGCTGTTGGTGAACATCAGCGTCGGGTCGTTGCCCGGCACCAGCGGGCTGGACGGCACCACGGTGTGCCCACGCTGGGCGAAGAAGTCCAGGAATGTGCGCCGGATGTCGGCCACGGAAAAAAACGGTCGGTCGGCAGCTTGGCTCATGGCGTTGGGTATGCGTACGGGGCAACCCTTCATTTTACGGGGCCCCACCAGCGGTCAAGAGGCGCGGGGGGGGGTATTGCGCTATGCTGGCGCCATGCGCCTGAACCTGATTTTTGCCCGCGCCGCCAACGGCGTCATCGGCTGCACCCACAACGGGCAGCCCGCCCTGCCCTGGCACCTGCCCGAAGACTTGGCGCACTTTCGCCGCTGCACCCAGGGCTGCCCGGTCATCATGGGGCGTACCACGTGGACCTCGCTGCCGCCGCGCTTTCGGCCACTGCCCGGGCGCATCAACCTGGTGCTGACGCGCGACGCCGCGCAGGCCCAGGCGATACAGGCCGAGGGGGCGGTGGCCGTGCCCAGCCTGCAGGCCGCGCTGCAACACTGCCGCGCCCTGCGCGGCGCCGATGGTCAGCCACCGGCCGAGGTCTGGGTGATCGGCGGCGCACAGGTGTATGCGCAGGCCGAGCCGCTGGCGCAGCGCGCGGTGGTCACCGAAATCGGCTGCCCCTTTGACGGCGACGCCTACGCCCCCACGCTCGGCCCAGATTGGCGCGAAACCGAGCGCCAGCCCCACACCAGCGCCAGTGGCCTGCCGTTTGCCTTCGTCACCTACGAACGCCTCGGCTGACAACGGGTCACGACGGCGGCGGGCGCAGGTAGCGCTCGTCGGACCAGGTGGCCAACCACTGCGGCGCGAAAGCCACAAACACCGCCGCAAACAACCCGGTGAGGAACGCATCGCCCCAGGCCATCAACCAGCGCGCCACCAGCGCGTCGCGCAGCGTCACACCACCCATCAGGTGGTGGATGCCTTCGTACAGCGCACCCGAGGCAAACAGCGCCACCGCCGTACCCAAAAAACCCCGGCCCAGCGTGTAGATGAACGGATTGGGCGGCAGCCAGCGCCGCAGCGCCCAGCCGATGGCCAGCGCCAACGTCGCCGGCACCAGCCCTACCCAGGTGAACTGCGACAGCACCGCTGGCCACGGCTGACCGCCGATGAGCCACACCAGCAGCGCCACCAGCGCCAGCACCGGCACCGCCAGCGGCCAGCCCAGCATCAACACCAACAAGCTGGCCCCTGAGAACTGCACCGCCATGCCCTGCGGCAGCTTTTGCGGCAGCAGCCAGAACCAGGGCAGCAGCGCCACCGACGCCAGCGTGGGCGACAGCAGCGAGCCGCGCAGCAGCCGCCAAGGCCGCACCATCCAGGCGACCAGCAGGGCCGTGACGGCCAACGCGATCTCCAGCATCCACACGGTGTGCCATGGTAGCGCTGCACCGCCGGCGGTGCCTTGCGCGAAGTCAAACCCCCGCGGGTGTGGCGAATGTCTGCCCTCTTGCACCTTGGCGTCTTTTGCCGGGGGCATACGCCAGCGGGTGCAGCACAGGCTGCGCGCGGCCACGCCCGCCAACCCCAGCAACCCGGGGCAGCCGCCGCCCACGCCACGCCAACGGCAGCCCGGACGCGCGTGCCTGGCGCCTCAGCGCCCCGGCAGGCCGGGCAGCCCGCCCAACCCCTTCATGCCGCCCAGGCGCTTTATCATCTTCATCAGGCCGCCGCCCTTCATTTTTTTCATCATTGCCTGCATCTGCTCGAACTCCTTGAGCAGGCGGTTGACCTCCTGCACCGGCACGCCCGCACCGGCGGCTATACGGCGCTTGCGGCTGGCCTTGATGATCTCGGGCCGGCGCCGCTCCTCGGGCGTCATCGCGCAGATGATGCCCTCTTTGCGGCGGATATCCTTTTCGGCGCGAGCCAGATCGGCTTGGCCCGTTTTGGCGGCCAGCTGCGTGGGCAACTTGTCCAGCAGACTCGACAGCCCGCCCATTTTCTTCATCTGGCGGATCTGTTCCAAAAAGTCCTCCAGATCGAAGCCGCCGCTTTTGACCTTGGCGGCCAGCTTTTGCGCCTGCTGCAAATCCACCCCGGCGGTGACCTGCTCCACCAGCGCCACGATGTCACCCATGCCCAGCACGCGCCCGGCGTGCCGTTCGGCGTCGAACAGCTCCAGCCCGTCGATCTTTTCGCTGACGCCGGCAAACTTGATCGGCACTCCGGCCACCGCCCGCACCGACAGCGCCGCGCCGCCGCGCGCGTCACCATCCAGCTTAGTCAGCACGATGCCGGTCAGCGGCAGCGCCTGGGCAAACGCCCGGGCGGTGTTGACCGCATCCTGGCCTTGCATCGCGTCCACCACGAACAGCGTCTCCACCGGCTTGAGCGCGGCGTGCAGCGTCTGGATTTCGCGCATCATGGCCTCGTCGATGGCCAGCCGCCCCGCGGTGTCCACGATCAGCACGTCAAAGTAGTGCTTGCGCGCGTAGTCCAGCGCCGCGCGCGCAATGTCCAGCGGCTGTTGATCGGGCGTGCTGGGAAACCACTCCGCCCCAGCCTGCCGCGTCACGGTCTTCAGTTGCTCGATGGCCGCCGGCCGGTACACGTCACCACTGACAGTCAACACCTTCTTTTTGCGGCGCTCGATCAGCCACTTGGCCAGCTTGGCGGTGGTAGTGGTCTTGCCCGCCCCCTGCAGGCCCGCCATCAGGATAACGGCGGGCGGCTGCACGGCCAGGTTCAGGTCGGCCACGCCCTCACCCATGATGGCGGCCAGCTCTTTGTGGATGATGCCCACCAGCGCCTGCCCCGGCGTCAGCGACCCCACCACCTCCTGCCCCAGCGCCTTGTCCTTGACGCGCGCGATAAAGTCGCGCACCACCGGCAGCGCCACGTCGGCCTCCAGCAGCGCCAGCCGCACCTCGCGCAGCATGTCCTGCACGTTGCTTTCGGTGATGCGGGCCTGGCCACGAATTTCTTTGACCAGGCGCGACAGTTTTTCGGTGAGGGCAGATGCCATGGCAGGGCTTCGTTACACTAGGAGAATGATTGTAGCGAGCAGCCCCTGGTGGAGCGCCGTGCCCGCGCTGGGCGCGGCGGCCGGCTACGCAGCGCTGGCGGCGGGCAGCGGGCGTGCCGGCCCGGGTGTGACGCGCGTGCTCACCGTCGGCACGCTGCTGCTGCACGCGCTGGCGCTGCTGGCCGCCTTCACCGCCGAACCGGTGCGCTTTGGCTTTGCGCTGATGCTGTCGGTGACGGCCTGGCTGGTGCTGGCGGTGTACGCGGTGGAAACCCGCCTGTACCCACAGCTGGCCACGCGCTGGACGCTGGCCGGGCTGGGTACGCCGGCCGTGCTGCTGGCGCTGCTGTTTCCGGGCACGGTGTACCCCACGCTGACGTCGCCCTGGCTGCCGCTGCACTGGGCGCTGGGCTTTGCGTCATACGGCCTGCTGGGGGTGGCGGTGGCGCACGGCTGGATGATGCAGCGCACCGAACGCAGCCTGCGCCAGGGCGGCCCGGCGCCTGCCGGTCTGCCGCTGCTGGCGCTGGAACGGCTGACCTTTCGCTTCGTTGGCGCCGCCTTCGTGCTGCTGACGCTGACGCTGTTGGCCGGTTGGTACTTCACCGAGCAGCTGCGTCCAGCAGCAGGTTGGATCACCCACAAAACCCTCTTCACCATGCTGTCGTGGGCGGTGCTGAGCGTGCTACTGTGGGGCCGCTGGCGCTGGGGCTGGCGCGGGCGGCTGGCAGTACGTATGCTCTACGCGGCTGGCGTGCTGTTGCTGCTGGGCTACGTCGGCTCGCATTTCGTGCTCGAAGTCATCCTGCGCCGCGACGTATAAAAGACCCCTATGTTCAAGTGGCTGCTGGTGCTGGCGGTGGTGGTGCTGGGCTACGTGTGGTGGCGCCATCAGCGCCAGGCCGAAGCGGCCGAACGCGCCGCGCGCCCGCGCCCCCCCGCACCACCGTCGGCGCCCGCACCGGCCCCCATGCTGCGCTGCCGGCACTGCGGCGTGCACCTGCCCGCGGCCGACGCCGTGCGCGGCGCGTTGGGACCTTACTGCAGCCATGAGCACCGCCGCCTCGCCGAAGGCTGAGCCGCCCGCCACCCGGGGCAGCGGCTTCGCACCGGCGTGGTATGTGCCGCCGGGTCTGGCGGCAGCGCCCGCCGGTGCTGCCACCGGCGACGGCACCGACGACGACACCCGCGCCCCGCGCCGCTGGCGCCTGCTGATGGCGGCGCGCCTGCTCATCGCGCTGGCGCTGCTGGTGCTGCAGGTCAACGCCTGGCGCAGCAGCGCTGCCTCCCTGTGGCTGGTTGGCTTGTGCGCGGCACTGGTCGGGTTGGCCATGGCCAGCTTCGCTTGGCCGCCACCGGGGCCGACGGCCCCGCCGCGGGCAAGCCGGCCGCTGTCGCTGCTGTGGCTGCTTACCGCGTGGAGCGACCTGGCTGTCATCGCGGTGCTGCAGTGGGTGGGCGCCGGTGGCGTCAGCTACGTGCCGCTGTTCGTCTGGCCCGTGCTGCTGGCTGCGGTCACCGGCCCGCGCCTGCTGGCGCTGGGGCTGGCCGCAGCCGCCACGCTGGTGCTGCTGGCACAAAGCTGGCGCAGCCTGGGCGGCCTGGGCAGCAGCGAGGGGCTGCAGGCCGCCATCGCCGGCACCGGGCTGCTGGCCACCGCCTGGCTGGCCAGCCAGCTTACCGCGCGCCTAGACCGCGCGCAAGCCGCCGCGCTGCGTAGCCGTCAACTGGCACAACTGCACAGCCGCATCAATAACGTCATCGCTGCCGGGCTCAGCGAAGGCGTGGTGGTGCTCGACGCCGATGGCCACCCCTGGTACGCCAACCCGGCCGCCGAACGCATGCTGCTGGGCACCGCCGACACCGGCGGTACCGACACTGCCAGCGCCGCGACGCTGCGGCAGTCGCCGGCATGGGGGGCGCTGGTGCACTGGGTGCACAACACCCTAGCGCCACTGCCCGCCGCTGCCAACCCTCCCGCTGCCGTGCTCGAGCGCACCCTCGACCTGCCGCTGGGCGACCGGCGCCTGCGCCGCATCCACGCCCGCCTGCATCCCATCATCTCCGATGCCGGGCAGCGCCTGGCCGTGCTGATGCTCGAAGACACCCATGCCGTCGAGCAACGCCTGCACACCGAACGCCTGGCCACCATGGGCCGCGTCACCGCCGCCGTGGCGCACGAAATCCGCAACCCGCTGGCCGCCATCGCCCAGGCCAGTGCCCTGCTGGCCGAAGACGACCCCAGCCCCGCTCAGCGGCCGCTGCTGGCCATGATCGAGCAAAACGTGCAGCGGCTTGACCGCACCGTCAACGACGTGCTGGAAGCCGTGCGCCTGCCCAGCGCGGCTGCCGGCATCGAGGCGGTGCCGCTGGATGCCACCGTCAACACCATCGTGCAGGACTGGCTGCACCAGCACCCGCAGGGCGATCGCCTACAGTGGCTGCCCGGTGCACGCCACACCCATGTCTTGTTCGACCCCGAGCACCTGCGGCGCGTGCTGGTCAACCTGCTCGACAACGCCGACCGCTACGCCAGCACCACACGGGGCGCCATCCGTGTCGAAACGCGCCTACTCGGCGCTCAGGCGCTGCTGACCGTCTGGAGCGAGGGCGCCGAAATCCCGCCAGCGGTGCGCGAACACCTGTTCGAGCCGTTCACCAGCGCGCACAGCCGCTCCAGCGGTCTGGGCCTGTACCTGTCGCGCGAGCTGTGCCGCCGCTACCATGCC
>NZ_DAISZC010000085.1:0-8001 GCF_036824975.1 Tepidimonas sp.
TTAAACGCTGGCGCGGCCCAGACGCTGCCGGCCCCTGCCCCGCCCAGCATTGCTGCGGCAGACACAAAATCCAGGCTTTGTCAAGATCTTGCATTCAGACGCCGCTTGGGGCACACTTGCGCGCTTGATTTTCAGGGTAAACCCCAACTGAGGATCGGCTGCGCATGGGTGAAGGCACAGCGACGCGGGGCGACGCCCGCCGTCGGGGGTGGCGGCGCGCGGCGACGGCGCTGGCGACGGTGGTGCTGGCGCTGGCAGCGCTGGGCAGCGGTGCTCCGGGCTGGGCCCGCAGCGGCCCGCCGGGCGCCGAGGTCGGCGCCAGCGCCGAAATTGCGCTGGCCGAGCTGCCGCGCGAAGCGCGCGAGGTCATGCGCCTGATCCGCCAAGGGGGGCCCTTCCCGTATGACAAGGACGGCACGGTGTTCTTCAATCGCGAGCGGCTGCTGCCGGTGTACAAGCGTGGCTACTACCGGGAATACACGGTGCCCACACCCGGCGTGCGTCACCGCGGCGCGCGCCGCATCGTCTGCGGCGGCTGGGAGCCCACCGTGCCCGACGCCTGTTACTACACGGCCGATCACTACGCGAGCTTTCGCCGCATCGTGCCGTGACGTAATCCCCGGTTACCTGACCTTTTTTCCGTTTGACGCCATGACCAACGAACAGCCTCTGCGCAACGTTCGCCCCAACATCGTTCAGTCGATTCGCGCCCACACGGTCAGCGGTCTGCAGAGCGCGGCCGAGACGCTGGGCCACCATTTCCTGTATGCCAATCTGGCCACGGCGCAAAACAAGCAGGACATCTTGGAGCTGATTTCGGCCCAATTCCAGCTGCCGCCGCACAACGGCAAGAATCTGGATGCGCTGTACGACTGCCTGACCGATACGGTGTACAAGTCGGGGCCACAAACTGGCTTCATCGTGGTGCTGGAGCACATCCCCACCAGCCCCAAGTTCGACAAGGAAGCGCGCGAGCAGCTGCTGGATGTGTTCCGCGACGTGGCCGATTTCTGGGCCGAACGTAAGGTGCCATTCCGCTGCTTTTATTCGTTCTCGGTGGCACGCGCGCCCAAGCCGGCCGAGTTGGCCGCCAGCGATGAGCCGCTGCTGACCGACAAGCTGGTGGACGTCAGCCCGCAGGCGCTGCGCATGAGCAGCCCGTTCAACGCCGGCTACTGGCTCAGCGCGGCCTGAGCTCGATCCCTCTGAGGAGTGACGATCGGTTGGCCGCCACGGTAGTATCCCCTCAGCTGTGGGCGGGGGATGGGGTATTCCGTGGCGACGGCCCGCACGACCTCGTCCGCGCTCCCTGCTGCGCGCAGGCCGACGGGGTACCGGGACCGATGGCTGCAGCCGCTCAGGTGTTCGGTCCCAGCGCGCGGGCCAGCGCCACGTACTCGGGCACCGTCACCTCTTCGGCGCGGCGCTGCAGGTCGAACTGGCCGCCAAAGCCGCGTTCCTCCAGCCAGCTCCCCAGCGTGTGGCGCAGCAGCTTGCGGCGTTGCGAAAACGCAGCCTGCACCAGCTCTTGCAACAGTGCCACGTCCAGCACGGCCGGCTGCGCCCAAGGCTGCATGCGCACCACGGCGCTGTCGACGCGTGGCGGCGGCTCGAATGCCGCTGGTGGCACCGTCAGCACCGCCTCCATCGCGTAGCGCCACTGCAGCATCACGCTCAGCCGCCCATAGGCGGCGGTGGCGGGGGCGGCCACCATGCGCTCCACCACCTCCTTTTGCAGCATGAAGTGCTGATCCTGCACCTGGTCGGCCCAGCGCAGCAGGTGAAACAAAATGGGCGTGGAGATGTTGTAGGGTAGGTTGCCCACCACGCGCAGGGGCCGTGGCGGCGCTGCCGTCGTCGCTGCGGGCGGCGGTGACCCGCAGGCCATGATGGCGTGCGGCGTGCCGTTACCGCAGCGTTGCGCCAGGGCGCCGAAGTCCACCGTCAGCACGTCGGCCTCGACGACGGCGAGCTGCGGGTGGCGGCGCAGGCGTGCGGCCAGATCGCGGTCGAGTTCGATGACGGTCAGCCGCCCTAGCCGCTCCACCAGCGGCTGCGTCAATGCCCCCAGACCGGGCCCGATCTCGACCATGCAGTCGCCCGGTTCGGGGTCGATGGCGCGCACCAGCGCGTCGATGATGGCCGGATCGCTGAGGAAGTGTTGGCCGAAGCGCTTGCGCGCGCGATGGCCATCGCTGACAGGGGCGTGGCGCGGGGTCACTGGGGGGGCTCGCGCTGT
Organism: Tepidimonas sp.; assembly: GCF_036824975.1. GTDB lineage: Bacteria > Pseudomonadota > Gammaproteobacteria > Burkholderiales > Burkholderiaceae_C > Tepidimonas. The sequence continues at coordinate 2,240 of NZ_DAISZC010000085.1, forward strand.
TCGACGTAGGCCCGTGCGCGCTGCTCGCGCACCACTTCCTGCAGCGCCTCGTCGGCCTTGCGCTGTCGCAGCACGGCGCGCACCGCATCGCGCTGCTCGCGCGCGCTGCGCTCGACCTGGCGGCGCTCCAGCACCTCGATCAGGTGGACACCAAAGCGCGAGACCACCGGCGCCGAGACCACCCCCACCGCCAGCGCATCCATCGCCTGCTCGAATTCCGGCACCAACTGGCCCGGGCTTACCCAGCCGAGCAGGCCGCCCTCGCGCGCTGTGCCATCCTGGCTGACCTCGCGCGCGGCGGCCTCAAACGGGGTCTGCCCGCTGACGATGCGTTCGCGCAGCGCTTGCAGCCGCGCGACGGCGTCGCGCTGGCTCGCTTCGTCACTGGCGCGCAGCAAGATGTGGCGCACGCGGGTTTGCGTCACCACCGGGTCGGGCAGGTCGGCCGGACGGCGGGTGAGCACCTGCAGCACGTGAAAGCCCGCGCCGCTGCGCACCGGCCCGACGATGTCGCCGGGGCGCGCTGCGCGCACCGCTTCCCAGAACAGGGTGGGGTAGCGGTCGGCGCTGCGCAGTCCCAACCGACCGCCTTGGGCGGCTTCGGGGGCGCTGGAATGTTGACGCGCCAAGGCGGCGAAGTCCTCCCCGCTGCGGGCGCGGCGTGCCACATCCTCGGCCAGTGCGCGCGCGCGCGCCTCGGTGTCACTGCTGGCGTTTTCGGGCACCGCGACAAAGACCTGGGCCAGCTCCAGCACCGTGCGCGCGGGGTCGGTCTGCGCCTCGCGCAACAAGGCGTCGATGTCGGCTTCGCTGACGCGCACGCGCGCTTCCTCGCGCTCGCGCAGGCGTTGCAGCAGCAGCTCGTTGCGCAGGTTGTCGCGGAAGGTGGCCACGGTCAGCCCGGCATCGGGCAGGCGCTCGCGTAGCTGGGCGACGCTGAGGCCGTTGCGCCGCGCCACCTCGGCTTCGGCGACATCGACCGCACTGTCGTCGACGCGGATGCCGCTGTCGCGCGCCCACTGCAGCAGCACACGTTCGTCGATGAGCTGCTCCAGCACCCGCTGCGCCAGCGCAGCGCGCTCGGCGGCAGGCAGCTCGGCGGGCAGTTCCAGCCGCGCCAGCCGGGTGCGCACGTCGCTGAGGGTGATGGGCTCGCCGTTGACCAGCACGACCACGTAGTCGGCGGTGGCCACCGGCTGCGAGCGGGACTGCGCGGCAGCCGCCAGCGGCGTTGCCAGCAGCGCGACGGTCAGGGCAGCGGCGGCGGCCCGGGCGACACGAGACGGTTCATTCATAGCGTTCGAAGCGGCTGGGCGGATTGAGATCTTCGCGCAGATACTGATAGCGGGGGATGTGCGAGCGCAGGGCCTGCAACGAACTGGTACCCAGACGCGAGAAGCCTGAAAACTCCAGCTGGAAGAGGATGCGCTGGTTGGCGCTGTTGGCGCTTTGCTGCTGGCGCTCCAGCACCACGCGGCCGATCCAACAGCCGGCATCGTATTCGAAGCCGGCCACCAGGTCGATGAGGCGACGATCGGTGAAGCTGTAGTTCACGCGTCCCACGCCGTACCACTGCCCAGGCCCCAGCGCCTGCCCGGGCCGCGGCGTCGGCGGCGGACCGCCCCACAGGGCGGCCAGCGGCCACTGCCAGGCCACGTCGAGCTGCTGGCTGCGGATGACCGTGGTCTCGTTGTTGCGATAGGCCACGCTGAGCACGCGGTACGGCCCGGGCTGGTAGCGCGCCGCCAGCACGGTGCGCACCGAGGTGCGGCGGGCGGCGTTGTACTGCCAGGTGCCGCTGGTGCTCCAAGTCGGCGTCCAGGCCACGCTGGCGCCAATCAGCACGTCGCTGCGGCCCTGCTCCGCGGGGCTTTCGTTGGGCAGGGTGACGCGTTGATCGCTCAGGCGCAGGCGCTGGGCCACGCCCACCGTGAGCAGCTCGCGCCCGTCGGCGGTATCGTACAACCGGGTCGTCACACCATAGGTGAGCGCGCGCAGATCGGCGATGCGGTCGTGGCCGCCGTAGGGGTTGGGGGTGTAGATGGTGGCCAGGTTGAAGTCGTAGGCCGCGCTGTCGTATACCGGCAGCAGGCGCTGGTCGCGGTAGGGTGTGGCCGACAGCAGTACGCGCGGCTCCAGTGTCTGGGCTACGGTGCGCCCGAACAGCTCGGCGCTGCGCTCGAACACCAGGCCACTGTCCAGCGCCACGGTGGGCAGGGCCAAGTTGAGGCTGCGCCGCCCATCGCCCAGTGGCTGATCGAACGTGTAGTGACGCAAGTGCCAGCGCAAGCTCGGTTCGATGAAGCCCCACGGGGCCTCCCAGCGACGGCCGATCTTCAGCACGCCCAGCATGCGGGTTCCGCCGACGTCGGTGCGCTGGTCACCGACACTGACGCCGTCCCAAATGGTGGGGGTGCGCCGGGTCTGAAAGCGGGTCAGTTCGGCGTCGGCGCGCACGCGCCAGCCATCGTCCGCTCCTGCCCAGGGATACGCCGGAACCCAGCGCAACGCCAGCGACGGCAGCCGGTCGTAGGGGGCCAAAATCTGCCCAGTCTGCAGCGCGCCCAGGGCCGCAGCCGCTCCCAGTGTCTGCCAGCGTTGCGCCAGCAGGCTGTACTGCCACGGCCCCTGCCCGCCGCTGAGCACCACCTGGTTGTCCAGCAGCCGCTGCGCCAGGTTGGTGATGACACTGGTGCGCGGAAAGTCGCGCCAGTAGTCGTCGTCGCTGACGCGGTTGAGCTGTATGCGCAAGCCTGTGCCGGGCAGCCCCGTGAGGCCGGACAGCGCGTGCTGATGCTGCAGCGCGTACGCCCAGCGGTCGCGGTTGCGCAGACGATCGCTCGGCATCCAGGCGGCGCGCACCTGCCCCGCGTAGTCACGCTCCAGATATCGATATTCCCCGCCCAGGTCGAGGCCGCGGCGCGTCATCAGCGTCGGGTACAGCGTCGCGTCGCGGTTGGGTGCCAGGTTGAAGTAGTAGGGGACAGTGGTCTCCAAGCCACTGCGGTTGTCCATATTGAGCGACGGCGGCAGCACCCCGCTCTTGCGGGCATTCGACAGCGGAAAGCTGATCCACGGTGCCGCCAGCAGCGTCACCCCCTGAAACTCGAGCCGCCCGCTGCGCGCCTCGCCGGTGTCGGTGCCCTGGTCGAACAGCACTTCGTCGGCGGTGATGGCCCACGCCGGGGTCCACGGTCCCGTGGGCGGACGCGGGCAGGTGCTGTAGCGCACCTGGTGCGCCACGGCGCGTTGCTCGTCCAAAAAGTCCACCCGGCTGGCTTCGCCTTGGCCGCCGGTGCGCAGAAACCGAAAGCGCACGTCCTCGAAGCGCCCTTCGAAGGTGTCGAGCTGCAGCCGCAGCCGCTCCCCTTCGAAGACATTGCCGCTGCGCACCACGCGCACCCCACCTTCCGCGATGGCGGTGTCGGTGCGTGCATCGTGCGTCAGGCGCTCGGCGCGCAGCAGCACGTCGTGGCGGCGCAGCACGGCCTGCCCCTGCACCACTGTCTCCCCGTCCACCTGACCGTGGATCTGTGCCCCTTCCACCACTGCTGGCGTCTTGCCGCGCACCGTGGGCGGCAGCGTCTCTTCCAGCGCCAGGGACGGCTGCAGGACCAGGCCCTGTGCGCCAGCCGACAGCGGTGCCACCACGGCTGCCAGTGCCGCCCCCAGCCGCGACAGGCGCGGGCTGTGCAGGCGGGAGATGGCCGCGACACCGGCCGGCAACAGGGGTTTCACGAACACACCGCAGCGCAAGCAAGGCCCCGCGGTCTAGACCGCGGGGCTGACTTCGTAGAATGCCGTCGATTATCCATGAGTACCCCGACCGATCCGTCTTCTTCGGCCATCGTGTGGGCCGACCCGGCGCGTGCAGCCGCCTTCGGGCGCTGGCTGCAGGGGCTGGCCGCGACACATGGCGTGCTGCCCGAAACGCTGCGTCTGGCCAGCGCCGATGCCAGCTTCCGCCGCTATTTTCGCCTGCAGCGTGCCCCGGCGCACGGCGGCGGCACCCTGATCATCATGGATGCGCCGCCCGTGCACGAGGACTGCCGCCCCTTCGTGCGGGTGGCCGCGCTGATGCGCGCCGCCGGCGTGCGTGTGCCCGAGATCCTGGCCTGGGACGAGGCGCAGGGCTTTATGCTGCTGACCGATCTGGGCGCGCAGACCCTGCTGCAAACGCTCGCCCCCGAACGCCCTGAGGCTGCGCTGCCCTACTTCAAAGATGCGATCGCGGCGCTGGTGGACTGGCAGCGTGCCAGCCAGCCCGGGGTGCTACCCCCCTACGACGAGGCGCTGCTGCGGCGCGAGCTGGCGCTGTTTCCCGAGTGGTACGTGCAGCGCTACCGGGGTGTGACGCTGACGCAAGCGCAGCAGCGCACGCTGCTGGCGGCGTTCGACCTGATCGTGCAGCGCGTGCGGGCGCAGCCCACGGTGTGGGTGCACCGCGACTACATGCCGCGCAACCTCATGCTGCCGTACGACGGCTTCGACCCGGCACGGCCCGACGGCCGCCTGGGTGTGCTGGACTTTCAGGACGCGGTGCACGGCCCGCTGACCTACGACATCGCCAGCCTGATGCGCGACGCCTTCCTGAGCTGGGACGAAGAGGTGGTGCTGGATGTGACCATCCGCTATTGGGAGGCGGCGCGCCGCGCCGGGTTGCTCGATGCCGAGGGCTGGGCACAGGATTTCGGCGCGTTTTACCGCGCGGTGGAGTGGATGGGCCTGCAGCGGCATCTGAAAGTGGCCGGCATCTTTGCGCGGCTGACGCTGCGCGATGACAAGCCGCAGTACCTGGCTGATACGCCGCGCTTCATCGGCTACATCCGCCACACGGCGGCGCGCTACCGCGAGTTGACGCCACTGCTCAAACTCCTCGACGCCATCGAGGGCACCAAGGCGCCGGTGGCCTACAGCTTTGGCCGCTTGGGCTGAGTGGGCGATGGGCGCACCCCGCATCCACCACCCCGAGGCGTTGCAACCCGGCCAGCTGCTGGTGCTGCCTGCGGCCGCCAGCCGCCACGTGCAGGTGCTGCGGCTGCAGCCGGGCGATGCGCTGACGCTGTTTGGCGACCCGCTGCTCGGCGGCGAGTGGCGGGCTGAAGTCGTGGCGATGGGGCGTCAGGCGGTGCAGGTGCGTGTGCTCAGCCACCACGCCGTCGAGCGCGAGGCGGTGCGTGCAGTGCACGTGGCGGTGGGCATGCCCGCCAACGAGCGCATGGACTGGCTGGTGGAGAAGGCGACCGAGCTGGGTGTGGCCTCTGTCCAACCCCTGATGACCGAACGCACCGTGCTGCGTCTAGGTGGCGAGCGCGCGGCCAAAAAGGTGGCGCACTGGCAGGCGGTAGCGGTGGCCGCTTGCGAGCAGTGCGGCCGCAATCGCGTGCCCAAGATACACCCCGTGCGTACCTTGGATCAGGTGCTGGCTCATGGCGGAGTGTGCGACGCGCAGCGCGATGCAAGAGGAGCATCTACCTGGCAGGTCTTTTTGTCTCTGCAAACCCAGGCGCGCCCACTGCATCAATGGCCAGATGTCCGCGTGTCGCACGCCGCCATCGAGCTCATCGTGGGCCCTGAAGGCGGGCTTAGTGAAGCCGAAGAGCAAGCCCTTTTAGCGGCGGGCTGGCGGCCACTGTCGTTGGGGGCGCGGGTGCTACGCAGTGAAACAGCAGCGCTAGCGGCACTGTGTCATTGGACGCTGGCGAGCTAAGGAACCTCTGCACAACCGCCCATCTGGGGCACAATGACGGCATTGGGGAGAA
>NZ_DAISZC010000086.1:0-2875 GCF_036824975.1 Tepidimonas sp.
ACCCCCACTTCGGCCACCAGCGGCACGCGCAAGTTGGCCACCTGCGCCATCAGACGCGGCACCTCTTGGCGTACCCAGTCGGCTTCGTCGTCGGGCCCTTCGAATACCAGCTCATCGTGCACCTGCAACACCATGCGCGTGCGCAGCCCGGCTGCGTCCAGGGCGCGCTGCACCGCCACCATGCTCATCTTGATGAGGTCCGCCGCCGTGCCCTGCATCGGCGCGTTGATGGCGGCGCGCTCGGCCGCGGCACGCCGCGGGCCGTTGGGTGATCGAATCTCGGGCAGGTACAGGCGCCGCCCAAACACTGTCTCCACGTAGCCCAGGCTGCGTGCCTGCGCGCGCGTGCGCTCCATATAGGCCTGCACACCGGCAAAGCGGGCGAAATAGCGGTCGATATAGGCCTTGGCGGCGTTGGCGTCGATGCCCAGCGCTTTGGCCAGCCCATACGGACTCATGCCGTAGATCAGGCCAAAATTGATGGTCTTGGCATAGCGGCGCTGCTCGGGGGTGACCTGGTCGACGGGCACACCGAACACCTCGGCAGCGGTGGCGCGGTGCACATCCTGCCCTTCGGCGAAGGCGCGCAGCAGCGCCGGGTCTTCGCTGAGGTGCGCCATGATGCGCAGCTCGATTTGAGAATAATCGGCACTGGCGATGCGCCAGCCCGGCGGCGCGATGAACGCCTGCCGGATGCGCCGCCCTTCGGGCGTGCGGATGGGGATATTTTGCAAATTGGGGTCGCTGCTGGCCAGCCGACCGGTCACTGCCACCGCCTGTGCAAAGCGCGTGTGCACGCGCCCGGTGGCGGGGTTGACCATGGCGGGCAACTTGTCGGTGTAGGTACCCTTGAGCTTGGCCAGCGTGCGGTGTTGCAAAATGAGTGCGGGCAGCGGATAGTCCTCGGCCAGCTTCTCCAGCACCTCCTCGTCGGTGCTGGGCGCGCCAGAAGGGGTTTTTTTCAGGATCGGCAACCCCAGCCGCTCGAAGCACACCTCGGCAATCTGCTTGGGCGAGCCCAGGTTGAACGGCACCCCGGCCAGCGCGTGCGCTTCGGCCTCCAACGCGCGGATGCGCTCGCCCAGCTCGGCGCTTTGCCGGCGCAGTTCTTCCGCGTCGATCAGCACGCCGTGGCGCTCCATGCGCCACAGCACCATGCTGACCGCCAGCTCCAGCTCATAGATGCGCTGCAGGGCGGGTGCCGCCTGCAGGCGCGGCCACAGCACGCGATGGACCGCCAGACACATCTCGGCATCCTCCCCCGCGTAGGTGGCGGCGCGCTGCAGCGGCACGGCGGCAAACGGGATCTGCGCCGCCCCCTTGCCGCAGACGTCCTCATAGGTGAGGCCACGGCGACCCAGATGGCGCTCGGCCAGACTGTCGAGACTGTGCGGCCTGTGGGCCTCCAGCACGTAGCTCTGCAGCAGCGTGTCGTGCACATAGCCCTGCACCACAATACCGTGGTTGGCAAATACGTGCCGGTCGTACTTGGTGTGCTGGCCGCATTTGGGTGCGCTGGCGTCCTGCAGCCACGGACGCAGCGCTTCGAGCACCGTCTGCAACGGCAGCTGACGACCGGCAGCTTGCTCGCCGCTGTGCGCGACAGGGATGTAGGCGGCCTGTCCCGCCTCGACACTGACGGAGATCCCCACCAGGCGCGCCTGGAGCTCATCCAGCGAGGTGGTCTCGGTATCCAGCGCCACCAGCGGTGCCGCGCGCAGCCGCCGCACCCACCGCTGCAGCGCGGCCTCGTCGCTGACGAGCTCCACCGCCAGCGGTGCCGCCGCCGCGTCGAACAGCGCGCCCTGCGCGTCACGGACACCCGCGTCGCCGTTGGGGCCGCTGTCGGCTGCGGCCCCCGATACCGCCTGCACGACCGCCATCACGGATGCGTCCTCGGAGTTGGCCAGCGCGCGCGCCAAACCCTTGAAGCCGTAGCGCTCGTAGAAGGCACGCAGGGCGGCGGTGTCGGGTGCGCGCGCGCGCAGGGCGTCGAGCGCGGGCAGCCCCGGGACGTGCGCGCTCAAGTCACAGTCGGTGCGGATGGTCAGCAGCTGGCGCGCCGTCGGCAGCCATGGCAGCGCGCGGCGCAGGTTCGCTCCCGCCGCACCGCCGATGGCGTCCGCGTGCGCCACGATCGCATCCAGCGAACCATACTGCTGCAGCCACTTCGCTGCCGTCTTCGGCCCGACCTTGTCCACGCCAGGGACGTTGTCGATGGCATCTCCCACCAGCGTCTGAAAATCCACCATCAGGCGCGGCGGCACGCCAAACTCGGCCTGCACGCCGGCGACGTCACGCACCTTGCCACTCATCGTATCGACGATGGTGATGCGTTCGTCCACCAGCTGGCTCAGGTCCTTGTCCCCGCTGATGATGACCACCCGCCAGCCCTGGGCAGCCGCGGTGCGCGCGAGCGTCCCGATGACGTCGTCGGCCTCGACCCCGGGCACCACCAACGCGGGCAGGCCGCTTAGGCGCACCCATTGGTGAATCGGCTCGATTTGCGCGCGCAAGTCATCGGGCATAGGCGCGCGATGCGCTTTGTAGTCGGGGTACAGCGCGTCGCGAAACGTCGGTCCGGACGCGTCGAACACCACCGCCAGATACTCCGTGGGATAGCTCTTGCGCAGCGCCTGCACCATGTTGACCATGCCACGGATGGCCCCGGTGGCCGGACTGCTGGGGTCACCCGGCACGGCGCGCAGGTCGGGCATGGCGTGGTAGGCCCGGTACAGGTAGCTGGAGCCATCGACAAGGACCAACAGCGGCGCGGCAGCGGTGATATCGTTCATGCCTTTATTGTGGCGGTTGTGGTGCACCGCTGGCCCAACGTGGCGGTGCCAGCTGCAACGACCTGATGGGAGGCGCCGAC
>NZ_DAISZC010000086.1:2975-5604 GCF_036824975.1 Tepidimonas sp.
GGTGCCAGCTGCAACGACCTGATGGGAGGCGCCGACTACAATGCAGAGGTTATGGACCGCTTCGCCCGCCTCAACGCCCTTGATCCCGACGCCCGCGTCAGCCCGTTGCTGCCAGAGCGGGTGTCGTACGCCGTCCGCACCCCCAGCCGCTGGCGCGGCTGGACAAGGGCCGCCGTGGCACTGCTGGGCCTAGGCGGTGCAGCGTTGGTCAACGCCCAGCCCGCAGGCGTGGCTGGCACCGAGCCACCCGCACCGCGATACCCTGAGCCGAAAGTGGAGCGCCTGGTGCATGCCGACGGGCTCAGCCGCGTGGAGGAGCTGCGCGTCGGGGGCCAGACCCGGCGCATCGAGGTGCAGACGCGATCCGCCGTGCCAGGGTATGAAGTGCGGCCCATCGACGGTGCTCGCAGCGACGAGATGTCTGGTGCCGGCATGCGCCGCTGGCGTGTGGTGCAGTTCTGATCGGCCATGGCGGTTTTCACTGAGGTAAGCCGTGTTGAGGCGGCCGACCTGATGCAACGGCTGGGCCTGGGCCGCCTGATCGAGATGGTCGGCTGTGCCGGCGGCATCGAAAATACCAATTACTTTGTCACCACCGAGTGCGACGGCCAGCGGCAGGAGTGGGTGTTGACGCTGTTCGAGCGGCTCAGCGCCGAGCAGCTGCCGTTTTATCTGCACCTGATGAAGCACCTGGCGGGCAAGGGCATCCCGGTGCCCGACCCGCAGGCCGACGCTAGCGGCGAGATCCTGCACCGCGTGCGCGGCAAACCCGCCGCGGTCGTCAACCGGCTGCGCGGGGCCAGCGTGTTGGCCCCACAGCCGGCCCACTGCGCGCAGGTCGGTACCATGCTGGCGCGTATGCATCTGGCCGCGCGTGACTACGAGCGCGAGCAGCCCAACCTGCGGGGGCTGGCGTGGTGGAACGAGACGGTGCCGGTGATCCTGCCCTACTTGCAGCCGGCGCAGGCGCAGCTGTTGCAGGCCGAGCTGGCCTACCAAAACCACGTCGCCGCCAGCCCCGCCTACCAGGGTTTGCCGCGCGGCCCCGTTCATGCCGACCTGTTTCGCGACAACGTGATGTTCGACGGGGACCAGCTCAGCGGCGTCTTCGACTTCTATTTCGCGGGTTGTGACACCTGGCTGTTCGACCTGGCGGTGTGCCTGAACGACTGGTGCATCGACCTGGACAGCGGCGCGGCCGACCCGGCACGCACTGGGGCACTGCTGCAAGCCTACCAGGCCGTGCGGCCGCTGACGGCGGCCGAGCGGCAGCTGCTGCCTGCCATGCGCCGTGCCGGCGCGCTGCGGTTCTGGATTTCGCGCCTGTGGGACTGGTATCTGCCGCGCCAGGCCGCCGTGCTCAAGCCCCATGATCCGACGCACTTCGAGCGCGTGCTGCGCGCGCGGCTGGCCGAATGCTAAAGCGCGCGGGATCGCCCCAGGCCATGCCGCCCCACCTCTGCCGACGCCCCTTCCACCGATGAAACTCAATCGCGTTCCCGCCCGCACCGGCCTGCTGTGGGTCCGGCTGGGACTGCGCACCTTTGCGCGTCAGCCACTGGCCATGGGTGGCCTGTTTTTCATGTTTATTCTGGCCGTCAGCGTGCTGGCGATGGTGCCGCTGGTGGGGGCACCGCTGGCGCTGGCACTGCTGCCCGCCGCCACGCTGGGGCTGATGGCGGCTGCCAAGGAGGCCGACCGGGGCCAATTTCCCATGCCGACGGTGTTGGCCAGCGCCTTTCGCGTCGGTCGCGAGCGCGCGCGCGCCATGCTGCTGCTGGGGGCGCTGTACGCGGTTGGCTCCCTGATCGTGATGGCTCTGGCGGGATGGATATCCGGCGCGCCAGCGCTGCTCCCCGGCAGCGGTGATGAGCCTCCGAAGCTCGACGACGCTGCGCTGCTGCGCAACCTGGCCTGGCAGGGCGTGCTGTACGTCCCGCTGGGCCTGCTGTTCTGGCACGCCCCGGCCCTGGTGCACTGGCACGGGGTGCACCCGGTCAAAAGCCTGTTTTTTAGCTGGGTGGCGTGCTGGACCAACAAGGGGGCGCTGCTGGTCTTCATGCTGGGCTGGAGCGCGGTGTTCGTCGGTGTCTCGCTGGTTCTGGTGCTGCTGTCGCAGCTGCTGGGGGGCACCAGCGCGCTGCAGGTGCTGATGTTTCCGGTGGCCGCGCTGCTGAGCGCGGCGTTTTTCACATCGTTGTATTTCACCTTCCGCGACAGCTTCCTGACCGACGACGGCCTGCCACCCGCGTAATGCCCATCGGTGAGGGGCTGTGACCCGGCGAAAGTGGGGCGCGAAAGGGCGGCCTCACCGAACGGCGAAGCAGACGCCCCCACGACATCGGTGGTTCCGGATTGGTTTGGCGCACCAGCGGCAATCGGTATGCCCACGCCAGCCCATGCAAAACCACACGGCCACGGCATGGGCGCGGCGACACCGGTCAGCGTCGAAAAGCTTCAATCATTGCACCGGAGTCAGCTTGGCCACCGCCAGCGCCAGCCACTTCGTGCCGTGGCGCCGAAAATCCACCTGAGCGCGCGCGTCGCTGCCCTGCCCCTCGATGGCCAGCACTCGGCCCTCGCCAAATTTGACGTGGAATACCGTCATACCGGTGCGAATCTCGGCGCC
>NZ_DAISZC010000086.1:5704-7957 GCF_036824975.1 Tepidimonas sp.
GCAGACCGGCCCACGCCAGCGCAGCGTCGTCGCCCAGTCCACTGCGTCCCCAGGACGGCTGCACGGTGTTGCCGGCAACGCCCCAGCCCCCCGGCGCGCTCGCGCCGCGTCCGCGTGGCGGGCTGAGCCAGTGCAGGCTTTCGGCGGGCAGCTCGTCCAGAAAGCGGCTGGCGATGTGGTAGCGCGTCTGGCCGTGCAGCAGCCGGGTCTGCGCGTATGTCAAATACAGACGCCGACGCGCGCGGGTGATGGCCACGTACATCAGTCGCCGCTCTTCCTCCAGGCCATCAATGCTGCTCAGGCTGTTCTCATGGGGAAACAGCCCCTCCTCCAGCCCGGTGATGAAGACGGCGTCGAACTCCAGTCCCTTGGCGGCATGCACGGTCATCAGCTGCACCGCCGCCTGTCCGGCCTGAGCCTGGTGCTCGCCGGCCTCCAGCGCAGCATGGGTCAGAAAGGCCGCCAGCGGCGACAGCGTCTCGCCGGTGTCGGCCTGCACGCCCGCCGCCCCCTCGACATCGGCCACCAGCGCCACCGCGTCGCGCCCGAAGCCCTCCTGCGCGACGAAGCTCTCCGCGGCGTTGACCAGCTCGGCCAGGTTTTCCAGCCGTTCGGCACCGTCGCGGTCGGCACGGTAGTGGTCGACCAGGCCGCTGTCGGCCAGCACGCCTTCGATGATATCGCGCAACGGCCGCCCGGCGGCGCGCTCCCGCATCACATCCAGCCGGGCCACGAACGCGCCCAGGTGCGCCCCGGCCTTGCCGCCCACGGCCGTCACCGCGTCGTGCAGCGAACAGCCCAGCTCGCGCGCGGCCTGCTGCAGCTGCTCCAGCGTGCGCGCGCCAATGCCGCGCGGCGGAAAATTCACCACGCGCAGGAAACTGGTGTCGTCGTGCGGGTTTTCCAGCAGACGCAGGTAGGCCAGCGCGTGCTTGACTTCGGCGCGCTCGAAAAAACGCAGGCCGCCGTACACCCGATACGGGATGCCGGCATTGAACAACGCGCTCTCCAGGGCGCGGCTTTGGGCGTTGCTGCGGTACAGCAGCGCGATGTCGTGCGGCGCGATGCCCTCCTCGCGGGTGAGTTGGCGGATTTCCTCTACCACCCACTGCGCCTCGTCGTGGTCGCTGGGCAGTTCGATGACGCGCACCGGCTCGCCCTCGCCTTGCTCGGTGCGCAGATTTTTCCCCAGCCGCTGGCGGTTGTGCTCGATGAGGTGGTTGGCCGCACGCAGGATGTGCCCCACGCTGCGGTAGTTGCGTTCCAGCTTGATGGGTGCGTCGATGCCGAATTCGCGCACGAAGTCGCGCATATTGCCCACGCGCGCGCCGCGAAAGGCGTAAATGCTTTGGTCGTCGTCGCCCACCGCCAGCACCGCGTTGCCCGCAGGCACGAAGCGCCCGCCCTCCTCATGTCCGGCCAGCAGCTTCAGCCACGCGTACTGCAGCCGGTTGGTGTCCTGAAATTCATCCACCAAGATGTGCCGAAAGCGCCGCTGGTAGTGCACGCGCACCGGCTCGTGGTCACGCAGCAGCTCGTAGGCGCGCAGCAGCAGCTCGCCAAAGTCCACCACCCCCTCGCGCTGGCACTGCGCCTCATAGGCCGCGTACAGCTCGACGCGGCGGCGCTGCTCCTCGTCACGCGCGCCCAGCTGGTGCGGACGCAACCCCTCCTCTTTGGCGTTGGCAATGAACCATTGCAGCTCCTTGGGCTTGACCTGCTCCTCATCGATATTCAGACTCTTGAGCAACCGCTTGATCGCGCCGAGCTGATCCTGCACATCCAAAATCTGAAATGTCGCGGGCAGCCCCAGCAGCGCATGGTGGGCACGCAGCAGCCGGTGGCACAGCCCGTGGAAAGTGCCGATCCACATGCCGCGCACGTTCAGCGGCAGCAGCGCCGACAAGCGCGCCAGCATCTCGCGCGCAGCCTTGTTGGTGAAGGTCACGGCCAGAATCGACGCTGGCGTGGCCTGGCCGGTGGACAGCAGCCACGCGATGCGGGTCGTCAACACCCGGGTCTTGCCGGAACCTGCGCCGGCCAGCACCAGCGCCGACACCGGCGGCAGCGTCACCGCGGCCAGCTGCTCGGGATTGAGCACACGCAACAAGGGGTGTTCGGCAGACAGCGAAGGGGGCGCCTCGGGCGCGCTGCAGCGGGCATCGGACATACCGGCATTGTAGGCAGCGCTCAGCGGGCCTCGCGCAACGGCGGCTCCAGCGTGATGTCCACGCGCCGATTCAGCGCTCGGTT
>NZ_DAISZC010000087.1:0-7902 GCF_036824975.1 Tepidimonas sp.
CGGTCAACCCACGCGGGCCAGCGGCAGCAGGGGGCCGTACCGCTCGGCCAGAAACGCCTCGCCACGTTCCAACACGAAGTAGCGAAACGCTTCGGCCGCCGGCGACAGCAGCTTGGCCAGCGTGTGCACCACGTGCCACGCCCGCACGATTGGCGTGCCTTCCACGTCCAGGCGCGCGATGCGGCCATGCTCCAGTTCCAATTTCAGTGTGTGCAGCGACAGCAGCGCCAGCCCCATGCCGGCCATCACCGCCTGCTTGATAGCCTCGTTGCTGGGCAGCGTCATGGCGATACGTGGCTCTTCGTGTTGGCGCTCGAAAAAGTGCTGGAACAGGGCGCGCGTGCCCGAACCGTGCTCGCGCACGATGAAGCCGTAGGGCAGCAGGGACGCCACCGTCGGATGGCCGATGCGCAGCAGCGGGTGGTCGGTGGGCGCGACGAAGACGTGTGGATGGGCGCCAAAAGGCTCGGCGCGCACGTTTAGCTCGGTGGGTGGACGGCCCATGATGGCGATGTCGAGTTCGGCATTGCGCAGCATCTGCACCAACTGCTCGCGGTTGCCCAGCACCAGGCGTACGTCCAGCCCGGGGTGTTCGCGCGTAAATTCGGCCAGCAGCGCCGGCACGAAGTACTGCGCCGTGCCCAGCATGCCGATGGTCAGTGTCCCGGTCTCCAGCCGCTGCAGCCGTGCCGCCACATCCTCCGCGTCTTTCAACGTCGCCAGCACCTTGCGCGCATACACCAGCATGTATTCGCCGGCGGTGGTCAGCGCCACGCGCCGGCCCTGGCGTTCGAACAGGGGCAGGCCCACGTGTCCTTCGAGCTCTTTGATTTGCATCGTCACCGCGGGCGGCGTCAGGTGCAGCGACTCGGCTGCACGGGCAAAGTTCAAGTGGCGCGCCACTTCGACGAAGACGCGCAGCTGGCGGAAGGTGGCGTTGCGGACTGACATTCAGTAATCAATGAATCGATGTTGAAGCAATCGTGAATTTACCTTATGTCAGCGGATTTTTATAGTTGCTGCATGTGCCCGCCGATGCGGGTGTTGAAAGGATGACCGCCGATGTTGTCTGCCTTGATTTTCGATGTCGATGGCACGCTCGCCGATACCGAGCTGGTCCATCTAGAGGCGTTCAACGCGGCCTTTGCGCAGGAAGGGCTGGACTGGGTGTGGGACGTGCCTCTGTATACGCAGCTGCTGGAGGTCTCCGGTGGGCGCGAGCGCATCCATCACTACTGGCGCAGCGTCAACGCCGAGGTGCAGGACATCGACGGCACCGCGCTGCATGCCTGGATTGCCCACCTGCACGAACTCAAGACTGCCCACTATGAGGAACGTGTGCGCAGCGGTGCGGTGCGGCTGCGCCCAGGGGTGCTGGAGCTGATCGAGGCCGCGCGCGGTGCAGGCTTGCGGCTGGCCATCGCCACCACCACGTCGCCGGTGAACATCGCCGCGCTGTTGCGCGCTGCGATGGGGCCGGACTGGCAACTGGCCTTCGAGGTCATCGAGGACGCCTCCACCGCGCCGCTGAAGAAGCCGCATCCCCAAGTCTATCTACAGACGTTGCAGCGGCTGGGCTTGCCCGCGGCGCAGGCACTGGCGTTCGAGGATTCCTCCAATGGGCTGCGGGCTGCCCGCGCGGCCGGTCTGCCCACGGTGGTCACGCCCAATGCCTTTACCGCGCACCACGATTTCACCGGCGCGCTGCGCATACTGCCTTCGCTGCAGGGCGTCACGCCCGACGACCTGCGCGCATGGCACGCCAGTGCGTGCGCCCATGCCCAGTAATCTTCCCTCAACCCAGAGTGTCCAAGTCCGAACCATGCCTCTGAGCCAACGCACCACCCTGACCCAGTTCCTGATCGAGCAGCGTCGCCGCTTTCCCAGCGCCAGTGGCGACTTCAACGCCCTGATCCTGGATGTGGCGCTGGCCTGCAAGGCCATTGCCCGCAGTGTCGCCCTGGGCGCGCTGGGCGGCGTGCTCGGTGCCCAAGCCGGCTCCTTCAACGTGCAGGGCGAGGAACAGAAAAAGCTCGACGTACTCAGCAACGAGCTGTTTGTCCAGGCCAACGAATGGGGCGGTCATCTGGCCGGCATGGCATCCGAGGAAATGGACGAGCCGCGGCAGATTCCGGCCCACTTCCCGCGCGGCAAGTACCTGTTGGTGTTCGACCCGCTGGACGGCTCCAGCAACATCGACGTCAACGTGTCGGTGGGCAGCATCTTCTCCATCCTGCGCGCGCCGCAGGATGTCATCGACAGCGGGCGGGATGTGACGGCGCAGGACTTTCTGCAGCCGGGCTGCCAGCAGTTGGCAGCAGGCTACGCGCTCTACGGGCCGTCGACGATGCTGGTGCTGACGGTGGGCACCGGCGTGCACGGCTTCACGCTCGATCCGAACCTGGGCGAGTTTTTCCTGTCGCACCCGGACATCCGCGTGCCCGAGGACACGCAGGAGTTTGCGATCAACGCCTCCAACAGCCGGTTCTGGGAGCCGCCGGTCAAGCGCTACGTGGACGAGTGCCTGGCGGGCAAGACCGGTCCGCGCGGCAAGGACTTCAACATGCGCTGGATCGCTTCGATGGTGGCCGAAGCCCACCGCATCCTGATGCGCGGCGGCGTCTTCCTGTACCCGCGCGACACCAAGGATCCGACCAAGCCGGGACGGCTGCGCCTACTGTACGAGGCCAATCCGGTGGGCTTTTTGATGGAACAGGCCGGTGGCCGTGCCAGCACCGGACGCGAGCCGATTCTTCAGGTGCAGCCCACTGGGTTGCACCAGCGCATCGGGTTGGTTTTCGGCTCGAAAAACGAGGTCGAGCGCATCGAACGCTATCACCGTGAGCCGGCACCGCTGCGCGACGACAACCCCCTGTTTGCCGAGCGTTCACTGTTTCGCGACTGAACCCGTGGCGTGCGGCGGACGGGAGCGGACGGCGCCGCAGCCGCTGCTGCGCCGCCGGTGTTTTCGCCGCCCCGCTGCCCCCCGTGCCTGACCAACCGTTTCTTGCGTAGCGATTTCAGGAGGTTTTGACCATGTCCGAAAAACACCCCATCATCGCCATCACGGGGTCCTCAGGAGCCGGGACGTCCACCGTCACCCGCACGTTTGCCAACATTTTCCGGCGTGAGGGCGTCAAGGCGGCCATCATCGAGGGCGACAGCTTTCACCGCTACGACCGCAAGGAAATGCGGCAGCGCATGGCCGAGGAGGAGGCGCGCGGCAACCACCACTTCAGCCACTTCGGCCCCGAAGCCAATCTGTTCGAGGAGCTGGAGGCGCTGTTTCGCACCTACGCCGAAACCGGGCGCGGACGCTGTCGCAAGTATTTGCACAACGAGGAAGAGGCCGCACCCTATGGGCAGGAGCCAGGGACGTTCACGCCGTGGGAGGACTTGCCGCCCGACACCGACATGCTGTTCTACGAGGGTTTGCACGGCGCGGTGGTGACCGACAAGGTCAACGTCGCGCAGTACCCCGACCTGCTCATCGGCGTGGCACCCTCGATCAACCTGGAGTGGATCCAGAAGCTGATCCGCGACAAGACCCAGCGCCGCTACAGTCAGGAAGCCGTGGTTGATACCATTTTGCGGCGCATGCCCGATTACGTGAACTACATCTGTCCGCAGTTTTCGGTGACGCACGTCAATTTCCAGCGCGTGCCGGTGGTCGACACCTCCAACCCCTTCATCGCACGCGACATTCCCACCGCCGACGAAAGCGTCTGTGTGATCCGCTTCGCCAAGCCAAAGGGGATAGACTTTCCGTATCTGCTGAGCATGATCGACGGCTCCTGGATGAGCCGTGCCAACACCATCGTCGTGCCCGGTGGCAAGATGGAGCTGGCTATGCAGCTGATCTTCACGCCATTCATCTGGCGCATGATGGAGCGGCGCAAGCGCGCGCTGGGTCTGGCGTAAGGCAACGCCCCCCGTTAACGCCCCCCGTTTCTTTTGAGAGAGACTAAACGATGAATTTACCCGATCTAACCCCCGCGCCGTTGGCGCGGCCGATCGCGCGCCGCATGGCCAACGCCATCCGTGCGCTGGCCATGGACGCCGTGCAACAGGCCAACAGCGGCCACCCGGGTGCCCCGATGGGCATGGCCGAGATGGCTGTGGCCCTGTGGGGGCGGCACCTGCGGCACAACCCGGCCAACCCGGCTTGGCCCGACCGTGACCGCTTCGTGTTGTCCAACGGGCATGCGTCGATGCTGCTGTATGCGCTACTGCACCTGACGGGCTACGACCTGCCAATGCAGGAGCTGCAGCGCTTTCGGCAGCTGCACAGCCGCACCCCCGGTCACCCCGAGGTCGGCATCACGCCGGGGGTGGAGACCACCACCGGTCCGCTGGGGCAGGGGCTGGCCAATGCGGTGGGCATGGCGCTGGCGGAGAAGCTGCTGGCGGCGGAGTTCAACCGCGAGGGGCACACGGTCGTCGACCACCACACCTACGTATTTCTGGGTGATGGCTGCCTGATGGAGGGCATCAGCCACGAGGTGTGCTCGCTGGCCGGCACGCTGCGGCTGAGCAAGCTCATTGCACTGTACGACGACAACGGCATCTCCATCGATGGACACGTCGAGGGCTGGTTTGCCGACGATACC
Source organism: Tepidimonas sp. (assembly GCF_036824975.1). Lineage (GTDB taxonomy): Bacteria > Pseudomonadota > Gammaproteobacteria > Burkholderiales > Burkholderiaceae_C > Tepidimonas. The sequence goes on from NZ_DAISZC010000087.1 coordinate 4,611, forward strand.
CCCAGCCGCTTCGAAGCCTACGGCTGGCACGTGATCCGCGGTGTGGACGGGCACGACGTGGCGGCCGTGGATGCGGCGCTGACGCTGGCGCGTGCCCAGGCGTCCCGGCCCGATGGCAAGCCCACGCTGATTTGCTGCCGCACTGTGATCGGACAGGGGGCCCCTAACAAGGCCGGAACGCACGACGTGCACGGCGCGCCGCTGGGAGCCGCCGAGATTGCCGCCGCCCGCACGGCGCTCGACTGGCCGTATGCGCCGTTTGAGATTCCCGACGATGTGCGCGCTGCATGGGACGCGCGCGCGCGCGGCGCGCAGGCCGAGGCCGCCTGGCGCCAGCGCTGGGACGCCTACGCCGCCGCCTACCCGCGCGAGGCGGCTGAATTGCAGCGCCGCTGGGCGGGTGAGCTGCCCGCCGATTGGTCGGAAAAAGTGGCGGCTTGGGTGGCCGAGGTGGCGCAGCAGCGCGATCCTGTTGCCACGCGCAAGGCCAGCCAACAGGCTCTGGACCGGCTGGCCACGGTGCTGCCTGAATTGCTGGGTGGCAGCGCCGACCTGACAGCCTCCAACCTCACCAACTTCAAGGGCTGCACCACCGTCGGCCGTGACCGCTGGGGCAACCACATCAGCTACGGCGTGCGCGAATTCGGCATGACCGCCATCATGAACGGGGTGGCGCTGCATGGTGGCCACATCCCCTATGGCGGCACGTTCCTGACCTTCAGCGACTACAGCCGCAACGCGGTGCGCATGTCCGCGCTGATGAAGCAGCGCGTCATCCACGTCTTCACGCACGACTCTATCGGCCTGGGCGAGGACGGCCCCACGCATCAGCCGATCGAACACGTGCCCAGCCTGCGCCTGATTCCGAACCTGGACGTCTGGCGGCCAGCGGACGCGCTGGAGACGCTGGTGGCCTGGACGCAGGCCGTGCAGCGGCGCGATGGCCCAACGGCGCTGTGTCTGTCGCGCCAGAACCTACCCGCCGTTGCCCAGGCCGATCAGGCCGACGCCATCGCACGTGGTGGCTATATCCTGCGCGATGCGTCCCAGCCGCGCGTGGTGCTGGCCGCCACCGGCTCCGAAGTGGCCATCGCCCTGCAGGCCCAACAACGCCTGGCTGAGCTGGGTATCGCAGCGCGGGTGGTCTCGCTGCCCAGCACCACGGTGTTCGACCGGCAGGCCGCCGACTGGCGCGATCACGTAATGCCACCCGCGCTGCCGGTGGTGGCCGTGGAGGCCGCCCACCCGGACTTCTGGCACAAGTATGTCGACCGGCGTGGTCGCATTATCGGTATCAACTGCTTCGGCGAATCGGCTCCCGGGCCGGCGCTGTACACCCACTTCGGCCTGGTGGCCGAGCGCGTCGCCGACGCCGCGCGGGAGTGCCTGTCGTGACGACGTCACACGCCTCGCTGCCCTTCGACCTGTGGCTGTTCGATCTGGACGGCACGCTGGTCGAGACCGCGCCCGAAATCGCCGATGCGGTCAACGACACGCTGGCCGAGCTGGGCCTGGCTCCAGTGACACTGCGGGCGGTGCGCGACTGGATCGGCCACGGCACGCGCGAGTTGCTGATTCAGGCGTTGGCTGACCGCACCGGTCGCGCGGCCGACGACGTGCGCGCCGACCCGGCGTTCGCCGCACAGGAGGCGGTGTTTGCGCGCCACTACGAGGCGCGCTGCGGCACGCGCAGCCACCCCTATCCACACGTGGTGCCCACGCTGCAGGCGCTGCGCGCCGCAGGCGCGCGCCTGGTGGTGCTGACCAACAAGGAAGGCCGCTACACCGATCGCGTGCTCGATGCACACGGTCTGCGCGGCTACTTCGACCGCGTCATCAGCGGCGACACGCTGCCGGTCAAAAAGCCACAGCCACTCGGTGTTGAGGATAGCTTGCTGCGTTTTGGCATCGCGCGCGAGCGCTGCGTGCTGGTGGGCGACTCCTCCATCGACGTCGAGACTGCGCGGCGCGCACGCATCAGCGTGTGGTGTGTGCCCTATGGCTACAACATGGGGCAGCCGATCGCTGCCGCCCAACCCGACCGCATCGTGCCCGACTTCAGGGCGCTGTTGGCGACAGCCCACCCGACCGAGGCCGCTGCAGTGCCGGTGGCCCACTGAGGAGCACGGCGGCGGACCAGACTTCGCTATCGTTTTTTGCATCACTGACAACCCCGAGGAGAATCCGACATGACCCTGCGCATCGGCATCAACGGTTTTGGTCGCATTGGCCGCATGGTGTTTCGTGCCGCCGTGCGCCACTTTGGCGGCGACGTCACCATCGTGGGCATCAACGACCTGCTTGACCCCGCCTATCTGGCGTACATGCTGCGGTTCGACAGCGTGCATGGGCGCTTTGACGGCGAGGTGGCGGTGGAGGGCAACACGCTGGTGGTCAACGGCCAGCGTATCCGGCTGACAGCCGAGCGCGACCCGGCCAACCTGCGCTGGGGCGATATCGGTGCCGACGTCGTGATCGAGTCCACCGGCATCTTCCTGGACCACGACGGCGCGGCCAAGCACCTGCAGGCCGGCGCCAAGCGCGTCATCATGAGCGCGCCCAGCAAGGACGACACGCCGATGTTCGTCTACGGCGTCAACCACACCGCGTACGCGGGCGAAGCCATCATCAGCAACGCCTCGTGCACCACCAACTGCCTGGCGCCGCTGGCCAAAGTCGTGCACGACCGCTGGGGCATCAAACGCGGCCTGATGACCACCGTGCACGCCGCCACCGCCACCCAAAAGACGGTGGACAGCCCCAGCTCGAAGGACTGGCGCGGCGGCCGCGGCATCTTGGAGAACATCATCCCCAGCAGCACGGGGGCGGCCAAGGCGGTGGGCAAGGTGATCCCGGCGCTGAACAAAAAGCTCACCGGCATGGCGTTTCGTGTGCCCACCAGCGACGTGTCGGTCGTGGATCTGACCTGCGAGCTGGACAATCCGGCCAGCTACGCCGACATCTGCGCCGAGATGCGCGCGATGAGCCAGCGCCCGGTCAGCGAAGGAGGTCTTCAGGGTGTGCTCGGCTACACCGAGGATGCGGTGGTGTCTACCGACTTCCGCGGTGAGGCGTGCACCAGTGTCTTCGACGTCGGAGCTGGCATTGCGCTGGACCCGACGTTCGTCAAGCTGGTGGCCTGGTACGACAACGAGTGGGGCTACAGCAACAAGTGCCTGGAGATGGCACGCGTGGTGGGGCGGTCGCTGTAAGAGGGGCGCACCATGGCAACGTTTTTGCGCTTCTCCGACCTGTGTGCTGCCGGCCAGGTGTCTGGCCGCCGCGTCTTCAT
>NZ_DAISZC010000088.1:0-4578 GCF_036824975.1 Tepidimonas sp.
GGCGCTGCTGCCTGGCACCGACGCGGCGCTGGCCTACGCGCTGATGCACGAGTGCATCGCGCACGGCTGGGTGGACCACGACTTCATCGAGCGCCATACCTCGGGCTGGGAAGGCTTGCGTGCCCGTGCCCTGCAGTGGCCGCCCGAACGCGCCGCGGTCGTCTGTGGGCTGCCGGTGCAATCGATCGTCGAGCTGGCGCGCGACATCGGTACCTGCGTGCAGCGCGGCGAGCCGGTGGGCATCCGCCTGAACTACGGCATGCAGCGCACCTGCGGCGGCGGCAACGCGGTGCGCGCCATCGCGTGCCTGCCCGCGGTCATCGGCGCGTGGCGCCATCGCGGCGGCGGGCTGTTGCTGTCCAGCTCCGGCTGGTACCCGGTGCAGCGCCACACCCTGCAGCGGCCCGACCTGCTGCAGCGCAGCCCCTGTCCGCAGCCGCGCACCCTCAACATGAGCACCATTGGTGACGACCTGCTGCGCCCGGCCTCGCCGGGCTTTGGGCCTGCCATCGAAGCCCTCATCGTCTACAACAGCAACCCCGTGGCGGTGGCGCCCCAATCGGGCCAGGTGGTGCGCGGCTTTGCGCGCGAGGATCTGTTTACCGTGGTGCTCGAGCAGTTCCAAACCGACACCGCCGACTACGCCGACTACCTGCTGCCCGCCACCACGCAGCTCGAACACTGGGACATCCACCTCAGCTACGGCCACACCGACGTGCTGCTCAACCGCCCCGCCATCGAGCCCGTGGGGCAGGCGCGCCCCAACACCTGGGTATTCCGCGAGCTGGCGCGGCGGCTCGGCTTTGATGAGCCGTGCTTTGCCGACGACGACCTGACCCTGTGTCGGCAGGCCTTTGGCTCGGCCATCGACTTCGACACCTTGCTGCGCCAGGGCTGGGTCAGCCTGCCGGTGCCCGAGGCGCCCTTTGCCCATGGCGGCTTCCCCACCCCTTCTGGCAAATGCGAATTCGCCAGCCCGCATCTGGCGGCGCTAGGGCTGGATCCGCTGCCTGCGGTGCTGCCCAACCATGAACCGGCAGGGGCCGATCCCCGCTACCCACTGGCCATGATCTCGCCACCGGCGCGGCACTTTCTCAACTCCACCTTCGTCAACGTCGTGTCGCTGCGCGACGCCGAAGGCGAACCCTGTTTGGAAATACACCCCGACGACGCCGCGCCGCGCGGCATCCGCGACGGCGACTGGGTGGAGGTGTTCAACGACCGCGGCCGCCACCGCACCCGCGCGCGCCTCAATGGCCGCGCGCGGCCCGGGGTGGTGGTGGGGCTAGGCATCTGGTGGCGCAAGATGAGCGCCGATGGCACCAACGTCAACGAGCTCACCAGCCAGGCGCTCACCGACCTGGGACGCGCTCCCACCTTCTACGACTGCGCGGTGCAGGTGCGCCGCACGCCACCCCCCTGCTGCCGCGGTGGGCGACGCCCACCTCCCGACGGCTACGGTGTGACGCGCGTCCGACGGGCGCGGCGGGGAACCCTGCCTATGCGGCCCGTTGAGCCGCTCAGCCGCCGCGCAACGCCATCTGATGCAAGCTGCGCCCAGTGCCGCTGGCGCGGCAACACGGTGCGGGCACGTCGGCGTGCGCTTACTCCAGCGTCTCCACCAGCGCCGCGTAGCGCTGCATCGCGTCGTCGCGGCTGACGCCCTTGAGCTTGTTCCAAGCGTCCCACTTGGCGCGCGCCACCACGTCGGTCAGGCTCGGCTTGGGGGTGGTGTTGTCGCCCTCGGTGGCCTGCTTGTACAGCGCGTACAGCTGCAACAGCGTGGCGTTGTCGGGGCGGCGGGTCAGGGTCTTGACGCGCTGCAGCGCGGCGTCAAAGGCGGTTTGCGGTGCGTTCATATCCAAAATAATACGAACGTTCGTTCTGAAAATCAAGCCAGTGGCTGCTGCCACCCTCGATCGCGGTGGTGGTGCGTTCGGTCGGTCGTGCCGGGCGTGGGGTTGGCGCGCACACGGTCGGTGTTGCCGGGTAGGCCGCGTCGCCATCCGTCGGCATGCCGTGGGCGCGCGGCCTCTCAATCCGGGACGGTGGGCATCCGGCAGGCCGCGCGTTGCGGCGGCCTGCCGTGGCGCCCTGGCGGCACATCAGGGGCGCACGGGGTTGGGCGAACGCCGCCCCGGGGTCACGCGCCCCTGGGCTATGTCCTGCCCGTAGCTGCGCCCCTGCACGCGCAGCCCGTGCGCCGACAGCGCCTCGGCCGTTTTCGGGCCAACGCCCGCCACCCGTGCCTGAAAGTCAGCCCAGTCCGTAAACGGCCGCTGTGCACGCGCCTGCACGATGCGCTCGGCCCGCACCTGGCCAATGCCGGGCAGTTGCATCAGCTCCTCCACACTGGCGCGGTTGACGTCCAGCTGCGCCCAGGCGGGCAGGGTGCTCAGCCCCATCACGCTGCCCATCAGCCACGTGGCCAGCCAACGTCGGCCGCGGCTGCCGGTCCACCCAGACCGCCGTGCCATGCGCCGCTGGCTCAGTGCATCCCCCGGTGTAGGGGTGATCATTTCGGGTTCGGGCCGCAGCGCTGCGTGCCGGTTGTTCAACCCGTTGCCGCCGCGTGCGGGCCGGGCCGCATCGGTAATCATGTCAAGCCTCCCCATCGTCGATTGCCAATGGTAAACCAGCTAATTTATGCGTCAACCGCGCTAGGCTTCGCTGCGTGCCGTGTCACAATCGCGGCCATGACAATCCTGGTCACCGGCGGTGCCGGCTTCATTGGCAGCAACTTCGTACTCGACTGGCTGGCGCAGTCCGACGAGCCCGTCGTCAACCTGGACAAACTCACCTACGCCGGCAACCGCGAAAACCTTGCCGACTTGGAGGGCGACCCGCGTCACCGCTTCGTGCAGGGCGACATCGGCGACACGGCGCTGGTGCAGCGGTTGCTGGCCCAGCACCGCCCGCGCGCAGTGCTCAACTTCGCCGCCGAAAGCCACGTGGACCGCTCCATCCACGGCCCGGAAGACTTCATCCAGACCAACGTGGTGGGCACCTTTCGGCTGCTGCAGGCCGTGCGCGCCTACTGGAGCGAACTGCCCGACAGCGACAAGACCGCCTTTCGCTTCCTGCACGTCAGCACCGACGAGGTCTACGGCAGCCTGGGTCCCACCGACCCCGCCTTTACCGAGGCACACCGCTACGAACCCAACAGCCCCTACAGCGCCAGCAAAGCTGCCAGCGACCACCTGGTGCGCGCTTGGCACCACACCTACGGGCTGCCGACGCTCACCACCAACTGTTCCAACAACTACGGCCCCTACCACTTTCCGGAAAAGCTCATCCCGCTGACGATCGTCAACGCGCTGGCCGGCCAGCCGCTGCCCGTGTACGGCGACGGCCAGCAGGTGCGCGACTGGCTCTATGTGCGCGACCACTGCGCTGCCATTCGCCGCGTCCTGCAAGCCGGGCAGCCGGGCCATACCTACAACATCGGCGGCTTGAGCGAGCGCACCAACCTCGACGTGGTGCGACAGATTTGCGCCCTGCTCGACGAACTGGCCCCGGCGCCGCAGCGCCGCGTGGCGCACGCGCGCACCGGGCAGTCCATTACCAACTACGCGGAGCTCATCACCTTCGTGGCCGACCGCCCCGGCCACGACCGCCGCTACGCCATGGATATCCGCAAAATCCAGCGCGAACTGGGCTGGCAGCCCGCCGAAACCTTCGACAGCGGCCTGCGCAAAACCGTGCAGTGGTATCTCGATCACCCGCAGTGGGTGCAGCGTGTGCAAAGCGGCGCCTACCGCGAGTGGATAGCGCGTCACTATGGGTGACGGGGCGATGGCAGCCATCGACCCAGCGGCTCGCACGGCGAGCTGGGCCAGCGCTGACGGGTCGGCTCCCGCACGCCGATGGTTCCGTTGGCTCATCGTTGCGGGGTGGCGGGCATGAGGCCGACATCCGGCGCCCCGCGCATCCTGCTGCTGGGCAAAAACGGCCAAGTCGGCTGGGAGCTGCAGCGCAGCCTGGCGGTCGTCGGGCGCGTCATCGCGCTAGACCGCAACGGGCTGACGGCGCAGGCCGCCGCCAGCCTGGTCGCGCCGGGCCGCCCGCTGCCCGCGCAGCCCCTGTGTGGCAACCTGACCGACCTGGATGGCCTGCGGCGCACCGTAGAGCGCGTGCAACCGCACGTCATCGTCAACGCCGCCGCCTACACGGCGGTGGACCGCGCCGAGTCCGAACCCCAGCTGGCCCACCGCATCAACGCCGAAGCGCCTGCCGTGCTGGCGCAGGCGGCCGCCGCCTGTGGCGCCTGGCTGGTGCACTACAGCACCGACTACGTCTTCGACGGCAGCGGCCAGCGCCCTTGGCGCGAAGACGACCCCACCGGGCCGCTCAACGCATATGGGCGCACCAAGCTCGCGGGCGAAGAGGCCATCCGCGCCAGCGGCTGCCGCCACCTCATCCTGCGCACCCAGTGGGTCTATGGCGTGCGCGGCGGCAACTTCGCGCGCACCATGCTGCGCCTGGCGCGCGAGCGCGAGCGCCTGACGGTGGTGGATGACCAGTGGGGCGCGCCCACCGGCGCCGACCTCATCGCCGATGTCACCGCGCACATCGTGC
>NZ_DAISZC010000088.1:4678-7750 GCF_036824975.1 Tepidimonas sp.
ACAAAACCGTCTACACGGCGCTGGCGGGGATATTTATCGCGGGCATGGCGGGCTGTTCGCACGCGCCCATTCCTGTGGCTGAGAATTTTCCCTACACAGCCCAAAAAAAGGTGCGCTCGGCTGGCCACTGGGACGCCGTTGCTGGGCACGTGGCCTCCAGCACGCTGACGCGGCTTGCGCAGACGTCGGCGGCTGACTCGGCGCTGCAGGTGGTATTGCCAGCATCGCCCACTGCGTTCGACCGAGCCTTTCGCGAGCTGCTCATCACTCGCTTGGTCAATGACGGCAAGACCGTCGTCGAGCGCGACGATGCGCCCGTCAAAGTCAGCTACCAAGCCCAAGTGGTACGGCACAACAGCGGCCGTCCGCACTTCGTTCCCGGGCTGTTTACCGCCATCACCTCCGGCGTGTACGTCGCGCACTATCTCGGCGTGAAGGCGCATCAAGACGCCGCGCTGGCGGGTGGCCTCGGCTATGCCGTGATCGCCGATGTGGCCAGCAGCCAGTACACTGGCGGCCCTACCCACACCGAGATCATCCTGACCACCACCATTATGCAGGGCGACCGCTACCTGGTGCGCAACACGGACGTCTACTACATCGAGGATAGCGACGCGACGTTGTTCCAGACGGTGCGCGGTCCCGTGTCCCGCGAATACAAGGTGGTGTCGCAATGAGAGCCTTACCTGCATTGGTCACCGCCGTGGCCGTCGGTGTGGCGGGCTGTGCGTTGTCCCCCGCGCCCAAACCGCCCACGTACGAGATAGCTGCTGCCCATCCCTTCCTGCAGGCCAACCGCGACGCGATGGCCAAGCTATTGGCGGGATTGCCGGCGGCGCAGGTGTCGCCGCTGCTCGTGGCCACCATCGTTGACGTCAACGATTTGCGTGTCTCCTCGCCGCTTGGGCGCACCCTGTCCGAGCAGTACAGCTCGGCGGCCGCTGCCGCGGGAATCGACGTGCGCGAGATGAAGCTGCGCGGCGACGTTTTCGTACGTGAACAGACCGGCGAGCTGTTGTTGTCGCGTGAAATCAAGGACATTGCCCGTGTACATCAGGCCACTGCGGTATTGGTGGGCACGTATTCGGTAGCCGGGCAGTATGTCTATATCAACGTCAAGCTGGTGCGGTCGGAAACCGGGCAGATCCTCAGGGGCTATGATTACGCTCTGCCGTTGGATACCGACGTCCAACGTTTGATACGCAAGCCTGCCAGCGACCGCTGACGCCGTCACCCCCACGGCGTTCCCATCTTTTTGTGACCGCCTGATCCCGTCAGGACGGGCGGCTTGTTCGTTATGCGCAAAGGCATCATTCTCGCCGGTGGTTCCGGCACCCGACTGTACCCGGCCACACTCGCCGTCAGCAAACAGCTGCTGCCGGTGTACGACAAGCCCATGGTGTACTACCCACTCAGCACTCTTATGCTGGCGGGCATTCGCGACGTGCTCATCATCAGCACGCCGCAGGACACGCCGCGCTTTGCCCAACTGCTGGGTGACGGCAGCCAGTGGGGCATGCACCTGCAATACGCCAGCCAGCCCAGCCCCGACGGCCTGGCGCAAGCCTTCCTCATCGGTGCCGACTTCGTGGCCGGACACCCCAGCGCCCTGGTGCTGGGCGACAACATCTTCTACGGGCACGACCTGCAGCCGCTGTTGCGCGCCGCCGATGCCCAAACCGAAGGCGCCACCGTCTTTGCCTACCACGTCCACGACCCCGAGCGCTACGGCGTCGTCGAATTCGACGCGCACGGACGTGCCCTCAGCATCGAAGAAAAGCCCGCGCAACCCAAGTCCTCATACGCCGTCACTGGCCTGTACTTTTACGACGAACTGGTGGTGGACATTGCCCGTCAGGTCAAGCCCAGTGCGCGCGGCGAACTCGAAATCACCGACGTCAACCGCGCTTACCTCGAACGGGGCCAGCTCTCGGTGCAAATCCTCAAGCGCGGCTACGCCTGGCTGGATACAGGCACGCATGACAGCTTGCTCGACGCCGGGCAGTTCATTGCCACGCTGGAGCGGCGGCAGGGCCTCAAAATCTCGTGCCCCGAAGAAGTGGCCTGGCGCAACGGCTGGATCGACGACGAGCAGCTGCGCCGCTTGGCGGAGCGCTTGGGCAAAAGCGGCTACGGCCGCTACCTGCTTGGCCTGCTGCCGTGACGACTGGGTGCGACCACCCGTGTGACGTGCCGACAGTGTGCAAGCTGCTGCACCGTTTCGGGCTGCCGTGACGACGGGAAGGCGCCTATCCATGCGCCCCGTGCGCCGATTTGATGCCTGTGGTGACGTGCAGGCGCTGGTGACGATGGGCTTGGCCACCCGTGCGCCAGCGTCCTCTGCAAGGGCGCGAATGGCCAACCGCACGGCACAGTGTACCCCGCGTGCGTATACAACGGCAGGCGTGGCGCTGTGGATCGCCGATGCCGCTGGACGGCGTACCCCGTGGGCATCCGACTACAGGGCGGCGCGGCAACCGCAAGACGCGCGCGCCGATGCACGGGTGGGGGCAACGCAGCAGCGCCAGCGTGGCGTCGGAAAGGATTAGCCCTGCAGCTTAAGCGATAATGACGCGGTTGTGGAGCGCCCTGGCCGACGATGGCGTTGGCGCCCGACTCAGCCATGCCGTACACCGTCACTCCCACCGCCATCGCCGACGTGCTCATCCTGCAGCCGAAAGTCTTCGGCGACGAACGCGGCTTCTTCTTCGAGAGCTTCAACCAGCGCGACTTCGAAGCCGCCACCGGCTTGCGTGACGTCACCTTCGTGCAAGACAACCACAGCCGCAGCCGCCGCGGCGTGCTGCGCGGGCTGCACTACCAACTACCGCCCAAGGCGCAGGGTAAGCTGGTGCGCGTGGTGCGCGGAGCAGTATTCGACGTGGCGGTGGACATTCGGCCCCAGTCGCCCACCTACGGCCAGTGGGTGGGCGTCGAACTCAGCGAAGACAACCAGCGCCTGCTGTGGATACCGCCGGGTTTTGCGCACGGCTTTCTGGCGCTCAGCGAAGAGGCCGACTTCCTCTACAAAACCACCGACTACTACAGCCCCGAACACGAGCGCTGCATCCG
>NZ_DAISZC010000003.1:0-56391 GCF_036824975.1 Tepidimonas sp.
GCTGGCGGAGAGAGAGGGATTCGAACCCTCGATACGGAGAAGACCCGTATACCGGATTTCGAGTCCGGCGCATTCGACCACTCTGCCATCTCTCCGCGGTCGAAAGCCCGCATTGTAGCAGGCGCCAGGCCGCCGACGGGCCCGCCAGAGGCACACCTCGCGCATCCCGTTGGCGGTGTCGGCGAGGACCCGTCGGCTCGCGCTACTGCCCATGCAGGGCCCGGACCGCAGCGGCGCGTCGATGGTGTCGGGGCCACCCGCGGTGTCGCGTTTGCTGAGGGTTTCAGTCTGCCTTGCGCAGCGCGGCCAGCGCGGCTTCGAGCGTGTCGGCGTCGGTGTGGGGGGTCACCTGAGGGTGCAGATCGGTGCAGGCAGCCCAGCCGTGGACCTTCAGGCGGGCCACCGCCTGGCCGGCTTCGCGCCCGCTGGCAAAGCCGTGGCTTTGCAGCAGCACGTGGCCCTTGGCGTCGGTGAGCTTGAAGTAAAAGCGCCCGTCGGTTTCCCGGTATTGCTTGAACAACGGGGGCGCGCTTGGGGCGCCGGTCACCGTTGAGGCGCTGGCCGGCGCGGGTAGCGTGTCCAGCGGGCGCAGGCCCACAGCATGGCGCAGCCGCGCCATGAACGGGGTGGCCAGCGCCCGCGCCTTGGCCGCCCCTTCACGCAGATACGCCTCCACGCGCTCGGGCTGCGCCATCAGCGCATCGTAGGTGGCGCGCAGCGGGGCGATTTCGCGGTCGATGCGCTCGAACAGGCGTTCTTTGGCCTCGCTCCAGGCGATGCCGGCGCCAAAGTCGCGCGCCAACGCTGCGGTTTCCTGTGCCGTGGCAAAGGCCTGATAGAGCTGAAAGACAGCTGAGCCGTCGGTGTCCTTGGGTTCGCCCGGTGCGCGTGAGTCGGTGACGATACCCATGATGAGCTTGCGCAACTGCTCGCGCGGCGCAAACAACGGGATGACGTTGTCGTAGCTCTTGCTCATCTTGCGCCCGTCCAGGCCAGGCAGGGTGGCCACCTGCTCGTCGATCACCGCTTCGGGCAGCGTAAAGTGCTCGCCGTAGAGGTGGTTGAAGCTGGCGCCCAGGTCGCGCGCCATTTCGATGTGCTGGATCTGGTCGCGCCCCACCGGCACGCGGTGCGCGTTGAACATCAGGATGTCGGCCGCCATCAGCACCGGGTACATGAACAGGCCCATGGTGACGCCGTCGTCGGGGTCGCGGCCATCGGCGGTATTTTTGTCCACTGCGGCCTTGTAGGCATGGGCGCGGTTGAGCAGACCCTTGCCACAGACGCACGCCAGCAGCCAGGTCAGCTCGGGGATTTCGGGGATGTCCGACTGGCGGTAGAAGGTGACGCGCTCGGGGTCCAGTCCGCAGGCGATCCAGGTGGCGGCAATTTCCAGTGTGGAGCGTTGCACGCGCGCCGGATCGCGCGTGGAGATGAGGGCGTGGTAGTCGGCCAGGAACAGGAAGCTGTCGATGCCGGGTTCGCGGCTGGCGCGCACCGTGGGCCGGATGGCGCCGACGTAGTTGCCCAGGTGCGGGGTACCAGAGGGTTTGATGCCGGTGAGGACGCGCAGAGCAGTCATGGTTGCACAGGGTAGCCGAAAGGATAGAAAAGTGGGATGATGTTTGGCGACACGGCCACAGCGTCAGGAGCCAGCGTCGGTGCGCGGTGCCGCGCGGCGCGCGAGCTGCCCCAGGGTGGTTCGGGCTTGCATGGGTGGGCCAGCCCGTGGGGGCGGGCAGCGAGTGCGCACTGCGGTCAGAACAGCAGCCAGCGCAGCGGCGCAAGCAGCCATTCGATGCCCTGGGCGGTCAGGCGCATCAGCGGCTGCAGCCACAGCGTGCTGACGATGCCGGTGAGCACCAGCGCCAGCACGATAAAAAACCCGTACGGCTCCACACGCGCCAGCGTCAGCGCCGGGCGCGGCGGCAGCAGGCCCACCAGGATGCGCCCACCATCGAGCGGCGGCAATGGAAACAGGTTGAAGACGAACATCACGATGTTGACCAAGACGCCAGCGCGCGCCATGCCATTGAAAAACGGCTCTTGAATGTCAGCGGCCACCAGCAGATAGCCCAGCGCTGCCCAGGCGATGGCCTGCGCCAGGTTGGCCGCCGGCCCGGCCAGCGCCACCCACACCATGTCGCGCTTGGGGTGGCGCAGGCGCCCGAAGTCCACCGGCACCGGCTTGGCGTAGCCGAACAGAAAGGCGCCGGCGGTGGCCACGTACAGCAACAGCGGCATGGCGATGGTGCCGATGGGGTCGATATGCCGCATCGGGTTGAGCGTGATGCGACCTAGCCGCTCGGCCGTGGGGTCGCCAAAGTGGCGCGCGGCGTAGCCGTGTGCGGCCTCGTGCACGGTGATGGCAAACAGCACCGGCAGCGCGTACAGGGCCACGGTCTGGATGATGTCGGCGATATCCATGGGGCGATTGTCGCAGGTGGCGCCGCCGTGCGCGGCTGGCCGGTGCCGTCAGAGGCCAAGCGGCGACAGCGGGCCGCGCCCGGCGCGTAGCACGGCCGGGGTGCCGCCGCTGCCCATTGGGGTCAGGTCCACCACCGTGGTGGGCTCGCGCGGGCAGGCACCGGCATCGATGACGATCGCCACCTCGTGCTGCAGGCGTTCGCGGATGGCGTCGGGGTCGTTCAGCGGCAAGTCGTCGCCGGGCAGTATCAGCGTGGTGCCCAGCAGCGGGGCGTCGTGCAGCGCCAGCAGCGCGCGCAGCACGTGGTGCTCGGGCACGCGCAGACCGATGGTTTTGCGCGACGGGTGACTGACGCGGCGTGGTACCTCTTTGGTGGCTTCCAAAATAAAGGTATAGGGTCCAGGGGTGGCGGCTTTGAGCAGCCGATACTGCCGATTGTCCACCCGCGCCAGCGTGGCCACCTCCGACAGGTCGCGGCACAGCAGCGTCAGGTGGTGGCGGTCGTCCACGCCGCGGATGCGGCGCAGCCGCTGCACGGCCGCCCTGTCGTCCAGATGGCAAACCAGCGCGTAGCTGGAGTCGGTGGGCACGGCCAGCACGGCGCCGTCTTGCAGCGCCTGCACGGCCTGCCGCAGCAGCCGGGGCTGGGGGTTGAGCGGATGGACTTCGAAGCGCTGCGCCACGGCCGCCGCTCAATGGATGATACGGTCGGCCAGCAGCTCCCACACCGGCGTCAGCCGCCCTTCCAGCAGCGGCAGGGCACCCAGATCGGTGTGTGATTCGTCGGGGCTGTGGAAATCGCTGCCGCGCGAGGCGGCCAACCCGAACTCCAGCGCCAGGTCGGCGTAGCGCAGTGCTTCGGCGGCGCTGTGGCTGCCGCTGACCACCTCCACCGCCTGCCCGCCGTGCGCTTTAAATTCGGCAAACAGCGCGTACTCGTGCGTCGGGCTGGGGTGGGCATAGCGCGCCGGATGGGCGATGACCGCTACCCCCCCGGCCTCACGGATCCATCGCACCGCATCGCCCAGCGCGGCCCAGCGGTGCGCCACGAAGCCGGGCTTGCCTTCGGTGAGGAAGCGACGAAATACGTCGTGCGTGTCATGGCAGATGCCCGCCTCGACCAGAAAGCGCGCAAAGTGGGTGCGGGAGATCAACTCCGGGTTGCCGACGTACTTCAGCGCGCCTTCGAAGGCGCCTGGTATGCCCACCGCGGCCAGCTGCTCGGCCATCTCGCGCGCGCGCTGCTCGCGCCCGCTGCGAGTGCGCGCCAGCCCGTCGCCCAGCTGTGCATCGTCGGGATCGATGCCCAGGCCCACGATGTGCACCGTCAGCCCGGCGAAGGTGACCGAGATCTCCACCCCGGTGAGATAAGGCAGACCGAGCGCGCGCGCCGCATGCAGGGCGCGCTGCTGACCGCCCAGTTCGTCATGGTCGGTCAGCGCCCACAGCTCCACCCCGTTGGCGTGCGCACGCGCCGCCAGTGCTTCGGGTTCCAGGGTGCCGTCGGAGACGGTGGAGTGGCAGTGCAGATCGGCGTTGAGGATGGCCATGACTCGCCCATTGTAGGCGCGCGGCTACACTCGTGCCGTGTCGCTGTTCAAATCCGCTTCGATCGTGTCGCTGCTGACGCTGGCGTCGCGCATCACCGGGCTGGTGCGCGAGCTGCTGATCGCCGCCACGTTCGGGGCCAGCGCCGTCACCGACGCCTTCAATGTCGCGTTTCGCATCCCGAACCTGCTGCGGCGCCTGTTTGCAGAAGGGGCGTTTTCGCAGGCCTTCGTGCCGGTGCTGGCGGCCACGCGCCAGCAGCAGGGTGATGCGGCCACGCGCGCGCTGATCGACCACGTGGCCACGGTGCTGACGGCCGCGCTGTTGCTGACCTGTGTGCTGGGCGTGGTAGGGGCGCCATTGCTGGTGTGGGCAATGGCCTCGGGCTTGCGCCAGACCCCGGGGGGGTTCGAGACGGCGGTGGCGCTGACGCGCTGGATGTTTCCCTACATCGGCTTCATGTCGCTGGTGGCGCTCAGCGCCGGGATTCTGAATACCTGGAGGCGCTATGCGGTGCCGGCGGCCACTCCGGTGTTGCTCAATGTGGCGATGATCGCCGCTGCGGCGTGGGGCGCCCCGGCGCTGGCGCGGCTGGGCGTCGAGCCGATTTACGCGCTGGCCGGCGGGGTGATGCTGGGCGGCGTGCTGCAGCTGGCGGTGCAGGCGCCGGCGCTGGCGCGCGTCGGCGCGCTGCCCAGGCTGCGGCTGACGGTGGCCGGCGTGCGCGCCGGCTGGCGCCACCCGGGCACGCAGCGCATCTTGGCGCTGATGGGGCCAGCGGTGCTGGGGGTGAGCGTTGCGCAGCTGTCGCTGCTGATCAACACGCAGATCGCCTCGCACCTAAGTCCGGGCAGTGTGTCGTGGCTGACCTACGCCGACCGGCTGATGGAGTTTCCAACCGCCCTGCTGGGGGTGGCGCTGGGCGTGGTGCTGCTGCCCCAGCTGGCCGCTGCCCAGGCGGCCGGGGACGAGGCGCGCTACAGCCAGCTGCTGGACTGGGGGCTGCGCTGGGTGGTGCTGCTGGCGGTGCCCAGTGCTCTGGCGCTGCTGACATTTGCGACTCCGCTGGTGGCGGTGCTGTACCACTACGGGGCCTTCACGGCCGCCGATGTGCGGCAGACGGCGCTGGCGCTGATGGGCTACGGGGTGGGCCTGCTGGGGCTGATCGGCGTCAAGGTGCTGGCGCCCGGCTTTTATGCACGGCAGGATATCCGCACCCCGGTGCGCATCGCCATCGTCGTGTTGGGCTTTACGCAGGTCATGAACGCGCTGCTGGTACCACACCTGGCGCATGCCGGGCTGGCACTGGCCATCGGGCTGGGGGCCTTGCTCAACGCAGGCTGGCTGCTGGTGGGGCTGCGGCGGCGCGGGGCCTATGCGCCGCAGCCCGGCTGGTGGCGCTTTGCGCGGCAGGTGGTGCTGGCCGCTGCGGTGATGACGGCCTGGCTGCTGGCGTGGGCGCTGGGCCTGGACTGGGTGGGGATGGAGCGGCCGTTGCGCGTGGCCGCGCTGGCAGGCGCGGCGCTGGGTGCCATCCTGCTGTACTTCGGGACGCTGTACGCGGCGGGTTTGCCGCTGCGCCAATTTGTGCGAAAGTAGCACCATGAAATGGGCCACGCGCGCGCCCTCGGCGCTCGACTACTTTGCCACCTTGGTGGGGCAGGACGAGGGTCTGCCTCTGCTGGAGGCGGTGGCAGCGGTGGCGCTGGATGACTACCCCGAGCTGGACGTACAGAGCGTGCTCGACGGCGTCGACCGCCTGCTGGAGCGGCTGCGTCGGCGTCTGCCAGCCGACGCCGCGCCGCTGCACCGACTGCGCCTACTCAACCACTTTTTCTTCCGCGAGCTGGGCTTTGGCGGCAACGTCAACGACTACTACGACCCGGACAACAGCTACTTGCACGCGGTGCTGCGCACGCGGCGCGGCATCCCCATCAGCTTGGCAGTGCTGTGGCTGGAGCTGGCGCAGGGCATCGGACTGCGCGCTGCGGGCGTCAACTTTCCCGGTCACTTCCTGGTGAAGGTGCAACTGGCGCGCGGGCAGGTGATCATCGACCCCTTCACCGGTCAGTCGCTCAGCCGCGAAGACCTCATCGAGCGGCTGGAGCCGTACAAGCGGCGTCAGGGCCTGG
The DNA here is from genome assembly GCF_036824975.1 of Tepidimonas sp. GTDB lineage: Bacteria > Pseudomonadota > Gammaproteobacteria > Burkholderiales > Burkholderiaceae_C > Tepidimonas. The sequence continues at coordinate 6,109 of NZ_DAISZC010000003.1, forward strand.
TGGATGAGTTCGACATTCCGGTGGAGCTGTTTCTGCAGCCGGCGGCGCCGCGCGAAATCGTGGCGCGCGTGCTGCGCAACCTCAAAGAGATCCATCGCGCGCAGCGCGACTGGGCGCGTTTGGTGGCGGTGCTGGACCGCCTGATCGTGCTGCAGCCCGACGCCTGGGATGAGGTGCGCGAGCGCGGTCTGGCGCTGGCCGAGTTGGGCCAGACGGCGCGCGCGTTGGCCGATTTAGAGGCCTATCTGGCCCACGCCGACGACCCGCTGCAGGTGCAGGCGGTGCAGCAGCGCGTGCGCGCGTTGCGCGCCGCGTAGGCGCGCCGTCGTGTGCAGCCCCGCGGGCGTGGCGAACGATTTAGACGAGGCGCACGGGTGCGCCGGCGCCGCGCGGCACGATGGCGCCGATACGGTGCACGGTCTCGCCCAGTTCGCGCAACGTGGCGGCCACCGCCTCGGCGTGCCCGGCCCCCACCACCACCACCATGCCGATGCCGTTGTTGAAGGTGCGGTTCATTTCATGGTCGTCGATGGCGGCGGTGCGCTGCAGCCAGGCGAACAGCTCGGATTGCGGCCAGCTGCCGCGCACCAGCTCGGCCGCCAGCCCGTGCGGCAGTACGCGCGGAATGTTTTCCAGCAGCCCGCCGCCGGTGATGTGCGCCAGCGCCTTGATGCCGTCGGCCTCGGCCGGGTGGCGCTGCAGCGCCGCAAGCACCGGGCGCACGTACAGGCGCGTCGGCGCCATCACCGCCGCTCGAAACGGTTGTCCGTCCAGCGTCGCCGGCAGGCTGGCGGCGGCGCGTTCGATGCACTTGCGCACCAGGCTGAAGCCGTTGGAGTGCACGCCGTTGGACGCCAGGCCCAGCACCACGTCGCCGGCCTGCACGGCCGCACCGGTGAGGATGCGCGACTTCTCGACCACACCGACGCAAAAGCCGGCCAGGTCATATTCGCCGGGCGGGTACATACCCGGCATCTCGGCGGTTTCGCCGCCGATGAGTGCGCAGCCCGAGGCCTCGCAGCCGCGCGCGATGCCCGCCACCACGCGCTCGGCGGTGTCCACATCCAGCTTGCCGCAGGCAAAGTAATCCAGGAAAAACAGCGGTTCGGCGCCCTGCACCAGCACGTCGTTGACGCTCATAGCCACCAGGTCGATGCCGACGGTGTCGTGCATGTTCCACTCGAAGGCCAGCTTGAGCTTGGTGCCGACGCCATCGGTGCCGCTGACCAGCACCGGTTCGCGGTAGCGCTTCGGGATCTCGAACAGCGCGCCGAAGCCGCCAATGCCGGCCAGCACCCCCTCGCGCAACGTGCGCCGCGCCAGTGGCTTGATGCGCTCGACCAGCGCGTCCCCGGCGTCGATGTCGACACCGGCATCTTTGTAGGAAAGGGCAGGCGTATTCATGGGCTCGATACAATGCCACCGATTGTACGGGGCCGCCCGCTGCCGTGCTGGCGGTGTCGGCCGCGGCTTGCGATTTTTCCGTGTTGTCTCCATGACTCTTACCGAATCCCAGCGACACGCGCTATTGTGGGCTGCGCTGGCGGTGCTGGGCTGGTGGGGGCTGGTGCAGCTGGCGCCGGTGCTGCTGCCGTTCGTGCTGGCGTTCGTGCTGGCCTACGCGCTGCAGCCGCTGGTGGCGTGGCTGGCGGCGCATCGCGTGCCGCGCTGGCTGGGGGCGGCGCTGGCGCTGGCGGCGCTGCTGGTGCTGCTGCTGGCCGTGGTGCTCATCATTTTGCCCGTGGTCACGCGCCAGTGGCCGCTGCTGCGCGAGCAAATTCCGGTGCTGCTGGAGCGGCTCAACGCCTGGATGCAGCCGCTGGCGCAGCGCTTCGGCCTGGTGCTGGCGGTGGACGTGGATGCGGTGCGCGATTTGCTGCGGCGTCTGATCAGTGGGCACGAAAGCGCCCTGCTGGCGGGTCTGCTGACGTCGCTGCACATCGGTGGCAGCGCCGTGTTGGCGTTGCTGGGCAACCTGATGCTGATGCCGGTGGTGGCCTACTATCTGCTGCTCGACTGGGGGCGCGTGGTGGCGCAGGCGCGCCGTCTGGTGCCGCCGCGCTGGCGCGAGCGGGTCGAGGACTTCGTGGGCGAAGCCGACGCCGTGCTGGGCCAGTACCTGCGTGGGCAGCTGCTGGTCATGGGGGTGCTGGCGGTGTATTACGCGGCGGCGCTGGCGTTGGTGGGGCTGGAGTTGGCGCTGCCCATTGGCGTCTTTACCGGACTGGCGGTGTTCGTGCCTTATTTGGGCTTCGGGCTGGGGCTGGCGCTGGCGCTGCTGGCGGCGTTGCTGCAGTTTCAGGCCCTGTGGGGTGTGCTGCTGGTGGCAGCCGTCTACGGGCTGGGGCAGGTGATCGAGAGCTTTTTCCTGACGCCGCGACTGGTGGGCGAGCGCATCGGCCTGCATCCGATCGCCGTCATTTTCGCGCTGATGGCGTTTGGGCATCTGCTGGGATTCGTGGGTGTGTTGATCGCGCTGCCGGTGTCGGCGGTGCTGCTGGTGGCGCTGCGGCGGCTGCAGCGGCTGTACGTGCACAGCCCGCTGTTTCGCCGTGCCGATGGCGCGGCTGCGCAGCGGGAGTGAGCATGCGGCAACTGGTGCTCGACCTGGGGCTGGCGCCGGCGCCGTCGCTGGATAATTTCGTGGTGCAGGGCAACGAGGCGGTGTGTGCCCACCTGCGCGCGTGGCTGCACGAGCGCCCCCGCTCGCCGCTGCCCGTCTACCTGTGGGGGCCAGCGGGCAGTGGCAAGACCCATCTGCTGCGCGCGCTGGCGCAAGCACTGGCCGACGCGGGCGAGGCCGTGGGCTGGCTGGATGCGCGCGTGGCGGCGCCGCAGCCGTTCGATGAGCGCTGGTCGGCGGTGTTGCTGGACGATGTGCATGCCTTCGGTGCGCCGCAGCAGGCCGCCGCCTTCAACTGGTTCGTCAACGCGCAGTCGCCCGTTGCTGGACCGCAGCGCGCGGTGCTGGCCACCGGCGACCGTCCGCCGGCCGATCTGCCGCTGCGCGATGATCTGCGCTCTCGGTTGGGCTGGGGGCTTGTGTTCCAATTGCAGCCGCTGAATGAAGCTGCGCGCCGCGCGGTGCTGCAGCGCGCCGCCGCCGCGCGCGGGCTGACGCTGTCCGAGGAGCTGGTCGAGTATCTGCTGGCGCGCTTTGCGCGCGACCTCTCCAGCCTGATGACGCTGCTTGAGCGGCTCGACGACTATGCGCTGCGCACCCAGCGCGCGCTCACCACGGCGTTGGTGCGGGACATGCTGTCCGAGGACTGAGGGCGGCTTGCCGCAGGACGCGATCACTGAGGAGGTTCATGGGCGTATCCGATTCTTCCGCTGTGCCTTTGTCGGCGATGGTCGCCGGGTCGGCCCCCCCCGAGGGCCGCATTGGCGTGACCCTGTTCGATCTCGATCACACGCTGCTGCCGCTGGACTCCGATCACGAGTGGGGCGTGTTCACCACCCGCATCGGCTGGACCGATGCCGAGGAGCACACGCGCCGCAACGACGCCTTCTATGCCGACTACCTGGCGGGGCGGCTCGACATCCATGCCTATGCGCGCTTTGCCATCGATGCCGTGCGCCAGCGCAGCCCCGAAGAGGCCGCCGCGGCGCACGCGCGCTTCATGGACGAGGTGATCCGCCCGGCGCTGCATCCGCAGGCCCTGGCGCTGGTGCGGGCGCATCAGGCTCGGGGGGACCGCGTCGCCATCGTCACCGCCACCAACGAGTTCATCACCCGACCGATTGCCGAGGCCTTTGGTGTGCCCGACCTGATCGCGGTGGAGCTGGAGCGTGACGCCAGCGGCTGGTTCACCGGGGCCATCCGCGGCGTGCCGTCGTACCGCGAGGGCAAGGTGGTGCGTGTGCGGCAGTGGTTGCAGGCCCAGGGGCTGGAGTGGGACGAGCGCGTGCACGTGACCGTCTACTCCGACTCGGACAACGACCTGCCGCTGCTGGAGCGCGCCGATGTGCCGGTGGCGACCAACCCTAGCGACAGTCTGCGCCAGCGAGCCCGGCAGCTCGGCTGGCGTATCCTCGACCTGTTCGAGCCACATCCATGATCAAGACCCTGATCACCAAGCTGCTGGACAAGGCGGTGCGACCGACGCTGCGGCGGCCGCGTTGGGGCAAGCGGGAGGACGTGCCGGTGAGCGTGCACGGCATCGACCCGGCGCTGGTCGACCCGCGTGCGGTGGAGGTGGTGCGCACCCTCAAGCGCGCCGGCTACGAGGCCTACATCGTGGGCGGCGCCGTGCGCGACCTGCTGCTGGGCCTGCGTCCGAAGGACTTCGACGTCGCCACCAACGCCACGCCTGAGCAGGTCAAGGCGCTGTTTCGGCGCGCCTTCATCATCGGGCGGCGCTTCCGCATCGTGCACGTGGTGTTCGGGCGCGGGCGCGAGCACGACGTCATCGAGGTGTCCACCTTCCGCGCCTACCTCGACTCCACGGCCGCCGAGCCGGTGGTGGGGGATGAGCGCTGCCGGCGTGCGCTGGCGGGGGTGGCGCTGGCGGTGGACGCCAGCGGCCGCGTGCTGCGCGACAACGTCTGGGGGCCGATCGAGCAAGACGCGGCACGGCGCGACTTCACCATCAACGCGATGTACTACGACCCGGAGACCGAAACCGTGGTCGATTTCCACCACGGCATCCGCGACGCGCGCCGACGGGTGCTGCGCATGATCGGTGATCCGGCGACCCGCTACCGTGAAGACCCGGTGCGCGTCATCCGCGCGGTGCGTTTCGCGGCCAAGCTCAGCGGGCTGGGCTTCAAGCTCGATGACAAGACCCGCGCGCCGATGGCAGCCGCCTTGCCCCTGCTGGCCGACGTGCCGCCCAGCCGCCTGTTCGACGAGATGCTCAAGCTGCTGCAGACCGGGCACGCGCTGGCCAGTCTGCAGGCGCTCAAGGCCAATGGGCTGGCGCGCGGTATCTACCCGCTGCTGGACGTGGTGGTGGAGCGCGGCGACGACCCGTTCGTGCGCATGGCGCTGCAGGACACCGACCGGCGCGTGGCCGAAGGCAAGCCGGTGGCGCCCAGCTTTTTGCTGGCCTGCGTGCTGTGGCAGGACGTGCGCAGCGCCTGGCAGCGGCGGCTGGGCGACGGCGTGCCGCCGTTTCCGGCGCTGGCCGAGGCGGTCGATGAGGTGTTCGACGCGCGCGTCGGCGACGTCTCGGGCCGGGGCAAGCTCGGCGCGGACATGCGCGAGATCTGGATGATGCAGCCGCGTTTTGACAAGCGCACCGGCCAGGGACCGTTCACGCTGGTGGAGCAGCCGCGCTTTCGTGCCGGCTTCGACTTTCTGCGCCTGCGCGCGCAGGTGGGCGAGGTGGAGGAAGAGCTGGCGCACTGGTGGGAGACATTCAGTCTGGCGGGCGAGGCGGTGCGGCGCGACATGATCGAGGCCGTGCGCCTGGAGCAGCAGCGCGCCAAGTCGGCGGGCAAGGCGCCGCGCAGCCGCCGGCGCCACCCGGACGGCAACGGCGGCTCGCCGCCTGAGGCCGCCGCACCGGCTGTCCCGGCAGCGCCCGAGGCGGCAACAGTGGCGCCAGACGGCGCAGCCGATGCACCGGCTGCCCCACGCAAGCGCCGCCGGCGCCGCCGCAAGCCCGCTGCCGGGGACAACAGCGGCACCCCGGCCGACGGTGGTGCAGCCGATGCGTGAGGCCGTCACCGCCTACATCGGCGTCGGCGCCAACCTGGGCGACGCGGCGGCGCAGGTGCGCGCGGCACTGCAGTGGCTCAACGACTTGCCCCAGACGCAGCGCCTGTCCGCTTCCAGCCTGTGGCGCAGCGCGCCGGTGGACGCCGACGGACCGGACTACTGCAACGCGGTGGCGGCGCTGTCCACCCGGCTGACCGCGCCCGTGTTGCTGCAGGCGCTGCAGGGGCTGGAGACCCGCGCCGGGCGCCAGCGCCCCTACCACAACGCCCCGCGCACGCTCGACCTGGACTTGCTGCTTTACGGCAGTGCGCGCATTCAGTCGCCGCTGCTGACCGTGCCGCACCCGCGGCTGTGGGAGCGGGCGTTCGTGCTGGTGCCGCTGAACGAAGTGGCGCCGACGCTGGTCGACGCAGCGGCGCTGCAGGCGGTGGCCGGTCAGCGCATCGAGCGTCTGGAGGCTGTCCCGCTGCCGGCCTAACCGCAGTCGCGCCGCGCCTACGGGGCCAGCCGTTCACGGATCCAGCGACCATCGGCCAGTCGGTAGCGCAGCCGGTCGTGCAGTCGGCTCTTGCGACCTTGCCAGAACTCCCACGTATCCGGCTTGAGGCGGTAGCCCCCCCAGTGCGGCGGGCGGGGCGGATTCATCAGAAATTGCGCGGCGTATTTGGCGGCGTTGGCCAACAGCACGCTGCGGCTGTCGATCACCTGGCTTTGCGGGCTGGCCCAGGCGCCGATGCGGTGGTCCAGCGGTCGGCTGGCGAAGTAGGCGTCGCTTTCGGCGGCGCTGACTTTTTCCACTACCCCTTCGATGCGCACCACCCGCTCCAGTTCCACCCAGTGAAACTGCAGCGCCGCGTAGGGGTTGCCCGCCAGTTCGCGGCCCTTGCGGCTGTCGTAGTTGGTGTACCAGACGATGCCACGCTCGTCATAGCCCTTGATCAGCACCACGCGGGTGCTGGGGCGCAGGTCGCTGCCCACGGTGGCCAGCGTCATCGCGTTGGGCTCGGGCAGCTCCGCGCGGATGGCCTCGTGCAGCCACTGGTCGAACTGCTGCAGCGGATCGGCGTGCGAGGCTTCCTCGCTCAACTCGGCCTTTTCGTAGCTCTTGCGCAAATCGGCGATGGACGACTTCATGGGCGCAGTATGGCACGCCGGCTTGGTCGGATAATTGCCCCATGGCTTTGCACCCCCCCACCCCCGCCTCCATCGAATGGATCGACCTCGAGGCGCTGGCGCGCCAGGCGACGGCGCTCAGCGGCACCTATGGGCTGGCGCAGCTGCCGCGGGTGCTGATCGACGCTCCGCCGCTGGCTGGGCAGGACGAGGCCACGGTGCAGTGGACGGTGCAGGCCGAGTGGCGCGACCCGCCGCCCGCCGTTCAGGCGGCCTGGCGTGCGCTGGGCCAGGGGCGGGTCGTGCCGCGTCAGCTCTGGCTGCGCCTGCAGGTGCACGGTGCGTTGCCGCTGGTGTGCCAGCGCTGCCTGGAGCCCTACTGGCAGCCGCTGTCGCTGGATCGCTGGTTTCGCTTCGTGGCCGACGAGGCCACCGCGCTGGCCGAGGACGATGCCTGCGAGGAGGATTTGCTGGTGTACACGGGCACCCGCTTTCACCTGCGTGAGCTGGTGGAGGACGAGCTGCTGCTGGCCGCGCCCCTGGTGCCGCGCCACGACGCGGCCTGCCCGCATCCGTTGCCGCTGGCGGCTGGCGATGTGCTGCGGCCCAAGGCCGAGCCGCTCGCAACCGCCAACGACGACGAGCCGCAGACCCGCCGGCAGCCCTTTGCCGCGCTGGCGGCGCTCAAGCACCCCAGGGGATGAGGGGGACGCGACGTCGGCGGGCTGTGCGCTGTGGGTGGGTTGGCTGTGCAACGCGGCCTGCGCCATCGCGCGCAGCCGACTATAATGCGGAGTTTTCGTCTGATCCGCTTACCAGGAACCGATCATGGCCGTTCAGCAAAATAAAAAGTCGCCGTCGAAGCGCGGCATGCACCGTTCGCATCAGGCGCTGTCGGTGCCGGGCATTGCCGTGGAGCCGACGACCGGCGAGACGCATCTGCGCCACCACATCAGCCCCAACGGCTTCTACCGCGGCCGTCAGGTGCTCAAGAGCAAGTCCGGGGCGTAATCGCTGCGCTGGTCAGGGCGGCTCGGCGGCGCCGGGCCTGTGCTTGCGCGTCGCGTGTCCGTGATCCGCATTGCCGTCGATTGCATGGGGGGCGACTTCGGCCCTCCGGTAACCTTGCCGGCCTGTGCCGCATTCGCGGCGGCCTGTCCGCAGGCCGAGCTGCTGCTGGTGGGGCATCCGGATGCCCTGGCGTCGCTGCCTGCGCCGCTGGCGTCAGCGCGCTGCCGCGTGGTGCCCGCCGCCGAAGTGGTGGCGATGGACGACCCGGTGGAAGTGGCGCTGCGGCGTAAAAAAGACTCGTCGATGCGCGTGGCTATCGCGCAAGTCAAGGACGGCGCGGCCGACGTGGCGGTGTCGGCGGGCAACACCGGCGCGCTGATGGCGATTGCCCGCTTCGTACTCAAGACGCTGGACGGGATCGACCGCCCGGCGATCGCCACCCAGCTGCCCAACGCCACGGGCGGCGCCACCACGGTGCTCGACCTGGGGGCTAATGTCGACTGCGAGGCCGAGCACCTGCTGCAGTTTGCGCTGATGGGGTCGGCGCTGGTGGCCGCTGCCGGCCGCGACAGCCCCAGCGTCGGTCTGCTCAACGTCGGCGAGGAAATCATCAAGGGCAACGACGTCATCAAGCGCGCTGGGCAGCTGCTGCGCGAGGCGGCGGCGCGCGGGCTGCTCAACTTCCACGGTAACGTGGAAGGCAACGACATCTTCAAGGGCACAACAGACATCGTGGTGTGCGATGGCTTTGTCGGCAACGTGGCGCTGAAGACCAGCGAGGGACTGGCCGCCATGATCGGCAGCTTTTTGCGCGAGGAGTTCAGCCGCGGCTGGTATGCGCGGCTGGCTGCCGCGGCGGCGTGGCCGGTGCTGATGCGGCTCAAGCGTCGCCTCGATCACCGACGCTACAACGGTGCTGCGTTGCTGGGCCTGCGCGGTTTGGTGTTTAAAAGCCACGGTTCGGCGGACGCGTTGGCGTTCGAGCACGCGCTGCGGCGCGCGTATGATGCGGCCCAAGCGGGGCTGCTCGACCGGGTGCAGCGCCGCATCGCGCAGACCACGGCGTGGCTTGAGTCCGCCGCGTCGTCTGCGTCGTCCCCTGCACCGACCTGAAGGGCGCTTGCGCCCCGCTGCGACCGAAAGAACGATTGCCGATGAGCCTGTACGCCCGCATCACGGGAACCGGCAGCGCGCTGCCGCCCAAACGCCTGACCAACGACGACATGGTGACGCTGCTGGCAGCACGCGGGCTGCAGACCAGCGACGCCTGGATCGTCGAGCGCACCGGCATCCGCGCGCGCCACTTCGTCGAGCCCGGCACCGACGCCAGTGATCTGGCGGTGCAGGCCAGCCTGCGCGCGTTGCAGGCTGCCGGTCGCCAGCCGCACGAGGTGGACCTGATCGTGGTGGCCACCTCTACCCCCGACATGGTGTTTCCCTCTACCGCCAGCATCGTGCAGCGCAAGCTGCACGAGGCAGCGCAGGCCCAGGGGGATCAAGGCCCGATTGGTGCCCCCGCGTTCGATGTGCAGGCGGTGTGCACCGGCTTCATCTACGCGCTGACGGTGGCCGACGCGCTGCTGCGCACGGGCACCGCGCGTTGCGCGCTGGTGGTGGGGGCGGAGGTGTTTTCGCGCCTGCTCAATTTCGACGACCGCACCACCTGTGTCTTGTTCGGCGACGGGGCGGGGGCCGTGGTGCTGGAAGCGGCCGAGCACGACGGCAGCGGAGCCGGCATCCTGGCCAGCGACATCCACGCCGATGGGCGCCACACCGGCATTTTGTGCGTGCCGGGAACGGTGACCGGCGGGCAGGTGTTGGGCGATCCGCTGCTGCGCATGGACGGCCAGGCCGTGTTCAAGCTCGCCGTCGGAGTGCTGGAGGAAACCGCCCGTGCCACGCTGGCCAAGGCCGGCAAGACCGAGGCAGACATCGACTGGCTGATTCCGCACCAGGCCAACATCCGCATCATGCAGAGCACGGCGCGCAAGCTGCGCCTGCCCATGGAGCGCGTGGTGGTGACGGTGGACCGGCACGGCAACACGTCGGCGGCGTCCATCCCGCTGGCGCTGGACGACGCGGTGCGCACCGGGCAGGTGCGCCCGGGGCAGCTGCTGCTGCTGGAGGGCGTGGGCGGCGGGTTTACGTGGGGCTCGGTGCTGGTGCGGTACTGAGTGGGCAGTGCCGGGAGGACGCCTGCGCATGGCGCGGTGCGCGTGACCCGGAGTAGGCAACGGGACACAGAGATGACGACATTCGCTTTCGTTTTTCCTGGACAGGGATCGCAGTCGGTGGGCATGCTCGACGCCTGGGGCGACCATCCGGCGGTGCGCGCCACGCTGCAGGAGGCGTCGGACGCGCTGGGCGAGGACGTGGGCTGTCTGATCCACGACGGCCCCAAGGAGGCGTTGGCGCTGACCACCAACACGCAGCCGGTGATGCTGGTGGCCGGGGTGGCCGCGTGGCGCGTGTGGAAAGCCGAAGGCGGCGCCGACCCGGTGGCGCTGGCCGGGCACTCGCTGGGCGAGTACAGCGCCCTGGTGGCGGCGGGTGCGCTGACGCTGGCCGAGGCCGCGCCGCTGGTGCGTTTCCGCGCCCAGGCCATGCAGCAGGCGGTGCCGGTGGGCGCGGGGGCGATGGCAGCTATCCTAGGGCTCGATGCCGACGCCGTGCGCGCGGGTTGTGCCCAGGCGCAGGCGCAGTTTGCGCCCGGCAGTGGCGAGGTGGTGGAAGCGGTCAACTTCAACGACCCGGCGCAGACGGTGATCGCCGGCACCAGGGCCGCGGTGGAGCGGGCGTGCGATCTGCTCAAGGCGCGCGGTGCCAAGCGCGCGCTGCCGCTGCCGGTGTCGGCACCGTTTCACTCCAGCCTGATGCAGCCGGCGGCCGAGGCGCTGCGCGAGCGGCTGGCCGCGGTCAACCTCAAGGCGCCGGCCATCCCGGTGATCAACAACATCGACGTGGCGGTGGAGAGCGACCCGGCGCGCATCCGCGACGCGCTGGTGCGGCAGGCCGCTGGCCCCGTGCGCTGGGTGGAGTGCGTGCAGGCGCTGCGCGCGCGCGGTGTGCAGACGCTGGTGGAATGTGGCCCCGGCAAGGTGCTGACGGGGCTCACCAAGCGTATCGATCCGGCCCTGCAGGCGCTGGCGCTGTACGATCCGGCTACACTGGCTGAGGTGCGCGCCGCACTGGCTGAATGACAACGAGACGCGACCTGCCACGGGTTGCGGCTGCGCTGCGCGGCCTGTTTCCAATAAGCCGGGTGCGCAGCGGGCATGATGGAGGGAAAGCAAGCAATGTCTGAACAGGCATGGGAAGGGCAGGTGGCGCTGGTGACCGGCGCCACGCGGGGCATCGGCGCGGCGATTGCGCGCGAGCTGGCGGCGCGCGGCGTGCGTGTGGTGGGCACCGCCACCAGTGAGGACGGTGCGCAACGCATCACCCAGGCGCTGGCGGCCTACCCCCAATGCCAGGGGGTGCGACTGGACGTCAACGACGGCCCAGCGGCCGAGGCGTTGGTGGAGTCCATCGTCAAAGAGCGTGGCGCGCTGCACATCCTCGTCAACAATGCGGGTATCACGCGCGATATGCTGGCGATGCGCCTGAAGGATGAGGACTGGGATGCGGTGCTCGACACCAACCTGAAGGCGGTGTTCCGTCTGTGTCGCGCCGCCATCCGGCCGATGATGAAGCAGCGCTACGGGCGCATCGTCAACATCACCAGCGTGGTGGGCGCCGCGGGCAACCCCGGTCAGGCCAATTACGCGGCGGCCAAGGCCGGGGTGGCGGGCATGACCCGCGCACTGGCGCGCGAACTCGGCAGCCGACGCATCACCGCCAACTGCGTGGCACCAGGCTTCATCGAGACCGACATGACCGCCAGCCTGCCGGCCGAGCAGCAGCAGGCCCTGCTGGCCCAGATTCCGCTTGGCCACCTGGGCAAGCCCGCCGACGTGGCGCACGCGGTGGCGTTTCTGGCCAGTCCGCTGGCGGGCTACATCACCGGGCAGGAGCTGCACGTCAACGGCGGCATGTTCATGGCCTGAGTGTCAGCCGGCGCGTGGTGGCCGGGCCGGTTGTCGGGGCCGCTACAATGCCGGGGCTGTTTTCAACCACCCCATGAGGGCACTATGAGCGACATCGAAGCACGCGTCAAGAAGATCATCGCCGAGCAGCTCGGCGTCGAGGAGAGCCAGGTCACTCCCGAGAAGGCGTTCGTGGCCGACTTGGGTGCCGACTCGCTCGACACCGTCGAGTTGGTGATGGCGCTCGAGGACGAGTTCGGCATCGAGATTCCGGACGAAGACGCCGAGAAGATCACCACCGTGCAGCAGGCGATCGACTACGCTAAGGCGCACTACAAGGCGTAACTGCGCATGAGCCGCCGCCGTGTCGTCGTGACCGGCCTGGGCTGCGTCAGTCCCGTGGGCAACACGGTGGAGGCGGCCTGGGCCAACCTGCTCGCAGGCCGCTCCGGCATCGACCGCATCACCAAGTTCGATGCCAGTGCCTTTGCCTGCCAGATCGCGGGTGAGGTGCGTGATTTCGCGCTCGACGCCTACCTCCCGCCGAAGGAGGCACGCACCATGGACACCTTCATCCACTACGGCATCGCCGCTGCGGCACAGGCGGTGGCCGATGCCGCACTGCCGGTGGGGGAGGCACTGTCCGAGGAGGAGGCGTGCCGCGTCGGCTGCGTGATCGGCTCCGGCATCGGCGGTCTGCCGCTGATCGAGGCCACGCACACGGAGCTCACCCAACGCGGGCCGCGCCGCATCTCGCCCTTTTTCGTGCCGGCGTCCATCATCAACATGGTCTCCGGGCACGTGTCGATGCGCTATGGCTTCAAGGGGCCGAACCTGGCGGTGGTGACGGCTTGCACCACCGGGCTGCACTGCATCGGCGAAGGCGCGCGCCTGATCGAATACGGGGACGCCGACGTCGTCATCGCTGGCGGCACCGAGGCTACGGTGTCGCCGCTGGGTATCGGGGGCTTTGCCGCGATGCGCGCGCTGTCCACCCGCAACGACGAGCCGCAGGCCGCGTCGCGCCCGTTCGACAAGGACCGCGACGGCTTCGTGCTCGGCGAAGGCGCGGGCGTGCTGGTGCTGGAGGAATACGAGCACGCCAAGGCACGCGGGGCGCGCATCTACGCCGAAATCGCTGGCTATGGCATGAGCGCCGACGCCGGACACATGACGGCCCCCAACATGGATGGTCCGCGGCGCGCGATGCTGCAGGCGCTGCGCAACGCCGGCCTCAACCCCGATCAGGTCGATTACGTCAACGCCCACGGCACCTCCACGCCGCTGGGTGACGTCAACGAGACCAACGCCATCAAGGCGGCGCTGGGTGAGCATGCGCGGCGCGTGGTGGTCAGCTCCACCAAGTCGATGACCGGCCACCTGCTGGGCGGCGCTGGCGGCCTGGAGAGTGTGTTCACCGTGCTGGCCGTCTATCACCAGCAGATCCCGCCGACCATCAATCTGCACCAGCCCGATCCGGAGTGCGATCTGGACTACTGCGCCAACACGGCGCGCGACGCGCGCATCGACGTCGCACTGAAGAACAACTTCGGCTTCGGCGGCACCAACGGCAGCCTGGTGTTCAAGCGCGTCTGATGGCTGGCGGCCTTGGGCCCGATGACGGCATCGTGGTGCCCATTGGCGCGCCGGTGTGGGTGCGGCGCCTGCGCGCCGTGGCGGTGGCCGCCGTGCTGCTGCTCGGGGTCGTGGCGGCAACGCTGACGCCGGGCACGCTGCGTGGTACGTGGGCATGGCCTGCGCTGGCGGTAGCCGCTCTGGTGGGCTGGTCCGCATGGGCCGCCCGCCGCCCCGACTGGACGGCGTTGTGGCTGCCCGAAGCGGCGTCGCACCGCGTTGGTGGCCACACGCGCGGCGCTGCACCGACGGCCCCGGTGGCGCTGGGGCCCGCCTGGCCGCGCGGCGTGCCGTTGCGCGCGCTGCGCGTGGTGTGGGACGGCGGCGATACGCTGCTGCTGTCAGCCGTTACGGGCGATGGGCGCACGCTGTGGGGCTGGGCATGGCCAGGCGCGCTGACCGACGCTTGCGCCGTGCAGTGGCGGCGCGTGCGCCAGTGCCTTGTCACGGGCGGCGCGTTTCGATCGGCTATATTCGATAGCCCCGCCGCAGCGCCATGAGCGACAACGACCGCCGCCTCTCCGATGCCGACGCCGCGCTGGTGCAGCGCGCCGCTGCCGGGGATGCGCGCGCATTTGAATTGCTGGTTGTCAAATACCAGCGCCGAGTCGAGCGCCTGATCGCGCGGCTGGTGCGTGACGCCGACTTGGTGCCGGACCTGGCGCAGGAAACCTTCATCCGCGCCTGGCGTGCCTTGGGGCAGTTTCGCGGCGACTCTCAGTTTTACACTTGGCTGTACCGCATCGCGGTCAACACCGCTAAGAAGGCGCTGCAGGAACGCAAGCGCGACCCGCTGGTGCCGATGAGCGCGCTGCACGACGGCGAGGACGGCGACGAAACTTCCGCGTTGGAGCAGGAACTAACGGCGCAGGTGGCGGACACCGAAACCCCCGACGCCGTACTGGCCAGCAAAGAAATCGCGCTGGCGGTGCAAGCGGCGGTGGAGGCATTGCCCACCGAATTGGCGCAGGCCATCACGCTGCGGGAAATCGACGGCTTGAGTTATGAGGAAATCGCGCAGGCGCTCGACTGCCCGATCGGTACCGTGCGCTCGCGCATTTTTCGGGCGCGCGAGGCGATTTCGGCGCGGATCAAACCGTTGCTGGAGCGGCAGTCGGGCAAGCGGTGGTGAAGGGGCGCGTTGGCGGCTTGCCAGAGGATGGTGAAATATGAACGCTGACAGGGTATCGAATCCGACGTGCGGCGCCGATACGGCGCGGCGCGAGTGGCTGTCCGCCCTTCTCGACGGGGAGGCGCAAGCGGTGCCCGGCGGTGCGCTAGACGCCGACGACGACCTCACCTGGGATGCCTACCACTGCATCGGCGAGGCGCTGCGCGCCCAGGCCGCCGCGCAGACGCAGGCGGCCGACCCGGCGTTCGTGCGGGCGGTGATGGCCCGCATCGCGCAGGAGCCGCCGGCGGCGAATCCGGTATCCGCGCTGCCGACGGCGCCGACTGCCGATGTGCGGCGAACGCCACGGCCGGCTGCCAACGACGCCGTCTTCCGCTGGAAAATGGTGGCAGGGGTGGCGACCCTGGCGGCCGTGTTGACGCTGGCTTGGCAGGCGGGAGCGCTGGTGGGCGCACCCGCGGGAGACGCGCAGCTGGCGCAGACATCCCCGCTGTCGGCAGTCGTGGCGCCGACGGCGGCGGTGACTGTCCCGACGGCTGCGGCGATGGCGCGCCCAGCGGGGCTACCGACGGCCACGCGCGACCCGCAGCTCGATGAGCTGCTGGCGGCCCATCGCCAGTGGGGCGGCGCGTCGGCCCTGCAATCCAGCGCCGGCTTTTTGCGTACTGCCAGCGTCGAGGCGCCTGCGCGCTGAACGCCGGGGGTAGGGCGCGATGAGGTGGTCTGGCCATATGGGACGCGTGCCAAGCGGGTGGGCGCGGCGGGCGGCGCTGGCGCTGGGCACCGCGGTTTTGGCGTTGGCGGCGTCGCAGCTGCCGGCGGCCACCGGCGCGCCGCCCGCCGACATCCAGGCGTGGATCCAGCGCCTGCACGATGCCACGCGCGAGCGCGCTTACAGCGGCACGTTCGTCGTCACGCGCGGCAGCGACATCACGACCGCACGGGTGGTGCACGTCTGTGACGGTCGTCAGCAGATCGAGCGCATCGAGGTGCTCAACGGCCCGGCGCGGGTGACGTGGCGGCGCGACGACGAGGTGCTGACCCTGCTGCCGGACAAGCAATGGGGGGTGCGTGACCGGCGCGAGGTGCTGCGCGCGTTTCCCGGGCCGCTGGCGTTGGCCGGTTTCGACGTGGCGCAGCACTACCAGGCCGAGCTGCGTGGCGGCGAGCGGTTGGCTGGGCGGGATGCGTGGGTGGTCGAGTTTCGGCCCCGTGACGACTGGCGCTACGGCTACCGCATCTGGTCGGAAAAGACGTCGGGCCTGGTGCTGAAGCAGCAGATCCTCGGCGCCGACGGGGCGGTGCTGGAGCAGATGGCGTTTACCGAGCTGCAGCTGGACGTGCCGCTGCGGCTGCAGACACTGGCGCGGCAGATGGAGGAGACGCGCGGCTATCGTATCGAACGGCCGACGCTGCGCAAGACCACGCTGGAGGCCGAGGGGTGGCGGCTGAAGTCGGCCGTCCCGGGCTTTCGGGCGGTCTCCTGCTGGGTGCGCGACGACGCGGGTGCCCGGCAGCCGCTGCACTGCGTATTCTCCGATGGGTTGGCGTCGCTGTCGCTGTTTTTCGGTGCCGGCGACGGTCTGCCGGGCGCACGCACCGCCAGCGGTGCTACGCACGTGCTGGCGCAGCGGGTTGGGGCCCACGCCATCACGGCGCTGGGCGAGGTGCCGCCCAGGACCCTGGAGCGTTTTATGGCGGCCGTCGAGCGCGCGCGCTAAGGCTGGCGGGCGGGCTGCCCATACCAAGGAACGAGGAAGACACGATGGCATACGAAAGCGATGGCGGGACGCAGACCGCGCGAACACGTCGCCTGCGCCCCTGGCTGTGGGGCGCGGCGTCGGTGTTGGCGGTGGCCACCCTGGCCGGGGTGGGGGTGGGGGCGCAACGGGTGGTCGGGGCCCAGCCGGTGACGTCGAAGGCGCCTTCGGCAGCCGTGCCGACACCGTCGGCGCCGCTGGTCACCGGACTGCCCGACTTCACCGTGCTGGTGGACACCGTCGGGCCGTCGGTGGTCAACATCCGCACCGTAGAGCGCGTGGCGCCCACCCCGCTGCCCGACGCCGACGAGCAGATGCGCGAATTCTTTCGGCGCTTCGGCATCCCGTTGCCGCCCGGCGTGGCCCCGCGCGGGCCGCGCAATCCGCGTGGCGAGCCCGAGCAGATTCAGCGCGGTGTCGGCTCGGGCTTCGTTTATAGCGCCGATGGCTACATCCTGACCAACGCGCACGTGGTCGATGGCGCCGATGAGGTCATCGTCACCCTCAGCGACAAACGCGAGTTCAAGGCGCGCGTGGTCGGTGCCGACCGGCGCACCGACGTGGCGCTGGTCAAGATCGACGCCAACGGCCTGCGGCCGGTGCGCATCGGCGACGTCGATCGGCTGCGCGTGGGGGAATGGGTGGTGGCGATCGGCTCGCCGTTCGGGCTGGACAATACCGTCACCGCCGGCATCGTCAGCGCCAAGCAGCGCGAAACGGGCGATTTCCTGCCCTTCATCCAAACCGACGTCGCGATCAACCCCGGCAACTCCGGCGGTCCGCTGATCAATATGCGGGGTGAGGTGGTGGGCATCAACAGCCAGATCTATTCCCGCTCCGGCGGCTTCATGGGCATCAGCTTTGCCATTCCGATCGACGAGGCGGTGCAGGTGGCCGAGCAGCTGCGGCAATTCGGCAAGGTCACGCGCGGGCGCATCGGCGTGGCGATCGAGCCGGTCACCAAAGAGGTGGCCGAGGCCGTCGGGCTCGGGGGAACTCGCGGCGCGCTGGTGCGTGGCGTCGAAAATGGCTCTCCGGCGGCTAAGGCCGGTATCGAGCCCGGGGACGTGATTCTGCGCTTCGACGGTAAGGTGGTGGACAAGTCGGTCGATCTGCCGCGCATCGTGGGGGCGACCAAGCCCGGCTCGCGCGTGCCGGTGGAGATCTGGCGGCGCGGCGCGACGCGCACCGTCACCGTCACGGTGGGCGCGCTGGAGGAGGAGCCGGTGGTGACGGCGCAGACTCCGGGCGGTGCGCAGGCGACACCGCTGGGCCTGACCGTGCGCGAGCTCAGCGCCGCCGAGCGCCGCGAGCTCAAGGTCGAAGGTGGTGTGCGGGTCACCGAAGTCAGTGGCGCAGCCGCCAGTGCCGGCATCCAGCCGGGCGACGTGGTGGTGGGTGTGGGCAATCAGCCGGTGGGCAGTGTGCGTGATCTCGAGCGCGCCCTGGCCGATGCGCCCAAGGGTCGTGCCATCGGGCTGCTCATTCGCCGCGGCGACTGGGCGCAGTGGGTGCTGGTGCGGCCCTAAACCCGGGCGGCAACCGGTCGTTGGGCGGGGATGCCGCCCCCGGGGTTGATCCCGCATAAAATCAAGAGTTTGCCTGCAACACGGGCGCGCCCGCCGCCGGCGCGCCCTTTTTCTGTGGCCATGAAGCACATCCGCAACTTTTCCATCATCGCGCACATCGACCACGGCAAGAGCACGCTGGCCGACCGGCTGATCGCGCGCTGCGGGGGGTTGAGCGAGCGCGAAATGACCGAGCAGGTGCTCGACTCCATGGAACTGGAGAAGGAGCGCGGCATCACCATCAAGGCCCAGACCGCCGCCCTGCAGTACACCGCTCGCGACGGACAGACCTACAACCTCAACCTCATCGACACACCGGGGCACGTCGACTTCTCGTACGAGGTCAGCCGCTCGCTGTCGGCCTGCGAGGGTGCGCTGCTGGTGGTGGACGCCAGCCAGGGCGTGGAGGCGCAGACGGTGGCCAACTGCTACACCGCGCTCGATCTCGGGGTGGAGGTGCTGCCGGTGCTCAACAAGATGGATCTGCCGCAGGCCGACCCCGAACGCGCCAAGCAAGAAATCGAAGACGTCATTGGCCTGGATGCGTCGGAGGCGATTCCGTGCTCGGCCAAGACCGGCCTGGGTATCGACGACATCTTGGAGGCGATCGTGGCCAAGGTGCCGCCGCCGCGCGGCAACCCCGACGGTCCGCTGCGCGCGATGATCATTGACTCCTGGTTCGACAACTATGTCGGCGTGGTGATGCTGGTGCGCGTGGTCGACGGCAGCCTCAACCGCGGCGACCGCATCCGCCTGATGGCCACCGGGGCGCAGTACCAGACCGAAAAGCTGGGCGTATTCACCCCCGCCAACCAGCCGCGCGAGGCGCTGCGCGCCGGCGAAGTGGGCTACGTGATTGCGGGCATCAAGGAGCTCAAGGCCGCGCGCGTGGGCGACACCGTCACCTCGTTCAAGACCGCCAGCGGTGCCAACCTGGAGCCGGCCAGCGAGCCACTGCCCGGCTTCAAGGAGGTGCAGCCGATGGTGTTTGCCGGCCTGTACCCCACCGAAGCGAGCGAGTACGACGCGCTGCGCGACGCGCTGGAAAAACTCAAGCTCAACGACGCCTCACTGCATTTCGAGCCCGAGGTGTCGCAGGCGCTGGGTTTTGGCTTTCGCTGCGGGTTTCTGGGCCTGCTGCACATGGAGATCGTGCAGGAGCGGCTGGAACGCGAGTTCGACCAAGACCTCATCACCACCGCCCCGAGCGTGGTCTATCAGGTGGTCAAGGGTGACGGCCAAGTCATCGAGGTCGAAAACCCCTCCAAGATGCCCGACCCGGGGCGCATTCAGGAAATCCGCGAACCGATCGTGACGGTGCATATCTATGTGCCGCAGGACTACGTAGGGCCGGTGATGACGCTGTGCAACCAAAAGCGCGGCGTGCAGTTGAACATGGCCTACCACGGCAAACAGGTGCTGCTGACGTACGACCTGCCGCTGGCCGAAATCGTGCTGGACTTCTTCGACAAGCTCAAATCCGTCTCGCGTGGCTACGCGTCGATGGACTACGAGTTTAAGGAGTACCGACCGTCAGACGTCGTCAAGGTTGACATCCTGCTCAACGGCGACAAGGTTGATGCGCTGTCCATCATCGTGCACCGCAGTCAGGCGCAATACCGGGCGCGCGCCGTGGTGCAAAAGATGCGTGAAATCATCAGCCGCCAGCAGTTCGATGTGGCCATCCAGGCCGCCATTGGTTCGCAGATCATCGCGCGCGAAACCGTCAAGGCGTTACGCAAGAACGTGCTGGCCAAGTGCTACGGCGGCGACATCACGCGCAAGCGCAAGCTGCTGGAAAAGCAAAAGGCCGGCAAGAAGCGCATGAAGCAAATTGGCACCGTGGAGGTGCCGCAGGAGGCATTCTTGGCCATCCTGCAGGTGGAGGACGTATGAACGATCAGACCATGAGTGCGCTGACCGGTGTGGTGCTGGCGGCGTTTGTCGGCTACGGGGTGGCGTGGTATGCCGGCTTCATCGACGGCAATTTTTCGCTGCTGCTGTTGCTGGCGGTCGTGGTGACCGGGACTTACTGGATTGCCGAGCGCTGGGTATTTTTGCCGCGGCGTCGCGCCGCGGCTGAGGCAGCGGTGGCAGAAATGCAGCGGCGCCAGCGCGAGTGCGCCGCGCTGGGCATTGCTGCCGAGCTCACCGATGCAGACGCGTTGCGCCGGCGGCTGCTGGCGCAGCCGTGGTGGCTGGACTGGACCGCCGGGCTGTTTCCAGTCATTCTGGCGGTCTTTGTGCTGCGCTCGTTCCTGTTCGAACCGTTTAAGATTCCGTCTGGCTCGATGCTGCCGACGCTGCACATCGGCGACCTGATTCTGGTCAACAAGTATCACTACGGCGTGCGGCTGCCGGTGGTCAACACCAAGGTCACTGCCGGCCAAGCGCCGCAGCGCGGCGACGTCATCGTCTTTCGCTATCCGCCGCAGCCCAGTCTGGACTACATCAAGCGGGTGGTTGGCGTGCCGGGCGACGAGGTGGCCTACCTGAATAAGCGGCTGTTTATCAATGGCGAGGCGGTGCCGCGCGAGGCGGTGCACGACTTCTACGACGCCGAGGCGATGCGCTACCGTCCTCAGTTCATCGAGACGATTGGTGGCAGGCGGGTGCGCACCCTGAT
The DNA here is from genome assembly GCF_036824975.1 of Tepidimonas sp. GTDB lineage: Bacteria > Pseudomonadota > Gammaproteobacteria > Burkholderiales > Burkholderiaceae_C > Tepidimonas. The sequence goes on from NZ_DAISZC010000003.1 coordinate 26,644, forward strand.
CGACGATGAGCGGCCCGCGTTCATTCCGGTGGCCACCGAATTTGCCTTCCGCGACCAGTGCCGCTACACGGTCGAGGGGGTGACCTGCCGTGTGCCGCCTGGGCACTATTTCGTGATGGGTGACAACCGCGACAATTCGCTCGACTCGCGCTACTGGGGTTTCGTGCCGGACAGCCACATCGTCGGCAAGGCGGTGTTTGTGTGGATGAACTTCGGCGACCTCAGCCGCATCGGTCGGTTTGAATGAGGCGATGTGCGGACGCCGCCGCGTCTGCCCGCGGGGCGGCTTTGCCGTTATGATTGACCGCAGACGGCGGCGATTGAGGGTTTCCGCCCGTGACCGAACGGGGGTGGCGACGATGCGACAGCGCGGGGTGTCCCTGGTGGGACTGGTGTTCGTGGGGGTGGTGGTGGCCATGCTGTTGGTGCTGGCGGCCAAAGTCGTGCCCACGGTCACCGAATATATGGCCATCCAGAGGGCGGTCAACCGCGCGGCGCAAAGCGGCACCACCGTCACCGAAATCCGCAACGCTTTCGAGCGCGCCAAGACCGCTGATTACTTCGAGGCCGTCAGCGGCCGCGATCTGGTAATCAGCAAGGATGGCGACAAGATCGTCGTCGAATTTGCCTACGACAAGGAAGTGCATCTGTTCGGTCCGGCGTATCTGCTGCTCAAGTACCGAGGACGCAGCCAATGACTCATGACGGCCAGTGATACTCCCGGCTTGCAGGCGCTGCAGACGCGCCTGGGTCACACCTTCCGGCGCCCGGAGCTGTTGCAGCGCGCGCTCACCCATCGCAGCTTCGGGGCCGATCATTACGAGCGGCTCGAATTTCTGGGCGATGCGGTGCTGGGACTGGTGGTGGCGACGCTGCTGGTGCAGCGGCTGCCACAGCAGACCGAAGGCGAACTGTCGCGTGTGCGGGCCAGCCTGGTGCGGCAGGATGCCCTGCACCGCATCGCGCTCGACCTCGGTCTGCCGGCGCTGCTGCGCTTGGGTGACGGGGAGCAACGCTCGGGCGGGCGGCAGCGCCCCTCGATACTGGCCGACGCCGTAGAGGCGGTGTTGGGTGCCATTTACCTGGACGCGGGCTTCGAGGTGGCGCAGGCAGTGGCCCGCCGCTGGTACGACGGGGTGTCGCTGGAGCCGGCGCTGGACAAGGATGCCAAGACGGCCTTGCAGGAGTGGCTGCAGGGGCGACGCCGTCCGCTGCCCCAGTACGAGGTGCTGGCCATCCTGGGGGAGGCGCACGCCCAGACCTTCGAGGTGGCGTGCCGCGTCGACGGGGTCGAGCCGGCCATCGGGCGTGGGGCGTCGCGGCGCGCTGCCGAGCAGGCGGCCGCGGCGTCGATGTTGCAACGTCTGCAGGGGTTTTCCCCCACCGTGCGTCCGTGATGAACGAAACCTCCCCTTCGGCTTCCGTGCCCCAACCGTCCGAGGATCTCGAGGGCATGCTGGCCCGGACCCTGGGACGCCAGCCGCCCGCCATCGGTGCGCCCGCCGCTGAAACGGCCGTGCCCGCCGCCGCTGCGCCGGCACCCGTTGCCCCGCAGGAGCAGCGCTGCGGCTTCATCGCCATCGTCGGCAAACCCAACGTGGGCAAGTCCACCCTGCTCAATGCGCTGGTCGGGCACAAGATCAGCATCACCTCGCGCAAGGCACAGACCACGCGCCATCGCATTACCGGCATTCGTACCGAGGGGGCGTCCCAGTTCGTCTTCGTGGATACGCCCGGCTTTCAGACCCGGCACGGCAACGCCCTCAACCGCGCGCTGAACAAAACCGTGCTGGGGGCGGTGACCGACGTCGATCTGATCCTGTTCGTCGTCGAGGCCGGCCGGTTCGACTTGGCCGATGCCAAGGTGCTGGCGCTGCTGCCCGCCGGCGTGCCGGTGATCCTGGTGGCCAACAAGCTCGACCGCGTGCACCGCCGCGTCGAGATCGCCCCCTGGCTGCGCAGCATGCAGGATCGGCACCCGTTTGCCGAGTTCTTTCCGATGAGCGCCAAACAGCCGCGCGACGTGCAGCGGCTGCTGCCGCTGTGCGAGCGCTATCTGCCGCAGCAGCCCTGGCTGTACGAGCCGGACGATCTTACCGACCGCAGTGAGCGCTTTCTGGCGGGCGAGCTGGTACGGGAGAAGCTGTTCCGGCTCACTGGCGACGAGCTCCCCTACACCTCCACCGTCATCGTTGACCGTTTCGAGCACGACGGTGATCTGCGCCGCATCGCCGCCACCATCATCGTCGAGCGCGACAGCCACAAGGGCATGGTCATTGGCGAAGGCGGCGAGCGCCTCAAGCGCATCGGCACCGAGGCGCGCCAGGAGCTGGAGCGTCTGTGGGGCGGCAAGGTGTTTTTGGAGCTGTGGGTCAAAGTGCGCTCGGGCTGGTCGGACGACGAAGCGCGCGTGCGCGCCTACGGGTACGAGTGAGGTGGCGACACGGCGGCGCGCGCGGGTGCACGACGAGCCCGCCTATGTTTTGCATCAGCACGACTGGAGCGAGTCGAGCCTGATCCTGGAGGTGTTTAGCCGCCACCATGGCCGCGTAGTGCTGGTCGGCAAAGGGGTCAAGCGTCCGACATCGCAATTTCGCGCCGTGCTGCTGCCGCTGGTGCCGCTGCGGCTGGACTGGTCTGGCGACGCCGAAGTGCGCACGCTCAAGGCCGCCCACTACGCCGGGGCGCAGGTGCTGCCGGCGGGCGACGCGCTGCTGGCTGGCTACTATCTGAACGAGCTGCTGCTGCGGCTGCTGATGCGCGACGATCCCCACCCGGCGCTGTTCGACCATTACGCGGCGGCGTTGGCGGTGCTGCCGCAGGCCGAGCAGCGGACGCAGGCGCTGCGGGCGTTCGAGCTGCTGTTGCTGCGCGCGCTGGGCTGGCTGCCGGATCTGGGGCTGGAGGGGGTGCGGCTGCTGCCGCTGCAGCCGACGCAGCGCTACCGGCTGCAGCCCGAGGCCGGACTGCTGCCGACTGCGGACGACGACGCCGGCGCCCTGTCCGGGGAGCATTGGCAGCGGCTGCAGCGGGCCTTGCAGGCGCGCGAGCCCTGGGCCGCGCTGCGGGCATGCCCCGAGACGCTGGCGCAGTCCGGGTTGCGCCAGGGGCTGGCGGCGCTGCTGCACTACCATAGCGGCGTGGCGCGTTTTCGCACGCGCGAACTGCTGCAGGCGGTGCGCCGCCTGGCGGCGCCGGTGACGTCCGCGCAGCCCGCGGGCCGATCCGCCTTTCCCGAGTCCTGATCATGAACGCATCGGTGCCCACTGCCCTTTCCGTCAACGTCAACAAGGTGGCCTTGCTGCGCAACAGCCGCCACTTGGGCATACCCAGCGTGGTGCGGGCGGCTACGCTGTGCCTGCAGGCCGGCGCGCACGGCATCACCGTACATCCACGCCCCGACGAGCGTCACATCCGACCTGGCGACGTGTTCGACATCGGCACCCTGCTGCGCGACTGGCCCGGGCGCGAATTCAACATCGAGGGCAACCCCTTTCACAACCTGCTGGACGTGGCGCGCGCGGTGGTGCAGCGGGGATTGCCGCTGCACCAACTGACCTTCGTGCCGGACGCCGTCGGGCAGTTCACCAGCGACCACGGCTGGCGTTTTCCCGACGACGCCGAGCGCCTGCGGCCCGTGATCGCCCAGGCCCGGGCACTGGGCGCGCGCGTGAGCCTGTTCATGGACCCCGAACCCGACCAAATGGCGGCAGCGCGCGCGGTGGGCGCCGACCGGGTGGAGCTCTACACCGAACCCTACGCCGCCGCCTGGTCCGATGTCGCCGCGCGCCGCGCACAGCTGCAGCGCTACCGCGCCGCGGCCGCAGCGGCGCATGCCGCCGGTCTGGCGGTCAACGCTGGGCACGACCTCAACCGCGACAATCTGACTGCGTTTTTGCGCGCTGTGCCGGGGGTGGCGGAGGTCTCGATCGGGCACGCGCTGATCGCGGACGCGCTGGAACTGGGGTATGCGGCTACGGTGCAGGCGTACCTGCGCTGCATCGCCGCTGCGGACGCGGTGCCCGTCCCAGGCTCGCAGGAGTTCGCGTGATCGTTGGCATCGGCACCGATCTGTGTGACGTGCGCCGCATCGCGGCGGCGCTGCAGCGGCACGGTGTGCGCTTTGCGGCGCGCATCCTTGGGCCGCAGGAGCAGGCGGTGTGGATGCAGCGCAGCCAGCGCTGGCCCGAGCGCGGGGTGCGCTATCTGGGCACACGCTTCGCCGCTAAGGAAGCGTTCAGCAAGGCCATCGGGCTGGGGATGCGCAGCCCGATGACCTGGCGTGACTGCGAGATCGTCAACCGGCCCGGTGGCCAACCTAGCGTGGTACTGCACGGGGCGCTGCGGCGCTGGTGCGACGAGCGCGGCTGGCGCGCCCACGTCAGCGTCAGCGACGAGGGTGATTTCGTGGCCGCGTTCGTCGTCGTCGAGCGCGACGGCGCGGTGGCCCCGGCGCTGCGTTGGCCTGCAGCGGTGCCGGCGGACGAGGTGTGAGAAGATGTGCGGCTTGCCCCTGTCGGCCTAGCGCAGTCCCGCCGCTGGACCGCCCGACGCCATACCCACCCCACCTATCCAGTCGCCGAGTGACTGCGGACCGATGCCATGACCTTTCAAGCCCCCCTCATCATCGACATCGCCGGCACCCGTCTGACCGACGCCGACCGTGCCCGCCTGAGTCATCCGCTGGTCGGCGGCGTGATTCTGTTTGCCCGCAACTGGCGCGACCGCGCGCAACTGCAGCGTCTGTGCCGCCAGATCAAGCGTGTGCGCAGCGACCTGCTCATCGCTGTCGACCACGAAGGCGGACGCGTGCAGCGTTTTCGCAGCGACGGCTTCACGCATTTGCCGCCGATGCGTGCGTTCGGCCGCCTGTGGCGCGAGGCGCCCGAGACGCGGCCCGGCGAGGCCGCGCTGGCCGCCTGTAACGCGGCCACAGCGGCGGGCTACGTGCTGGGGGCCGAGCTGCGCGCGTGCGGTGTCGATTTCAGTTTTACCCCGGTGCTGGACTTGGACCATGGGCGCAGCGAGGTGATCGGCGACCGTGCCTTTGATGGCGACGCGCGTGTGGTGACGCTGCTGGCGCAGGCATTGATGCACGGCCTGCGTTTGGCGGGCATGGCCCACTGCGGCAAGCACTTTCCCGGTCACGGCTGGGCCGAGGCCGACTCGCACACCGAGCTGCCGGTGGACGGGCGGCCCCTGCAGACCATCCTTAACGAGGATGCGGCGCCCTATGGCTGGCTGAGCGCAGCGCTGACGGCGGTGATGCCGGCACACGTCGTCTATCCCCAGGTGGATGCGCGGCCAGCGGGATTTTCGCGCCGCTGGTTGCATGACATTCTGCGCGCAGAACTGGGCTTTACCGGTGCCATCATCAGCGACGACTTGGCGATGGCGGCAGCACGCGTGCTCGATGGCCGCGAGGTGAGCCCGACCGAGGCGGCGCTGGCTGCGTTGCAGGCCGGCTGCGATTTGGTGCTGCTGTGCAATCAAAGCACCGTGGACGATGGCGAGCCGATCGACGACCTGATCGAGGGCCTGAGCCGCGCGCTGTTCGAGGGCCGCTGGGTACCCGACGAGACCGCTGAGGGGCGCCGCCGTGCCCTGCTGCCGCAGGGCGAAGCTCTCGACTGGGATGCATTGATGGCCGATGCGCGTTACCAGCGCGCGCTGGAGCTGCTGCCTTGAGCGTGGCGCGGTGAGCCCGCGCCGCAGTCGTGATAACCACCAGCCCCAGAGCGTCACTGCCCAGTCACCCATAAGCCTGGGCCAGCAGCTCCAGGACCCGTGCGGCGACGTCTATGACACCGTCTTCCAGCAGGTACCCCAGGCCGAGGGCGATCGGGTTCATCCTGGCAGCACGCTGTTGACGTCCCGTTGCAGCCGTTTGACAGCCGGGCCGTCGCATCGGCCCAGCAGCGGCGGAGATGGCCGCTTCGAGCCGGTACGGCCCACTGCCGCCCCGGGTCTGGCTGTTGCCACGCCGCCGCGTCAGGCCACGGCGTCGGCGCTGTGGCGCTGCAACATGGCCAGCACATTGGCCACGGTGCTGCGCAGCTCGCGCCGGTCGCAGATGAAGTCGATGGCGCCTTTTTGCAGCAAAAACTCGGCGCGCTGGAAACCCTCGGGCAGCTTGACGCGCACGGTATTTTCGATCACGCGCGGGCCGGCAAAGCCAATCAGCGCCCCGGGCTCGGCGATCACCACGTCACCCATGAACGCAAAACCGGCCGACACACCGCCCATCGTGGGGTCGGTCAGCACACTGATGTAGGGCAGGCGTTGCCGCGCCAGGCGGGTCAGTGCCGCGTTGGTCTTGGCCATCTGCATCAGCGACAGCAGCCCTTCTTGCATGCGCGCGCCACCGGAGGCGGTAAAGCAAATGAAGGGCACGCGCTGCTCGATGGCGTTGTCCACGCCGCGGACGAAGCGCTCGCCTACCACCGACCCCATGGAGCCACCCATGAAATCGAACTCGAAGCATGCTGCCACCACCGGCAGCGTGTGCACCGCACCGCCCATGACGACAAGCGCGTCGGTTTCTCCAGTGGCTTCCAGCGCCTCCTTCAGGCGCTCGGGATACTTGCGGCTGTCCTTGAACTTGAGCGCATCGACGGGCAGCACCTCCTGCCCGATTTCATAGCGGCCTTCGGCGTCCAGAAAGGCGTCGAGCCGGGCGCGTGCGCCGATGCGGTGGTGGTGCGCGCAGTGCGGGCAGACGTAGAGGTTTTTCTCCAGGTCGGTCTTGTACAGCACCGCCTCGCAGCCGGCACACTTGATCCACAGGCCCTCCGGGATGCTGCGGCGCGGGGTACCTTCGGACTTGATGCGCGGCGGCAGCAGTTTTTCCAGCCAGGACATGGCATCTCCTTGTGGAGCATAAGCGCGGGCGCGAGACGGCCCACGCCCGGCTCCAGTATGACACGACGCGTGATTATGCGTCACCGCCGCGGGCGGTGCTGCCCCAGGCGCTGGCAGGCCGACGCCCGCGCGCCGCGTCCCGGCCTGGGGACCTGGGGCAGATACGGGATACCGGCCCCGCGGGGCACCGCCAGGGGCAGGCTGCCAGTCTCAGGGGGCGGGCGCGTCGCCGCGGGGAGGCAGGGCGTCCAGCGCGGCCCGGATGTCGCGCACAAAAGCGCCCAGCACCGCCGCCTCTTGGCCCGCCGGCGCCTGCTCCAGCAGCTCAATGATGCGGGTGCCGATGACCACCGCATCGGCCGCGCGCCCCACGGCCTGTGCACTGGCCGCATCCCGAATGCCAAAGCCCACACCGACCGGCACCCGCACGTGGCGGCGAATGTGCGGCAGCATCGCTTGTACCGCCGTCGCGTCCAGGTGGGCCGCTCCGGTGACGCCAGTCAGCGACACGTAGTACACGTAGCCGCTGGCCAGCTGTCCCACCAGCGCCATGCGCGCCTCGGTGCTGGTGGGTGCCAGCAGGAAGATCAGGTCCAGACCGTGCGCGCGCAGCGCGGCGGCGAACGCCTCGCTTTCTTCCGGCGGGTAGTCCACCACCAGCACGCCGTCCACGCCGGCTGCCGCGGCGTCGCGTGCGAACCGGCCCGCGCCATGGCGCAGCTCCCACGCTTCGATCGGGTTGGCGTAGCCCATCAGCACCACTGGCGTGGTGCGGTCACGGGTACGGAAGTCCCGCACCATCTGCAGCACCTGCGCCAAGCCCACGCCCGCGGCCAGCGCCCGCTCGCTGGCGCGCTGGATCACCGGGCCGTCGGCCATCGGATCGGAAAACGGCACGCCCAGCTCGATGATGTCGGCGCCGGCATCGACCATGGCGTGCATCAGCGACGGGGTGAGGTCGGGTTGCGGAAACCCGGCGGTGACAAAGGGGATGAGCGCGCGCCGTCCCTGGGTGCCCAGTCGCTCGAAGGTGGTGGCCAGACGCGTCGCGCTCATCGGAGGGCCTCCGCAGTGACGGCGACAGGGTTCGCGGTCTTGACCACCTCGCCACGGCAACTGGGGCGGCAGTAGAAGTCGGCGCCGCTGAGGTCGGCCACGGTGCCGATATCCTTGTCGCCACGGCCTGATAGATTGACCAGCAGCGTCTGCTCAGGCCGCAGCGTCGGCGCCAGTTTTATCGCGTAGGCCAGCGCATGGCTGGATTCGAGCGCCGGGATGATGCCCTCGGTGCGGCAGAGGCGGTGAAAGGCGGCCAGCGCCTCATCGTCGGTGATGCCCACGTATTCGGCGCGCCCACTGTCCTTGAGCCAGGCGTGCTCGGGGCCGACGCCCGGGTAGTCCAGTCCGGCGCTGATGCTGTGCGTCTCTGCAATCTGGCCGTCGGCGTTTTGCAGCACGTAAGTGCGGTTGCCGTGCAGTACGCCGGGCACACCGCGTTGCAGCGACGCCGCGTGGTGGCCGCTGTCCAGACCGCCGCCAGCGGCTTCGACGCCGATCAGCCGCACACCCTCGTACGGGATGTAGGGGTAGAAGATGCCCATGGCGTTGCTGCCGCCGCCTACGCACGCAATCACGGCGTCCGGCAGCCCGGCCCCATGCAGTCCCGGCAAACCCAGCTCAGCCAGCAGCGCGGGCACCTGTTGCAGGCACTCCTGACCGATGACGCTTTGGAAGTCGCGCACCATCATCGGGTAAGGGTGCGGGCCGGCCACGGTGCCGATGATGTAGAAGGTGTTTTCGACGTGGGTTACCCAGTCGCGCAGGGCCTCGTTGAGCGCGTCCTTCAGCGTGCGGCTGCCTGACTCCACGGGCACCACGGTGGCACCCAGCAGCTTCATTCGATAGACGTTGGGGCTTTGGCGCTTGACGTCCTCGGCACCCATGTAGACGACACATTCCAGCCCGTAGCGGGCGCAGATGGTGGCGGTGGCCACGCCGTGCTGACCGGCACCGGTTTCGGCGATGACGCGCGGTTTGCCCATGCGCCGCGCCAGCATCGCCTGCCCAATGACGTTGTTGATCTTGTGCGCGCCAGTGTGATTGAGGTCTTCGCGCTTGAGCAGGATCTGCGCGCCGCCGAGCTCGCGGCTGAGGCGCGCGGCGTGATAGATAGGGGAAGGACGCCCGACGAACTGCGCCAGTTCCTGGCGGAACTCGCGCTGAAAGTCGGGGTCGTCGCGGTAGCGTTCGTAGGCGGCGCGCAGCTCGGCGATGGCGTGCGTGAGCGTTTCGCTGACGAAGCTGCCGCCATAGGGGCCGAAGTGGCCGCGGGCGTCGGGATAGTCGTAGCGGATCATGGGCCGAACCGATCGAAGGACGGGCGCGCTGCGCAAGCCGCCGCAGCGGCGCGGTCAAGCGCGGCAGGGGAGGGTGGCATCGGCGCGCCGCACGGCGGCGACGAAGGCGGCCATGCGCTGCGCATCCTTGATGCCCTTGGCCGATTCGACGCCGGAGGAGACGTCAACCGCCCAGGGCCGCACCAAACGCACGCCATCGGTCACATTTTCGGGTGTGAGTCCACCAGATAAAACGACCCGATCGGCGGCGCGAAGTCGAGGGTGTGACCACGGAATCGCTGTCCAATCGAAAGGCTGGCCGCCGCCCCCGTAGCCCGCCACGTGGGCATCGACCACGATGGCGCGCGCGGCGGCAAACCGCTGCGCGTATTCTAGGAGATCGAAGCCGGTCGCGCCAGCGTCCACCGGTACGCGCGCGGCGCGCAGCCAGGGCCGTGCTCCGGCCAGCGCGGCGCACTGCGTCGGCGTCTCGTCGCCATGGAACTGCAGCACCGCATGCGGCACCACGGCCACCGCTGCGGCTACCGCATCGGCATCGGCGTTGACGAACAGCAGCACGGGCGTGATGAATGGCGGCAGCAACGCGGCCAGGGCCGCCGCGCGCTGCGCGGTCACGGCCCGCGGGCTGTGCGGGTACAGCACGAAGCCGACAGCGTCGATGTCCAGCGCGGCCGCGGCGCGCACGTCCACCTCGCGCGTCAGGCCGCAGATCTTGATGCGGGTGCGGTGCATGGGAGCCTCGTCACAGGGGCAGCCAGTCGAAGGCCGGGGAGCGCTCGGGCAGACCGAGCGCGGCATCGTACAGCGGCCCCAGAAAATAGAGGCCGTCCGGTGCGAAAGTGGGCGCGGCGCGTTCGCGCGAGCGGCTGTCGCGCACCTCGGCCACCCAGTCGGGCGGTCGCAGTCCCTGGCCGACGGCGATCAGACAGCCCATCAGGTTGCGGATCATGTGGTGCAGGAACGCGTCGGCCTCGAAGTCGAAACGCCAGTAAGCGCCGCGACGGCGGATGTCGAGGCGGCGCAGCGTCTTCACCGGCGAGCGGGCCTGGCACTGGGCGGCGCGGAAGGCGCTGAAGTCGTGCGTGCCGATGAGGTGTCGGGCCGCCTCCTGCATGGGTGCCTCATGCAGAGGTCGAAATACCCAGCCGACCCGTCCGGCCTCGACGCTGGGCCGCACCGGCGACTCCAGCAGCACGTAGGCGTAGCGCCGCGCGCGCGCGCTGTTGCGGGCGTGAAAGTCGGCGGGCACCACGCGCGCCCATTGCACGGCGATGTCGGGCGGCAGATAGCGGTTGACACCACGCACCCAGGACTGCAGCGGCCGCTGTACGGGCGTCTCGAAGTGCACCACCTGGTTCAACCCGTGCACCCCAGCGTCGGTGCGGCCGGCGCACAGGGTGGTGATGGCGGGCACGTCGGCAAAGCGGGCCAGGGCGTGCTCCAGCTGGTCTTGCACCGTCTGGCCGTGTGGCTGGCTCTGCCAGCCGGTGTAGGCCGCGCCCAGGTAGCTGACGCCCAGCGCAATGCGCATCACCACCGCAGCCCCGGCCCGTTCAGGCCAGCTGCGCCAGGAAGGCGCGCGCGCGCTCCTGCAGCTCGCCGCTGGCTTCGGCCACCACTTCCTCGGCCAACGTGCGCGCCCCGTCGATGTCGCCGATGGCCTCGAACTCGCGGGCCAGTGACAGCTTGGTCTCCAGCGGGTCGGCTTCGTTGCTGCCCTCGCTGATTTGGAGGTTGGACAGATCGTCCGCCGCTGTCGCGGCAGGGGCGGGGCTTGGGGTCTGAGGCAGGTCGGTGGGCAGGTCGAGCGACAGGTCGGCCAGTTCAGGGGGGAGCCCGGGCGCCGTGCTGGGGCCTGTCGCCGCGCCCGCGGGCGGCGGGGCGGGCGATTCGAGCTCGAGATCGAAATCGAGCCCGGCGGGCGCCTCGGCCTGCGCCGCGGCAGCGGCAGGTGCATCCCCCTGCGGCAGATCGAGCTCAAAGTCCAGCCCGGTAGAGGCCACCTCGGGCGGTTCGCTCAGTCGCTCGGCAGTTTCGTCCGAGCCGCTGCCGCTGCCGTCCGCCGCCGACGGTACCGCCGCGTCGCTGGATGTTGAATTCGGGCTGTCGAGCGCTAGGTCGAGATCGAAGTCCAGATCCGCTTCGGCCGCTATCGCGGCGTCAGGCGCGGTGCCGGTTGAGCCGTCTACGGGCGCAGACTCTGGCGGCGCGGTGCCCAGTGCCGTGGCGGCGGCCGCTGCCGTGGCAGCCGCGGCCGACGTGGCCGGGGTCGGCCGGTACAGGAGGTTGTCGGGGTCGATGCGACGTCCCCACTCGCAGGCCTGATTCCATTCGGCGCCGTGACCACCGGTGAGCGCCTGCAACTCGCGCGCCGCCGTTTCGAAGCGCGCGGGATCGGGCCGCTGGGCATAGATTTCGAGCAGCTTCATCCGCACCGGCAACCGCTCCGGATGCAGCCGCAGCGCTTCCAGCAGTATTTCCTCGGCCTGCTGCTCGCGCCCATACGCCAGGTAGATCTCGGCCTCGGCCACCGGATCGACGTCGCCGCCTGCGTCGAGCTGGCTGGGCGAGTACATCATCGACGACTCGGGCGCTGCCTCGGCCGCGGCCTGTTCCTGCAACACGGGTTCGGCCCGTGCCTGCTCCTGGGCACGCCGACGGCGCAGCCGCCACCACGCGAAAGCCAGCATCAGGGCGGCGGCTCCGGCCGCCGCCGGAACGGCGGCAGGGCTGGCGAGCAGAGCCCCCATGGGTTCAGTCGGCGCCGGGGCCGCGGGCGCCGGGGGAGTGGCGGGGGGCAGCGGTGTGGTGACGGTGGGGGCTGGCGGTGGCGCGGTCGGCGGGGGCGCAGGCGGCGCGACAGGCTCAGCAGGTGCCGCTGCGGGCACACCCGCTGTCGCGTCGGTGGGCGCAGGCGTGGCAGCCGCCGCCGGTGCCGGGCTGGAGGGGCCGGCCGCGGCATTGGCACTCTGGCGCAGCTGCTCGAGCTCCTGCAGATTGCGGTTGAGCTCGGCCACTCGCTGTTCGGTTTCGCTGCGCTGGCGTTGCTCGGCCAGTCGGGCCTCGGCGTCGGCCGAAGTGCCGGACTTGGACAGCGTCAGTCGGTCGGTGGCGGCGGCCTGCGGCTTGTCTTCGACCACTGCAGCTTGTACCGTGCCGGTGGCGGAGCGTGACGCTGTCGGCGTTTCCTGGGTGGGAGCCGCGGTGGCCAGACGACGCCGGTAGTCGTTGAAGTCGCGCGTCTGCGCCGCCACGATACGGCGCGCCTCCTGCGCGTCAACGGCTGCGGCCTGGGCGGCATCCGGCAGGTCGATGACGGCGCCGGCCCGCACCAGGTTGACGTTGCCGCGGATGAACGCCTGGGGATTGGTCCGCAACAGCGCCACCAACATCTGTTCCAGCGTCACATCGGCGGGCCGGTGTACGGCGGCGATGCGGCCCGCGGTGTCGCCGGGCTGCACCGTCACGCGCTGGGTCCGCTGTGCCGCCGCGGGGGCAGTGGCGGCCTGCCGCGGGGCCGGCGCGACGACCGGTTGCGGGGGACGAACATCGGTTACCCGCGGTGGCTCGACTGGGACGCTGAGGGCCGGAGCCACCGGATTGGGAACCGACAGGTTGGGGGGGTCGAACAGCAGCGTGTAGCCGCGCAGCAGCTCGCCGCCCGCCCAGCGTGCCTGCACCACCAGATCGAGAAACGGTTCGCTCACCGAGCGCTGGCTGCGCAGCACGATGACGGTGCGACCGTCTGCGCGACGCTGCAGCTCCAGCATGACGTCCTGCAGCAGCGGGTTGAACTCGAGATTGGCGGCAGAAAAGCGCTCGGGCGCGGCGATGCGAACCTGTAGCGTGGCTGCTTCGGCCTCGGTGATGGCGGGCACATCGATTTCGGCCCGCAGCGGCTCACCCAGCTGCGACTGTACCGACACCCGCCCGAGGGCCAGCGCCCAGGCCTGACTGCCCAACAGGCCCGAGGCAAGCACCGCTGCCGCCGCGATACGTTGCCAGCGTAGGGGCACGAAAGGCGGTGCCGCAGGTGCGGCGGCGGGGCACAGGGGCGACGACACCGGTTCGGGGCGACGGCTTTTCGGCACAGAGTTCCCTCGGAATCAGATCGGAATACGGCTCTGTGCCACCTTAGCACCAAAGTGGGGTGGCGACAAGCCGACAGACGGCACGCGCGGTACGGGCAGGGTCGGCAGCACCGACCGTACGATGCTGGCGTTGTGACCAAGCAACGTGGTCGATTCCGGGACAGGTCACTGCCCGCGGGCAGACTATACCGTCTCAGGCGCCGAGCAGGATGCGCAGCATGCGGCGCAGCGGCTCGGCCGCGCCCCACAGCAGCTGGTCGCCGATCACAAAGGCCGAGACATATTCCGGTCCCATGTTGAGCTTGCGCACCCGCCCCACGCCCACCTGCAGCGTGCCGGTGATGGCAGCCGGGGTGAGTTCCTTGACGGTGACGGCCCGCTCGTTGGGTACCCACTTCACCCACGGGTTGCCGCTGCGGATGATGGCCTCGATCTCCTCCAGCGGTAGGTCGCGCTTGAGCTTGAGGGTGAGCGCCAGGCTGTGGCAGCGCATGGCGCCGATGCGCACGCACAGACCATCGACCGGGATCGGTTGCGCGGTGCCCAGGATCTTGTTGACCTCGGCTTGACCCTTCCATTCCTCTTTCGATTGGCCATTGGGCAGCTGCACGTCGATCCATGGGATCAGGCTACCGGCCAGCGGTGCGCCGAAAAATTCGGTTGGCACGTCCTGGCGAATGGCCTGTGCCACCTTGCGATCGATCTCCAAAATGGCGCAGGCCGGATTGGCCAGTTCATCGGCCACCGCGGCATGGATGACGCCCATGCCCTGGAGGAGCTCGCGCATGTTGTTGGCGCCGGCACCGCTGGCGGCCTGGTAGGTCATGGAGCTGACCCACTCGACCAGGTTTTCGCGGAACAGCCCACCCAGCCCCATCAGCAGGATGGAGTTGGTGCAGTTGCCGCCGATCCAGTTTCTACCCCCGGCGGTCAGCGCGCGGCGGATGACGTGCTCGTTGACCGGGTCGAGGATGATGACCGCGTCCGACTCCATGCGCAGGGCGCTGGCGGCGTCGATCCAGTGGCCCTGCCAGCCCGCCGCGCGCAACTTCGGAAACACGGCCTTGGTGTAGTCGCCCCCCTGGCAGGTGATGAGGATGTCACACTGGGCCAGAGCGGCGATGTCGTGGGCATCGTGCAGCGTGCGGTGTGCCTTGGCTTGCGCAGGCGCGGGACCGCCGGCGTTGGAGGTGGAGAAGAAAACCGGTTCGATCAGGTCGAAGTCGCCTTCGGCGACCATACGGTCCATCAGAACCGACCCGACCATGCCGCGCCAGCCGATGAGGCCAACCCGATTGCCAACAGTGCTCATGGCGTGTGCCCTTTCAGAGGAGGTGGTAGTGGTGGAAAACCTTCTGCTGTCCGGCTCGTCTGGCCGGAGAGGGCGCACGACGAACCCGACGGTGTTCAGTCCGTAATGGGGGTCGTGGTTTGGGTGGTTGCCCACGCCGCTCCCGGCGCCGACACCGCAGCGGCGACGCAGGCAGGGGAAAACAGGCGGGCAGCAAACATGTCAGCTACCATTGTAGTCCAGTGACCTGAGACGAAGCTGACGTCGCGCCGGGCCACGTCGCGCCAGCAGGGCATGTCGAGCGGCGTGTTCCGCGCGCCGTCGCGCAGTCTTTGCCCGATCCCACCCATGGAAACCGAACCGCCCACCGTTGCCGATCAGTCCCCCGCCGGGATCGTGGTACTGCTGACCACGGTATCCGACCGTCAGCAGGCCCAGACGCTGGCGTGCGCGCTGGTGCAACAGCGCCTGGTGGCGTGTGCGCAGATCGACGCCATCGAGAGTGTGTACGTCTGGGAGGACGCGCTGCAGCGCGAGCCCGAATGCCGTCTGTGGCTCAAGACCACGGTTGAGCGGCAGTCGGCGGCCATCGCAGCCCTGCGTGCCCTGCACCCGTACACGCTGCCGCAGATCGTGATTCTGCCCGCGCAGGCCAGTGCCGACTACGCGCGCTGGGTACGGACGGCGGTGAGGGCCTGAAACCGACCGGCTGGCCTGTCGAGGGTGCCGCACGGCCGCACGACCGATGCTTGGCGGCGCCGCGCGAGGTTGGCCGTGCTGGCGCTTAGCGTCGCAGCGCACGCACCACCGCGTCGCCCATTTCGGCGGTGCCAACGCGGCGCGTGCCGTCGCTGAGGATATCCGGCGTGCGCAGGCCCTCGGCCAGCACGTGGCGCACGGCGTCCTCGATCCGTGTCGCGGCGTCCGGCCGTTGCAGCGAGTAGCGCAGCATCATTGCCGCTGACAGGATGGTGGCCAGCGGGTTGGCGATACCCTGGCCGGCGATGTCGGGGGCGCTGCCATGGCTGGGTTCATACAGCCCCTGGCCGCGCGCGTTCAGGCTGGCCGAAGGCAGCATGCCGATAGAGCCCGTCAGCATCGCCGCTTCGTCGGAGAGGATGTCGCCAAACAGGTTGCCGGTGACGATGACGTCGAACTGCTTAGGTGCCTTGACCAGCTGCATGGCCGCGTTGTCCACATACAGGTGCTCCAGCGTCACGTCGGGGTAGTCGCGCTGCACCTCGGTGACGACCTCGCGCCACAGCTGGGAGGTTTCGAGCACGTTGGCCTTGTCGACGCTGGTGACCTTGCCGCCGCGCCCGCCGTGGCGCTGACGCGCCGCCTCGAACGCCACGCGCGCGATGCGCTCGATCTCGGGGCGGCTGTAGCGCATGGTGTCAAACCCTTCGTCGGCACCTGCAAAGGCGCCATCGGGGGCAGTGCGGCGACCGCGCGGCTGGCCGAAGTAGATATCGCCGGTGAGCTCGCGCACGATCAGGATGTCGAGTCCTTCGACCAGTTCCGGCTTGAGGCTGGAGGCGTGCGTCAGCGGCGCGTGGCAGATGGCCGGGCGCAGGTTGGCGAACAGCCCCAGCGCCTGACGCAGTCCCAGGATCGCCTGCTCGGGACGCAGGTGGCGCGGCAGCTGGTCGTAGCGCCAATCGCCCACGGCGCCGAACAGCACGGCGTCGGCCTCCCGCGCCAGTGCCAGGGTGGACTCGGGCAGCGGGTGGCCGCTGGCGGCGTAGGCGGCGCCACCAACGGGCGCGGTGGCCATCTCCAGCGGCAGCTCAAGCGCGTTGAGAACCTTGACGGCTTCGGCGATGATTTCTGGACCGATGCCGTCACCGGGCAGGATGGCGATTTTCATGGGGCAGCAAAGCGAAGGGTTGCTGGGTGGGAGGGACAGGCGGCGCCGACGCACACCCGGCGCGAGCGCCACTGTGGTCAGCCCGCAAAGGTGCGCGCCAGCCAGGGGTAGCGTGCCAGCCGCTCGGCTTCGAAGGCCCGAATCTTGTCGGCGTGGCGCAGCGTCAGGCCGATGTCGTCGAGCCCGTTGAGCAGGCAGTAGCGGCGAAAGGCGTCGACCGCGAACGGGATCTCCGCACCCTGCGGCTCGATGATCACCTGCCGCTGCAGGTCGATGGTCAGCTCGTAGCCGGGGAAGGCCTGCACCTCGTGAAACAGCCGGTCCACGGTGGACTCGGGCAGCACGATCGGCAACAGGCCGTTCTTGAAGCAGTTGTTGAAAAAGATGTCCGCAAAGCTTGGGGCGATCAGTGCCCGAAAGCCGTATTGCTCGATGGCCCAGGGCGCATGCTCGCGGCTGGAGCCGCAGCCGAAATTCTTGCGCGCCAGCAGGATGCTGGCCCCCTGGTAGCGTGGCTGGTTGAGTACGAAGTCGGGGTTGGGCTGCCGGGTGGCGGGGTCTTTCCCCGGCCAGCCCGGATCCAGATAGCGCCATTCGTCGAACAGGTGCGGCCCAAAGCCCGTTTTGCGAATCGACTTCAGGAACTGCTTCGGGATGATGGCGTCGGTGTCGACGTTTTCGCGGTCGATCGGGGCGACGATCCCCGTGTGGATGATAAACGGCTGCATGGCGATTTACTTCTTGGCGGCATCCTGCAGAACCTGGCCGCCCTTCTGGATGTCCTTGCCCAGACCGGCGACGGTGTTGCAGCCCGCCAGCGCGACGCTAAGCCCCAGCAGGCACGCGCTCAACAGACGGATCATGGTCTTGACCTCCGTGGAAAAAGCCTGCAGGCCTTCAGGCATAGGCCCGCACATCGACGAAATGCCCGTGGATGGCGGCGGCGGCGGCCATGGCCGGGCTGACCAGATGCGTGCGCCCGCCCGCGCCCTGGCGACCCTCGAAGTTGCGGTTGCTGGTCGAGGCGCAACGCTCACCCGGCTCCAGCCGGTCGGCGTTCATGGCCAGGCACATCGAGCAGCCGGGCTCGCGCCACTCAAAACCCGCCGCGCGAAAGATTTCGTGCAGGCCCTCGCGTTCGGCCTGCTCCTTGACCAACCCCGAGCCGGGCACCACCATGGCCAGTTTGACGTTACGCGCCACTTTCTGCCCGAGTTTGCGCACCACGGCGGCCGCTTCGCGCAGGTCTTCGATGCGGCTGTTGGTGCACGAGCCGATGAACACCTTGTCGATGGCGATGTCGGTGACGGGCTTGCCCGGCTGCAGGGCCATGTACTGCAGCGCACGCTCCATGGCGTTGCGCTTGACCGGGTCGCGTTCGCGTTCGGGATCGGGCACGCGCGCCGTCACCGGCACCACCATCTCAGGCGAGGTGCCCCAGGTGACCTGCGGCTCGATCTGGCGGGCGTCGATCTCCACCACCGCGTCCCAGTGCGCGTCGGGGTCGGAATGCAGTGTGCGCCAGTAGGCCACTGCCTGATCCCATTCGGCCCCGCTGGGTGCCATCGGACGGCCGCGCAGGTACTCCAGCGTGGTGTCGTCCACCGCCACCAGCCCGGCGCGGGCGCCGGCCTCGATGGCCATGTTGCACACCGTCATGCGGCCTTCCATCGACAGGGCACGGATGGCGCTGCCGGCGAATTCAATGGTATACCCGGTGCCGCCGGCGGTGCCGATGCGGCCGATGATCGCCAGCACGATATCCTTGGCGGTGCAGCCACGCGGCAGCTGACCCTCGACCCGGATCAACATGTTCTTCGCCTTGCGCGCCAGCAGCGTCTGCGTGGCCAGCACATGCTCGACCTCGCTGGTGCCGATGCCGTGCGCCAGCGCGCCAAACGCCCCATGCGTGCTGGTGTGGCTGTCGCCGCAGACGATGGTCATGCCGGGCAGGGTAGCGCCGTTTTCCGGGCCGATCACGTGTACGATGCCCTGCCGCTTGCTCAAAAACGGAAAGTACGCGGCAGCACCATACTCACGGATATTGGCGTCCAGCGTGATGATCTGCTCACGGCTGATGGGGTCGGCAATGCCGTCGTAGCCGTGCTCCCAGCCGGTGGTGGGGGTGTTGTGGTCGGCGGTGGCCACGATCGACGACACCCGCCACGGACGGCGGCCTGCCACGCGCAGCCCCTCGAAAGCCTGAGGGCTGGTCACCTCGTGCACCAGGTGGCGGTCGATGTAGAGGATGGTGGTGCCATCCTCCTCCGTGTGGACGACATGTTCGTCCCAGATTTTGTCGTAGAGCGTGCGACCCATGGATCGAGGCGAAGCGTTGGCGATGATGGCATTGTAGGCCGCCCGGCGGCACGGCGCTGCCATCGCCCCGCCGCCGGCGGCGCCCGCTCGCGCGGGCGTCAGCGCTGCTCGATTGGCAGCACGTCGCGCCGCGCGGCGCCGGTGTAGAGCTGGCGCGGGCGGCCGATTTTGTACTCGGGGTCGGCCAGCATTTCGTTGAGCTGGGCGATCCAGCCCACGGTGCGGGCCAGCGCGAAGATGCCGGTGAACAGGCTTACCGGGATGCCGATGGCGCGCTGCACGATGCCGGAGTAGAAGTCCACGTTCGGGTAGAGCTTGCGCTGCACGAAATAGTCGTCTTCCAGCGCGATCTGCTCCAACTTCTTGGCCAGCGCGAACAGCGGATCGTTTTCCAGACCCAGCTCGCCCAGCACCTCGTTGCAGGTTTCCTGCATCAGCTTGGCGCGCGGGTCGTAGTTCTTGTAGACGCGGTGGCCAAAGCCCATCAGCCGCACCCCAGAGGACTTGTCCTTGACCTTGGCGATGAACTCACCGATCTTGGCGACACCCCCCATGGCCTGGATGTCTTCCAGCATATTCAGGCACGCCTCGTTGGCGCCGCCGTGCGCCGGGCCCCACAGGCACGCGACGCCAGCGGCAATGGCGGCAAACGGGTTGGTGCCGGAGCTGCCGCACAGCCGCACCGTCGAGGTGGAGGCGTTTTGCTCGTGGTCGGCATGCAGCGTGAAGATGCGGTCCATCGCGCGCTCCAGCACCGGGTTGACCTGGTACTCCTCACACGGCGTGGCAAACATCATGCGCAGGAAGTTACCGGCGTAGCTCAGATCGTTGCGCGGGTAAATGTAGGGCTGGCCGATGCCGTACTTGTAGGCCATCGCCACCAGGGTCGGCATCTTCGCGATCAGGCGGATCGCTGCAATCTCGCGGTGTTGCGGGTTGTTGATGTCGGTGCTGTCGTGGTAGAAGGCCGACATCGCGCCCACCAGGCCGGTCAGCACCGCCATCGGGTGCGCGTCGCGCCGGAAGCCGCGCAGGAAGAACTGCATCTGCTCGTGCACCATCGTGTGCAGCGTGACGCGGCGGGTGAAGTCGACCTTCTGCGCGGCGTTGGGCAGCTCCCCGTACAACAGCAGGTAGCAGGTTTCCAGGTAGTCGCATTGGGTGGCCAGCTGCTCGATCGGGTAGCCGCGGTACAGCAACTCGCCCTTGTCGCCGTCGATGTAGGTGATGGAGGATTGACACGACGCCGTGGACAGAAACCCCGGGTCGTAGGTGAACATGCCGGTTTGCGCGTACAGCTTGCGGATGTCGATCACGTCCGGGCCTACGGTGCCCGAGTAGATCGGCAGCTCGACGCTGGGCGCGCCATTGGAGAACGACAGCGTAGCTTTGTGTTCTTGCAGTTTCATGGGGATTCCTGTTTCGTGGCGGTGGGGGACGAAGAGGGGGCGGAAGGCACGGGGGTGCGCAGCAGCGCCAGCACGTCGAGCACCTCGGGCGTGGCCAGCGTGCCGTTCGGTTCACGGCGACGCAGCAGCAAATCCAGCAGGTCGTTGTCGCTGAGGTCCATCAGCGCCTGCAGGCCGCGCGCCTGCCGCTGGGTCAGTGCCGCGCCGTGGCGTGCGAAGAAGCGCTCGATGAACAGGTCGTTCTCGAGCAGCCCGCGGCGGCAGCGCCAGCGCAGGCGCTCGCGCTCGCGTTCGTCCAGGGGCTGCGCATCATCCATAGTCGCCGGGGCACGATGCGCGGCTCAGACCGCGCGGCGCACCATCAATTCCTTGATCTTGCCGATCGCCTTGGTCGGATTGAGGCTCTTGGGGCAGACGTCGACGCAGTTCATGATGGTGTGGCAGCGGAACAGCCGGTACGGGTCCTCCAGGTTGTCCAGCCGCTCGCTGGTGGCCTGGTCGCGGCTGTCGGCGATGAAGCGGTAGGCCTGCAGCAGGCCGGCCGGGCCGACGAACTTGTCCGGGTTCCACCAGAAGCTCGGGCACGAGGTGCTGCAGCTCGCGCACAGGATGCACTCGTACAGGCCGTTGAGCTCCTCGCGCTCCTCGGGTGACTGCAGGCGCTCTTTTTCGGGGGGCGGCGTGTCGTTGATCAGGTAGGGCTTGATCGAGTGGTACTGCTTGAAGAACAGCGTCATGTCCACGATCAGGTCGCGGATCACTGGCAGCCCCGGCAGCGGCTTGAGCACGATGGTGTCGGGCAGCGTGCGCAGGTTGGTCAGGCACGCCAGCCCGTTCTTGCCGTTGATGTTCATCGCGTCGGAGCCGCACACGCCTTCGCGGCACGAGCGGCGAAAGCTCAGCGTCGGATCGAGCTCCTTGAGCTTGATGAGAGCATCGAGCAGCATGCGCTCGGTGGTCAGCTCCACCTCCAGCGTCTGCATGTAGGGCTTGGCGTCCTTGTCGGGGTCGTAGCGGTAGATCTTGAAGGTGCGTTTGGCCATGGCGGAAACCTCCGGCAGGGGGACGTCAGAACGTGCGAACCTTGGGCGGAATCGACTCCACCGTCAGCGGCTTGAGGTTGACCGGCTTGTATTCGAGCCGGTTGCCGTCGCTGAACCACAGGGTGTGCTTCATCCACTCCCTGTCGTTGCGGCCCAGCGGGCATTCGGGGTCGTCGGCCGGGCGCTCGTAGTCCTTGACGGTGTGGGCGCCGCGGCACTCCTTGCGCGCCGCCGCCGACGTCATCGTGGCTTGGGCGACCTCGATCAGGTTTTCCACCTCCAGCGCTTCGATGCGGGCGGTGTTGAACACCTTGGATTTGTCCTTCAGCACGATGGCGCCGACCCGTTCACGAATTGCGGCGATCTTGCGCACCCCCTCGTCCATGCTGGCCTGGGTGCGGAAGACGCCGGCGTGCTGCTGCATGGTGGTGCGGATATCGTTGGCCACCGCCTGCGCGTACTCGCCACTGGTGCGCGCCTCCAGGCGGCTGAGGCGCTCCAGCGTGTGGTCGGCCGCGTCGCGCGGCAGTGGCTTGTGCTCGCGTCCGCGGTCCAGGTGGGCGACGATGTGGTTGCCGGCGGCGCGACCGAACACCAGCAGGTCCAGCAGCGAGTTGGTGCCCAGGCGGTTGGCGCCGTGCACCGACACGCACGAGCATTCCCCCACCGCATATAGCCCGTTGACCACCTTTTGGCCGCCGTGGCCGTCGGGCACCACCACCTGTCCGTTGATGTTGGTGGGGATGCCCCCCATCTGGTAGTGAATGGTGGGCACCACCGGGATCGGTTCCTTGGTGATGTCAACGTTGGCAAAGTTGATGCCAATTTCGTACACCGAGGGCAGCCGCTTGTGGATGGTCTCCGGTCCCAGATGGTCGAGTTTGAGCAGGATGTAGTCCTTGTTGGGGCCGCAACCGCGCCCTTCCTTGATTTCCTGATCCATGCAGCGGCTGACGAAGTCGCGCGGCGCCAGATCCTTCAACGTCGGCGCGTAGCGCTCCATGAAGCGCTCGCCATTGCTGTTGAGCAGGATGGCGCCTTCGCCGCGGCAGCCTTCGGTCAGCAGCACGCCAGCGCCGGCCACACCGGTCGGGTGGAACTGCCAGAACTCCATGTCCTGCAGCGGGATGCCGGCGCGGGCGGCCATGCCGAGGCCGTCGCCGGTGTTGATGAAGGCGTTGGTGCTGGCGGCGTAGATGCGCCCGGCGCCGCCGGTGGCCAGCAGCGTGGCCTTGGCTTGCAGAATGTAGATGTCGCCGGTCTCCATCTCCAGCGCCGTCACTCCCACCACGTCGCCGTCGGCGTCACGGATCAGGTCCAGCGCCATCCACTCGACGAAGAAGGTAGTTCGGGCGGCAACGTTTTGCTGGTACAGCGTGTGCAGCATCGCATGGCCGGTACGGTCGGCGGCGGCGCAGGCCCGTTGCACGGGCTTTTCGCCGTAGTTGGCGGTGTGGCCGCCGAACGGACGCTGATAGATGGTGCCATCCGGGTTGCGGTCGAACGGCATGCCCATGTGCTCCAGCTCGTAGACCACCTTCGGCGCTTCGCGGCACATGAACTCGATGGCGTCCTGGTCGCCCAGCCAGTCGGAGCCCTTGACCGTGTCGTAGAAGTGGTAGTGCCAGTTGTCCTCGGACATATTGCCCAGCGCCGCGCCGATGCCGCCCTGGGCGGCCACCGTGTGCGAGCGGGTGGGGAAGACCTTGGACAGCACGGCCACGTTCAGGCCGGCGCGCGCCAGCTGCAGCGAGGCACGCATGCCGGAGCCGCCGGCGCCGACGATGACGACATCGAAACGGCGGCGGGGAAGTTGGTTCGACAGAGTCATGGCTTACAGCCTCCAGAGCACTTGAAACGCCCAGCCCGTGCAACCGACCAGCCAGACGAGGGTCAACACATGCAGCGCCAGGCGCAGGCCAACGGGCTTGATGTAGTCCATCCAGATGTCGCGCACGCCCACCCACGTGTGCCAGGTCAGCGCGACGACGACCGCGAACGTCAAAAACTTCATCCAGGGTGCAGCGAAGATGCCCGCCCAGCCCTCGTAGCCCAGCGGGCCGCTGGTCAGTAGCACCTGCGCCAGCAAAACGACGGTAAACAGCGCCATGAGGACGGCGGTGACGCGTTGCACGAGCCAGTCGCGCAGACCGTAGTGCGCGCCGGTGACGACGCGCTTGGAGCCGTAGTTGACAGCCATGGATAGACTCCTCACCCGATTCTTCAGTACAGGCCAAACAGCTTGGCACCCAGCACGGCCGTCAGCCCCAGGCTGACGACCAGCGTGACGATGGCGCTGGAGCGTCCAAATGCTTTGTCCACCTTGTGCGTGGCGTCCATGATGAGGTGACGCACACCGGCGCAGAAGTGGTGGAGGTAAGCCCAAATGAGTGCCAGCACCACCAGCTTCAGGAACCAACCCGGCACGAAACCGACACCGGCATCGAAGGTCGCCACGAACGCACCGTAGGAGATCTCGCTCGACAGCGAGGCATCCATCATCCACACCACGAACGGCAGCAGCAAAAACATAAGGCCGCCGCTGGCGCGGTGCAGGATGGACACCCAACCGGCCGCGGGCAACCGGTAGGTGGTGAGGTCCCGGAAGGCGTTGATGTTGCGGAACTCGGGTCGCGCGGTACGCGAGGTCGACATAATGGTTCTCCTGGGGGATCAGAAGGCGTCGTGGGTGGCCGCCTGGCTCGGGGACGGCGGCACCAGAGCGGGGCGGCTATCGTCCGCCATGGGGCTGACACTGAGCTGTCGCATTCTATTGCAATGCACCATTTTTGACTTCGTCGCGGGTGTCAGCTCAGTTCGTTGCGGTAGTGGTGCCTGTCGGTGCGGTACAGACCGCGCCGTAGCTCCATCGGCACGCCGTTGTAGGTGTAGGCCAGGCGCTCGACACTGAGCAGCGGCGTGCCGGGGGGCACCTGCAGCCGTTCGGCCGCCAGCGCGCTGGCGGCCACCGCCTTCAGGCGCTCTTCGGCGCGCACCATGCGCACGCCAAACTGCGTCTCGAACAGCGCGTACATCGGCCCCGGGTGGGCCGACAGCGTCTCGGGTGTCAAGCCGCGAAACGCCTGTCCGGGCAGCCACAGGTCTTCCAAAATCGTGGGCACGCCCTGAAACGCCAGTACGCGGCTGACCTGCACCACCGGCTCGCCGGCGCGCAGCCGCAAGGCGGCGGCAACCTCCGCACTGGCGCGCACGCGCCGGCAACCTAGGATGGTGCGCTGAGCCGGCCCTTCACTGTCGAGTGTGCCGACGTCGGGGTGCAGACGCAGGAAGCGGTACTGGATGTGCTGCTCGGCATGGGTGGCGACGAACGTGCCCTTGCCCTGGCGCCGCACCAGCAGGTTATCGGCAGCCAGTTCGTCGATGGCCTTGCGCACCGTGCCCTGGCTGACGCGGTAACGCGCCGCCAGTTCGACCTCGCTGGGGATCAGGTCGCCCGGCTTCCACTCGCCAGCCTGCAGGCTTTGCAGGATCAGCGCCTTGATTTGCTGGTACAGCGGGCTAAACGCCGGCGTGGGCGCGCTG
The DNA here is from genome assembly GCF_036824975.1 of Tepidimonas sp. GTDB lineage: Bacteria > Pseudomonadota > Gammaproteobacteria > Burkholderiales > Burkholderiaceae_C > Tepidimonas. Next base: position 51,428 of record NZ_DAISZC010000003.1, read on the forward strand.
GCCGCGGCTGCACCCTCGCCGCCGGCGGCGGAGGGCGCGGCGCGGACGGTGGCGGGGGTGTCGTCTGGCTTCATGGTGCGCAATGATATCTTATATAAGACATAAGACAAATTGACGCCCCCGGTTGGCCGCAGTACACTCGCGGGCGTTTTTTCCATCCACTGCACGGAGTCCATCCATGAACAAGAAGCCCGTCCGCGTGGCCGTCACCGGTGCCGCTGGCCAGATCGGTTATGCCCTGCTGTTTCGTATCGCCTCGGGCGAAATGCTGGGCAAGGACCAGCCCGTCATCCTGCAACTGCTGGAGATTCCCGACGAGAAGGCGCAAAAAGCCCTCAAAGGCGTGATGATGGAGTTGGAAGACTGCGCCTTCCCTCTGCTGGCGGGCATGGAGGCGCACAGCGACCCGAAGGCCGCATTCCGCGACACCGACTACGCGCTGCTGGTGGGCGCGCGGCCGCGCGGTCCGGGCATGGAGCGCAAGGACCTGCTGTCGGCCAACGCGCAGATCTTCACTGCTCAGGGGCGAGCGCTCAACGAGGCAGCCAGCCGCAACGTCAAGGTGCTGGTGGTGGGCAACCCGGCCAACACCAACGCCTACATCGCGATGAAGTCGGCCCCCGATCTGCCGGCGAAGAACTTCACCGCCATGCTGCGCTTGGACCACAACCGCGCGCTGTCGCAGATCGCGGCCAAAACGGGCAAGCCGGTATCCAGCATCGAGAAACTGTGCGTGTGGGGCAATCACTCGCCCACCATGTACGCCGACTACCGCTTCGCCACCATCGACGGCCAGTCGGTCAAGGCCATGATCAACGACGAGGACTGGAACCGTAACGTCTTCTTGCCCACGGTGGGCAAGCGCGGTGCAGCCATCATCGAGGCGCGCGGGCTGTCCTCGGCCGCGTCGGCTGCCAACGCGGCCATCGACCACATGCGCGACTGGGCGCTGGGCACCAACGGCCGCTGGGTGACCATGGGCATTCCGTCGCAGGGTTGGTACGGCATTCCGCAGGACGTGATGTTCGGCTTCCCGGTGACCTGCGCCAACGGTGAGTACACCGTGGTCGAGGGGCTGCCGATCGACGAGTTCAGCCAGCAGTGCCTGAACAAGACCCTGGCCGAGTTGGAAGAAGAGCGCCAGGGTGTGGCGCACCTGATCTGAGGCGGCGGTCCTGATGAGCGCAGGCGTGTCCCGTCATCCGCGCGCGGTTCTGTTGGGCGCACAGGCGGCCTGGGCTGGTCTGCCGGCATGTGACCACTACGCAGGCGTGGAAGCGCGCATGCGCAAAAGTCTGGCCCTGCAGGCCGAGTGGTCGGCGCGCCACGGGACCTGTCTGTTCGACGTTACGCTGGACTGCGAAGACGGCGCCCCGGTGGGTGGCGAGGCCGAGCACGCGGCGCTGGTGGCGGCGTTGGTGCAGTCGCTGGACTGGTCCGCTACCGTACCGCCGCGGGTGGCGGTGCGCGTGCACCCGGTCGATCATCCCGCGTTTGCGGGGGACATCGCCACCATCGTCGGGGCCGTCGGGGCGCGGCTGACCCATGTCATGCTACCCAAGGTCGAATCGGTGGCGGACGTCGAGCGAGCGTCCTCCGCGCTGGACGCAGCAGGCGCGCCGCAATTGCCGCTGCACGCGCTCATCGAGTCCCCCGCCGCGGTGCAGCAAGCGTTCGACATCGCCGCCCACCCGCGGGTGCAGTCGCTCAGCTTCGGGTTGATGGATTTCGTCTCCGCCCACGGCGGGGCGATTCCCGCCTCTGCCATGACCTTGCACGGTCAGTTCGAGCACCCGCTGGTGCGGCGCGCGAAGCTGGAAATCGCCAGCGCCGCGCATGCGCACGGCAAGGTGCCGTCGCACTGCGTGGTGACCGAATTCCGCGACCGCGACGCGGTGCGGCTGGCGGCGCAGCGCGCCGCGCGCGAGTTCGGCTATACGCGGATGTGGAGCATCCACCCCGACCAGATCGAGTCCATCGTGCAGGCCATGGCGCCGCAGGCGGCCGAGGTCGAGCGCGCCGCCGACATCATCGAACGGGCGCTGGCAGCCGACTGGGCGCCGATTGCTTACGCCGGCCAGCTGCACGACCGTGCGTCCTACCGCTATTACTGGCAAGTGCTGGAGCGGGCACACGCCACCGCGCAGCCACTGCCGGCATCCGTGCAACCCCTGTTTGTCTGAACCCCTCCCCACGCGCACCGCACGCACGGTGCCTTTCCGAATTTCAGGAGCCCCTACCATGTTGCAAGCCTACCGCCAACACGTCGCCGAGCGCGCCGCGCTGGGCATTCCGCCGCTGCCGCTGTCGGCACAGCAGACCGCCGAGCTGATCGAGCTGATCAAAAACCCGCCGGCGGGCGAAGACCCACAGTTCCTGCTGGAGTTACTGACCCACCGCGTGCCCCCGGGTGTGGACGATGCCGCCAAGGTCAAGGCGTCGTTCCTGGCCGCGGTGGCCCACGGCGACATCGCCGTGCCGCTGATCAGCAAGGCGCGCGCCACCGAACTGTTGGGCACGATGGTGGGCGGCTACAACGTCAAGCCGCTGATCGACCTGCTCGACGACGCCGAGGTGGCACCCATCGCCGCCGAGGGACTGAAGAAAACCCTGCTGATGTTTGACGCCTTCCACGACGTGGCCGAGAAGGTGCAAGCCGGCAACGCGCATGCGCGCGCCGTGATGCAGAGCTGGGCCGATGCCGAGTGGTTTTTGTCCCGCCCCGAGGTGCCGCAGAAAATCACCGTCACGGCGTTCAAGGTGCCGGGCGAGACCAACACCGACGACCTGTCGCCGGCGCCTGACGCCTGGAGCCGACCGGACATTCCGCTGCACGCGCTGGCGATGCTGAAGAACAAGCGGCCCGATGCCCCGTTCGAGCCCGACGAAGACGGCAAGCGCGGCCCGATCAGTGTGCTGCAAAAGCTCAAAGAACAAGGGCATCTGGTGGCCTACGTCGGTGACGTGGTGGGTACCGGCTCCAGCCGCAAGTCGGCCACTAACAGCGTCATCTGGTGGACTGGCTACGACATCCCCTTCGTGCCCAACAAGCGCTTCGGCGGTGTGACGCTGGGCGGCAAGATCGCCCCCATCTTCTTCAACACGCAGGAAGACTCCGGCTCGCTGCCGATCGAAGTCGACGTCAGCCAGATCGAATTTGGCGACGTCATCGACATTTACCCCTACGAGGGCAAGATCGAGAAGAACGGGCAGGTCATCGCCACCTTTGCGCTCAAGAGCGAGGTGCTGCTGGATGAGGTGCGCGCTGGTGGCCGCATCAACCTGATCATCGGCCGCGGGCTCACCGGCAAGGCGCGCGAGTTCCTAGGCCTGCCGCCATCGACCGTTTTCCGTCTGCCCAAGGCGCCGCAGGACAGTGGCAAGGGCTACACGCTGGCGCAGAAGATCGTGGGCCGCGCCTGTGGCCTGCCGGAAGGCAAGGGCATCCGCCCCGGCACCTACTGCGAACCGAAGATAACCACCGTCGGCAGCCAGGACACCACCGGCCCGATGACGCGCGACGAGCTCAAAGACCTGGCCTGCCTGGGCTTTTCGGCCGACCTGGTGATGCAGTCGTTCTGCCACACTGCGGCCTATCCGAAACCAGTGGACGTCAAGATGCACCGCGAGCTGCCGACCTTCATTAGCAGCCGCGGCGGCGTCAGCCTGCGCCCAGGCGACGGCGTGATCCACTCGTGGCTCAACCGCATGCTGCTGCCCGACACCGTGGGCACGGGCGGCGACTCGCACACGCGCTTTCCCATCGGTATCAGCTTCCCGGCTGGCTCCGGGCTGGTGGCGTTTGCCGCCGCCACCGGCGTCATGCCGCTGGACATGCCCGAGTCGGTGCTGGTGCGCTTCAAGGGCCAGATGCAGCCGGGTATCACGCTGCGTGACCTGGTGCACGCCATCCCCTACTACGCCATCAAACAGGGCTTGCTGACGGTGGAGAAAAAGGGCAAGAAAAATATCTTCTCCGGCCGTATCCTGGAAATCGAGGGTCTGCCCGACCTCAAGGTCGAGCAGGCGTTCGAGCTGTCCGACGCGTCGGCTGAGCGCTCGGCGGCGGGCTGCACGATCAAGCTCAACAAAGAGCCGATCATCGAGTACCTGCAGTCCAATATCGTGCTGCTGAAGAACATGATCGCCGACGGCTACCAGGACGCGCGCACGCTGGCGCGCCGCATCAAGGCGATGGAGAAGTGGCTGGAAAACCCGCAGCTGCTCGAAGCCGACCCGGACGCCGAATACGCCGCCGTCATCGAAATCGATCTGAACGAGATCAAAGAGCCGATCCTGTGCTGTCCGAATGACCCGGACGACGCCCGTCCGCTGTCCGCGGTGGCGGGCACCCCGATCGATGAGGCCTTCATCGGTTCGTGCATGACCAACATCGGCCACTTTCGCGCCGCGGCCAAGCTGCTGCACGGCCAGCGCGACATCCCGGTGCGGCTGTGGGTGGCGCCGCCCACCAAGATGGACCAAAACGAACTGATCAAGGAAGGCTACTACGCCACCTTTGGCACCGCTGGGGCGCGCACCGAAATGCCGGGCTGCAGCCTGTGCATGGGCAACCAGGCGCAGGTGCGCGAAGGCGCGACGGTGGTGTCCACCAGCACGCGCAACTTCCCCAACCGGCTGGGGCGCAACACCCATGTGTTCCTGGCCTCGGCGGAGTTGGCGGCGATTGCCGCTCGCCTGGGCCGCCTGCCCACCGTGGAGGAATACCACCGCGAAATGGGCATCGTCAACCAGCAGGCCAGCGAGGTCTACCGCTACATGAACTTCGACCAGATCGAGGAATACGCGCAAACCGCCAAGACGGTGACGGTGTAACTGCGCGGTGTCGGCCAACCGCTCGCCCGGCGTGACCGGGCTGCGTGGCCGATGCCCGCCCGCTTACGGCCCCGCTTGCGCTGACGCGCAGGCGGGGTTGTTTGTTCGGTGTTCTGGGTTTGGCGGGG
>NZ_DAISZC010000089.1:0-7391 GCF_036824975.1 Tepidimonas sp.
AACCCTCCTGCCGCTGCACCGCCAGGTGCGGGTCGGCCAGCAACACCTCGGCCTCCTCGGGCGAGGCGGCCACCTCCTGCGGCGCACCGCGCGCGAACAGGCGGCCCGCCCGGTGGTAGCGCGGCGTCGGGTGGCTGGCCTTGAGCGTCACCACCAGGTACACCACACCCGCCACCGGGGCGGCGGCCTCAGGCGCGTCAGCAGCGCGGGGTTTTTTGGCGGCCATCGCTTTAGCCTCACAGCAGATGCGGCGTGACGATGACTTCGGCCGTGCCGTACCACGGGTTGGTCGCCCCGCCGGTGGTGAGCTGGCTGCCCACGATCGCGCGCGCGGCGGCCTCCAGGCTCGGCGGCACCACCAGCAGCGTGGGGCGGATGCCCAGCGGCCGACCGCCGTCGGCCCTCAGACTCATCATCGCCGTGCGCGCGGCGGCGTAGTTCTCGGGCGTCAGCGCCGCCTTGGACTTGTAGGCCATCTGCCAGAAGCCAAAGCCCGCGTTGGCGCGCAGGTCCACGCCGTAGCGGTATTCGTTGCTGGTGAACACCCGCTCGTCGTCGCTCTTGGTCATGGCGACGAACTCGGGGGCCTTGCGCTCCTGGTAGATCAGCGGCTTGATGGCGCGCGAGGCATCCAGCAGATACCAGGGCGTCTCGGTGCCCGCTTGCAGGTTGGACACCAGCGCGGGCGAGCCGGTGCCGTCCACGTTCGGATAGACCGGGTGATCGGTGTCGAAGAAGTTCTGCCCGTCAAAGCACAGCGTGCTCTCGCCCGCCTTGAGCAGGCCGAACACCAGCTCGTCCGGGAAAGCGGCTGCGGCGCGGCCCATCTCGGCCATCAGCGGGCGGTAGACGCCCACCGCGTCGTCCTCGATGTCGGTGCGCTTGACCCCCACCGTGGCTTCCCACGATTTGTTGGTGATCGCATAGCCGTGCGCGGCCATGTCCTTGATCACACGGTCGCCCACCCACTCGCGGAAGGCCGGGAACTGCCCCAGCCAGCCGTAGGTGTTGGACGCCGTGGCCGAAGGCACCACGGTGGCGATTTTCTGATAGACGCTCGCGGCGCGCATCGCCTCGAACGCGTCCTGGTAGTCCTTCTTGAAGCCGGTGTTGAGGGCGCTCAAGAGCGCCGGGGTGATGATGGCCATGTCGGTTTACTCCTCGTTCAGTTGATCGGTGAGGTACAGGCAGCCTTGCGCGGTGATCGCCCAGGCGTAGCCGCGCTGACGCACGTAGCCTGCCTCGGTGAGCACGCCCATGTGGAACTCGGCGTCGGCCACCAGGTCGGCCAGCACGGCCAGCGACACATACGGGTCCATGCGCGGCAGCGGGTTGGCCAGCCGCGCCTCGTACAGCGCAATCAGCAGGCGGCGGCGCGCGGCGCGGTGAGCGGTCAGGTCAGCCACGGAACACCTCCGGCGTCCAGCCCGCGATGCGGCACAGATGCTCGGCCTCGGCGCTCAAGGCGGCGGTCTTGTTCGCATTCGGCGCGACTTCTCCAGACTGCTGGCCGGTGAGCGCCGCCACCGGCTGGGCCACCTCCAGCCAGGCTTTCAGCGCGGCGATCGGCTGCTGGCTCCAGTAGTCCTTTTGCGCGGGCAGGATGCGCCCGTCAGCAAGCCCCGCCTCGATCAGGCGCGCGCGCTCGTCGGCTTCCACACGGGCGGACAGAGCGGCCAGCTCCGCCTGGAGCTTGGCGTGCTCGCTCATCGGCACGGCGGCGGCCTGTACGGCCTCCACCTCTTTCTTCAGGCGCGCGATCTCGGCATCCTTGGCCTTGAGCGCCTCCACGGCAGCGGCGGCCGGGTCGATGGCCGGGTCAGGGTTGCCCAGCGCCTCGCGCAGGGCGGCGATGGAATCAGGCATGGGGGTGTCCTCCGTGAGGGGTTGCAGGTCAGTCAGGCCATCGAGGCCGGGGTGGTTGGTCAGCGCCGCCATCAGCAGCGCCGTGATGCGCCCCGTCTTGGGGTCGAAACGGAACACCGGGGAGATGTAGCGGTACTCCCCGGCGGCGATCATCTGGCGCGCGCGCTCGGTCCAGACCACCTCCTCGGCCCACAGACCCGGCGCGTCGCCCTCCGCGCGCACGCCCACGCGCTGGATCCAGCCGGCCGCCGGGGCGGGCTGGCCGTTGCGCTTGGCCTCTAATATTTGGTGCTCGTAATCGATGGGCAGGTCGCGGTTCAATACCGCGAGGTCGGCGGCGATCTTTTGCGCGTCGTCTGCCGTCAGCACCCAGGCGTCGAGTTTCTCGGGCCGCCCGTCCACCGCGCGAAAAGACCCCAGCGGCAGCAGCCGGAAGGCATCCGGCGCCGCGCTGGGCAAATTGGCGGCCAGCGCCGCCAGGCAGGAGGTCGCGGCAACAGACATGGGCAGGTTCGACATGCCCCGCATCGTCGCCAGCCAGCGCCGCGCCGACCAGCCGGAAAGCGTTCAGCCGGGCATGTTCATGCCCGCCGCGGCCAGCGCAGCCCACCCCCGCCACCCAAAAGCCGCACAGACCCCCCGCTAAAGCCCGCTAAAGTGGGGGTCCGGGCCTGGTCAATGGGATGGTAGCCACCCGCATGAAAAAACGCGCCAGAGGCGGTTTTTGGGCGTGCTACCATTTTTCGCATGAGCTCCGCCCGCCTGACATACGACGGCCCTGCCTTGCAGGCGCACACGATGGACGTGCGGCTGCTGGCTCCGGCGCTGCTGGCCTTCGGCGATCTGGCCGAAGAAGCGGCCCGCGCCCTGTGGGGCGATCAAATCTCGGTCAAGGTTGAGGTCAAGGCCAGCTTCAAGACCGGCAGTTTTGGCATCGACCTCACCGTGGCAGCCGACCTGGCGCAGCAGGTCATGCAGTGGCTGCGCGGCGAGACGGCCACCTCGCTGGTCAACGGGGCGTCCCTGCTGGGAACCATCGGCGGCCTCATCGGCGCGCTCCAGTGGCTTCGTGGCCGCCGCCCGCGTGGCGTGGAGACCACGCCGGACGGCAAGCGGCGGCTCTTGTGCGACGACGGCGACGCGATCACCGTAGAAGAACACACCATCGTGCTGCTGCGGCACCTGCGCGTGCGCGAACACCTGTGGCAGGTGGTCGCCCCCATCGAGCGCGACGGCGTGGACACCGTGGCGCTAGGCACCGATGAGCGCATCGATGCCGTGGTCACGCGCGAGCAAGCCGCCTGGTTCGTGCCGCCCCCGGCCGATGAAACCGTGGTGCACGAGGACGAGCGCACGATGGCCTTTTCCATCGTGAGCCTGTCGTTCAAGGAAGGCAACAAGTGGCGGCTGTCCGACGGCAACGTCACCGCCTTCGTCGAGGTGGCCGATCAGGATTTTCTCTCGCGCGTGGACCGCAACCTGGTGCGTTTTGCCAAGGGCGATCTCATCATCGGCCGCACCCGCATCACGCAGCGCCTGATGCCCGACGGCAACCTGCGCACGGACTACACGCTGCTCTCAGTGCAGGAACACCGCCCCGGCGCGCCGCAGATCGAGCTGCCGCTGGCCTAGCGCCCCCCGGCCAGGTACTCGGCCAGAATGTCCAGGATCGCCCGCTTGTCATCCTCGCCCAGCGCGCCCCGCTCGGGGTCGGCCATGAGCAGCCCGCGCCGCGGCATCCGCTTCGTGCCGAACTCGTGATAGGCCGCGTAGGGCTTGCCAAAGCCCACCGCTACCTCGAAGGGCCCGGCGCGATGGGTGCGCGAGTCGAGCATCTCGCCGGTGCGGTAGAGGATCGAACCGCGCCCGCGCTTGGCGGCTTCGGTGGCCGGGCGCAAGGGTGCCCAGGGGCGGCCGGCCGGGTCGCGCCGGGCCTCGAAGCGGGTGGCGATTCTGGTTTCCATCTCCTGCCCGATGGCGCGCAGGGCCGGGGTCATGTCGGCCACGCGCCGGGCAAGATCGGCGAGCGCCTGCCGGACTTCGCGGTCGTCGATGTCGATGCGGATCATGCGGCCTCCTGCGCTATATTGACCTGGTGCGGAGTGGTGAGCCGCGGAAAGACGGAGGCCACGGGGTCCGACCGATGGTCGCACGATGAGGGAACGTCCGCCCCTCCATCACTCCAGCGTCCCCCACAGCGGGCTATGATCCGCATAGGCAGCGAGCCGTGGAAATTTTCGGAGTCCACGGGCAGGGCGGTTGCACAGACCGCGTTGGATGAGGGGACGTCCGGCCCTCCGCTGCTCCGTCTTGAGTGGCGAGTCGTGGCAAGGGGTGTCCACGAGGTTACGGCCCGCGCCGTAGATCAATGAGGGAGTTTCCCGCCCCTCCGTCACTCAAGACTCCCCCACAACAGGCGCACGCTGCCTTCACGCAGCCGGTTGCGCAGATTGCCGAGCGTGACTCGGTAGGCCGACACCATCGCATTGGTCGTCCGCTTTGGCCTGCCGGTGACGAAATCCACCTGCATGGCCAGTTGCGCCGTCCCATCGCCGCCACCCGGCAGCACCCACAGCGGCTTGCCGGATTTCACGTCCACGAGCAGCGCCCGCGCCTGCCGGAACAACGCGGGCAGCACCCGCCACAGCGCATCCGGGATCACGTCTCCATCGCGCGCATGGCGCGCCGCCTTCGGCCCGCGCAGCAGCCCAGGGCGCACCATCACCTCGGCCGACAGCGGCTCGATGCCGGCTTGCACGAGGTGCGCCAGATCGAGCGGCGAGATCACCCCCAGCCAGCCCAGGCGGTTGCGCTCGCGCCCGGCCAGCACGTCCTCCACCCAGCCCGCCCAGTCGCGCTCGATGAGCGGGGCAAGGTCATCGACCAACCCGGCACCGGTGGCCGCCGCGTAGCGCGCCACCTTGTCGCGCGCGGCGTCAATCAGCCCCCGCCAGCGCGCCGCCGCCTCGCCCACGTTGTAGCCAAAGCCGGGGTCGATGGCGTAGGGCACCTGCCGCACCTCGCCGGTGACGGGGTTTTTCCAGTCCACCAGCGGCTCGTCCGGGGCCTGGCGCTTCAAGCTCGGGTTGCCGTCCACGTCCTTGGCCCGCAGCGCCACAGCGGTGCAGCGGCAGCGCCAGCCGCTAGGCGGGTAGTGCGTCCGCCACCACGGGTCATCCACCGGCAGCGTGACGTTGTGCCATTGGCGGTGGCTTTGCCGAACCCGCTCATCGGCCCGTGTCACATAGCGCAGGAAGGGGTGGCTCGCCTTGGCCGCCTGGACGCGCTCCCAGCGCCCGGCGGCGTAGGCCATGCGGGTGTTGACGTCGTAGATCAGTTGCAGACGGCGGGAGCCGAAGCGGGTTGTCACCTCGCGCCCGTCGGGCGTGCGCACGGTGTTTTGGCCCCACCAGCCCGCGTCCTGGAGCATGGCTTTCACGTCGCGCATAAAGTCGCGCCGGGAGAGGTCGCCCTGCACGCTCGCTTCGATTCTCTGGCGGATTGCCTCCAGCAGATCGGCACGGGTGAGGCGCGAGACGGTGAAGGCCCGCGCATGCTCGTCCTGCCACAACTCGTGCCAGTCGTAGGTCACGCGCACGCGCGCGCGACCTTGGAGATAACGCACCGCCCCCTCGGGCGTGAGGCGGAAGGCGCGGGCGAACTCCTGGGGGCTGGCCGCAGCGAACAGCGGCACATCGCCCGGATCAGCGGCCAGACGCACGGGCATGGGTCAGCTCCCAGGCGTTGCGGCAGGCCGCGTCGCACCAGCGGCGGCCATCGGGCAGCGGCTCCTCGCACCACAGGCAAGCGCCGGTGGCGGCAGGCCCCGCCGGGCGGCGCGCGCGCATCAAGCGTTCCTGCTCGCGTTCCACCTCCAATTGCGCGCGGTCGGCGTCATCCATCCCGCCCCTCCACCCCCGCCACGCGGGCCACGAACTGCGCGCGCGCGAGCTGCCCGGCCAGCCGTTCGGCGGGCAGCTCGGGCAGCGCACGGGTCAGCCGCTCGATCAGCTCGGCGGCGGTCGCGCCGTCGCGCACGGCCTCATCGACGATGGCCTGCATGCGCTCGGCAATCGGCTCGACGAGCGGCTGCCAGTCGGCCAGCGCCTCCTCCACCAGCGCATCGAGCGCGTCCGGCTGCGGTGGCGTGCTCGCATTCTGGGTGACCCTTTGCGCGTCATCCCCCGCCGCCAGCGCCGCCGTCTGCGCCGTCTGCGCCGTCTGCGCGCTCGCAGCCGCTGCCCCCAGCACCGGCTCGTCGCCTTCCGGCGCGGGGATGCCCAGCTTCTCCGCCGCCCAGCGCGCGGGCACCGGAAGGCCGATGGAGACGAGCTTGGGCAGCGCCTCCGCCCAGGTGCTCACGTCCTCCGGCTCGGAGGTGTCGAACACCAACCGCGGGCCGCGCCGGGGGTCGGCGAGGCCAAAGTTCAGCGCCACCACCGGCCAGATCAGGTCGCGCGTGAGCGTGGCGGCCAGTTGTCGCGCATCCGCATCACGGATGTCCTGGCGCACCTGCGCGTGCAGATCGGCCACGCCACTGCCCAGCCCCGTGCTCTTGGCTTCGCTGGAGAGCGTCTGCCCCAGCACGCAGCGGGCGATGGCCTCGTCCGCCCAGGCGATCATCTTCAGGTGCGGCGCGCCGTCGCCGCTGCCCGCGATCTTGTGGATTTCGAGTTGCATCTCCAGCGGCATGATGGCGCGCGCGTCGTGCGCAAGGCTCGCCACCGCCGAGAGCAGCCGCGTCTTGTCCTCCTCGGTGGCCTCGCGGCCGTACTTGCCCACCACGAAGGGCAGGCCGTAGGTCTCCAGGAACTCAGCGAAGTCGCCCACCGCATACGCCTTGTAGACGAAGGGCCACACCAGCGCGCGGTACAGCCCGCCGCGCGCCACGTACCCGGCCTTGGGTCGGCGCGGCTGGTACAGCACCCAGCCAAAGGGGCGCAAGCCCTGCCCGCGGCCCGAATCGTCCAGCAGCGCCAGGCTGCGCCGGTCATCCGACACGCCAAACCACTCGTGCGGGCGCGGGTAGAGGTCGGGCAGCCACGCATCGCCCTGCCGCTGCCAGGCGATTTCCACAGCGGCAAAGCCATGCCCCACGGCGGCCATGAGGTCCACGAGCACATCCTCCAGCGCGTCGATCCCGGCGCGGATGAGTTCTTCGGCGGCTTCGGCGGCTTTTTTCTCCTTGGCATCCGCGCCCGGCGGCGGCTCGATGTGCCAGGGCAGGCGCGCCACCGCCAGCGCGCGCTGCTGCATGGCGGCGGCAATGGTCGCGTCGCGGTCTTCCATGTCGGCAAACAGCCGGTGCTGGGCCGAGAGGTCGCCGTCGTCGGCGGCGGCAAGCCGCTGCGCCACCTCGCGCGGGGTGAGTTTGACCAGCGCCGGGTCGATCCACGGCCGCGCGTGCCGCGCAATCCGCGCGGTCTGCGGCTCTTTCAATTCGGCCTGCCGGATCGGCTGGCCGTAGGCGTCGAGAATCATGTGTAATACCCCGTCACAATCACAGGAGGGCAGCCGTGGATCAG
>NZ_DAISZC010000090.1:0-6824 GCF_036824975.1 Tepidimonas sp.
TTGGGCGCGGTGGTGGCGCGGCTGGCGCTGCGCTGGCGGCTGCTGCGTGGGTGGGTGTCGTTTCGGCAGGGGTGGCAGCGCCCCGGGGCGCAATCGGGCTGGGCCCTGTTGCTGCTGTGGCCGTTTGCGGTGCTGTATCCGACGGCGGTGCCGTTTGGCACGGGCCAGTGGTGGCCGCGGCTAGAGGCGCTGCTGCGCCAGGCCTTGCAGGGCACGCCGTGGCAGCCCTGGCTGCCACCCGCACCCCCGCCCGTGGCCCCCGGCCCGCTCACCGAAGCGGCGCTGGTGGCGCTGAGCCTGTGGCTGCCGGTGCTGCTGGGCTACGCCAGTCTGCGCCGATTGGGCCAGCGGCTGGCCTTTGCGCTGCTGTTTGCGCCGGCCGTGCTGGGCTGCGGCACGCTGTCGGCTGCACTTTCGTTTGGGCCGGCTCAGAGTGCCGCCTGGCTGACACCGCCGGTGCAACTGGGCCTGGCGGCGGTGGGCGCGCTGTCGCTGTTTGCGCTGCCGCTGGGCGCACGCGCGGCGGCGCTGCTGGCGGTAGCGGTCGGGGCGCTGACGCTGGGTTGGCTCAACCGTGTGCCCGATCCGGCCTACCTGCACGAATGGCTGCAGAGCTGGGAGCAGGGGCGCTTTAGCCGCTTCCACGGCGTTCTGCAATGGCTGGGCTGGTTGTGGCCGTGGCTGGCGCTGGGCGTGGCGGCTCGGCTGGCGCTGCGGCGCGACGAGTCCTCCCCCTACAATGCGCGCCCATGAGCGAACACGGTGAACGCTGCGGCGCGGACGGCTACTATCGTCGGCACATCTTTTTCTGCCTGAACGAGCGCGCCAACGGTCAGGCGTGCTGCGCCCAGCATGGCGCGCAGCAGGCGTTCGAGCACTGCAAGGCGCGGGTACGCGACCTGGGGCTGGCCGGTCCGGGCCAGGTGCGTGTCAACAAGGCCGGTTGTTTGGACCGTTGCGCGGGCGGCCCGGTGGCGGTGGTCTACCCCGAAGGGGTCTGGTACACCTACGTCGATAGGGCCGACATCGACGAGATCGTGACCAGCCACTTGCGTGACGGGGTGCCCGTCGAGCGCCTGCGGCTGGCCCCGGATGTTGGCCGCTGAGGCTGGCGCGGCGTGCAGTCGCTGGCGGCATGAACGCCCATACCGAAGCACTGCAGATTCCCGGGCCTGCCGGTGTGCTCGAGCTCGCCATCGATCGCCCGTCTGTATCGCGGGCGGGTGGCGGCGTGACCGTGATCGCCCACCCGCATCCGCTGTTTGGTGGTTCGCTGCACAACAAGGTCGTGCACACGCTGGCGCGCGCGTTCGTGCAGCAGGGGTGGGAGGCGGTGCGCTTTCATTTTCGCGGCGTAGGCGCCAGCAGTGGCGTACACGACTACGGCGTCGGTGAGGTGGACGATCTGCTGGCGGTCGTCGCCGCGCGCGCTGCAGATGGCGTGCCGCTGGCGCTGGCCGGCTTTTCGTTTGGCGGCTATGTGGCGGCTGCGGCGGCCCAGCGCGTGCAGCCCGCCCGGTCCCTGCACGCACTGTGCCTGGTGGCGCCCGCGGCCAGCCGCTTCGTGTTGCCGCCGCTGGCGGCGGAACTTCAGGCCCGTACCCTGGTCGTGCATGGGGAGCAGGACGACATCGTGCCACTGACCGCCGTGCTCGACTGGGCGCGCCCGATGGGCCTGCCGCTGACCGTCGTGCCCGGCGGCGATCATTTCTTCCACGGCCGCCTGCCGCTGCTCAAAGCGCTCGTTCTGCACCATCTGCGGGCCATCGATGCGCCGTGATTCATCCATTGGACTCGATCGCGCTGCCGCCACCGCGGCAGCAGAGGAGGTGCTCTGTTGAAATGCTATAACGACCGCGCGCGCGCAAGCGCGCCAAACGTCACGCCAAGCCCGCTGTCCGGCCAACCGGGCCGCGGGCCTGCTGCGGCAGCGCTGCGTTGGCGCCGGATTGCTGTTGCGCGCCGCGCGGCGCGTTGGCTGGCGTGGCTGCTGCTCCTGCCGCTGGCTGTGGCATGGGCGCAGGCGCCGCAGCCGCCCGAGGTGGCGGCGCGCGCCTGGCTGCTCCTTGACGCCACCAGCGGGCAGGTGCTGGCCGCCAAGGATGCGGACGAGCCGGTGGAGCCCGCGTCCCTGACCAAGCTGATGACTGCCTACCTGGTGTTCGACGCCCTGCGTGCCGGCCGCCTGAAGCTGGAAGAAAAACTGCCGGTGAGCGAGCGCGCCTGGCGCATGCCCGGCTCGCGCATGTTTATCGAGCCCAACACCCGCGTGCCGGTCGAAGATTTGCTCAAGGGCATGATCGTGCAGTCCGGCAACGACGCCACGGTGGTGCTGGCCGAAGGGGTGGGCGGCACGGTGGAGCATTTCGTCGAACTGATGAACCGCCAGGCGCGGGCGCTGGGCCTGACGCGCACGACGTTCCGTAACCCGGAAGGGCTGACGGCCCCCGGCCACACCACCACGGCGCGCGACCTGGCCACGCTGGCGCGCCGGCTGATGCAGGACTTCCCCGAGTACGTGGGCTACTACGCCATCCAGCGCTACCGCTACCCGGGCACGCCGGCGGCCAACGACACCAACCGCAATCTGCTGCTGTTTCGTGACCCCACCGTGGACGGCTTGAAGACGGGGCACACCGCCGCCGCTGGCTACTGCCTGGTGGCCACGGCGCGCCGCCCGGTGCCCGGCTGGGGCGACGGGCCCGCTGGCCAGCGCCGTCTCATCAGCGTGGTGCTGGGCGCCGCCAGCGAAAACGCGCGCGCCGCCGAAAGCCAGAAGCTGCTGAACTGGGGCTTTGCCGCGTTCGAGGCGGTTCGGCTGGCGGCGCCCGGTGCGCCGGTGGCCACGGCGCCGGTGTGGAAAGGGCGCTCCAGCGAGGTGCGCCTGGGCTTGCCGCAGGGGGTGGTCGTTACGGTGCCCGCAGGCAGTGCGCGGGGGTTGCGCACCGAACTGGTGCGCCCCGATCCGCTGGTGGCCCCCTTGCTCAAAGGGCAACCGCTCGGGACGTTGCGGGTGCTGTCGGCCACGGGCGAGCCGCTGGCCGAGGTGCCGCTGCAGGTGCTGGAGACGGTGGAGGAGGCGGGCCCGTTGGGCCGTCTGTGGGGCGCGCTGCGCCTGTGGCTACGCTAGGTGCAGGGCTGCAAAGCGCGCGCTGGCCAGCTGCAGCATCGTGCGGCCACATCGCCGCCAGCGGTGTCCGCGCGGCGTGGTGTCGCTCTGGTTCCGTCTCGCCCGTACGCCCTCCTGCCACGGCTGGCCAGCAACCTCTGCGAACATGCTTCCCGCACCACTGCCGCGAGTGCCAAAGGGGGTGGACTCATACACGATCTTGCGCCGGCGGCGCTGCCGTGATACAGTAGCGGGCTTTTCGGGTGGCCCCGAAGGGCCCAGTGCGTTTTTATCCGACGTTTAGGGACGTTATGCCAACCATCAACCAACTCGTGCGCCACGGGCGGACGGCCGAGAAAGCCAAGTCCAAGAGCCCGGCGATGCAAAACTGCCCCCAGCGCCGGGGCGTGTGCACCCGTGTCTATACCACGACGCCCAAGAAGCCGAACTCGGCCTTGCGCAAGGTCGCCAAGGTGCGCCTGACCAACGGCTTCGAGGTCATTTCCTACATCGGTGGCGAAGGCCACAATCTGCAGGAACACTCGGTGGTGCTGGTGCGTGGTGGCCGCGTCAAGGACCTGCCGGGTGTGCGCTACCACATCGTGCGCGGCTCGCTCGATCTGCAGGGCGTCAAGGATCGCAAACAGGCGCGTTCCAAGTACGGTGCCAAGCGGCCGAAGAAGGCGTGATCGCAAAGGCGTCGCTGCAGCTGCAGCGTCATACGCCGTTCATCGTTCGGTGTCTGAATACCCTCGCTGGTGGGTGCTCAGACGAAGTGACCTCAGACGCACCACGGGTGCCGGGGTCGAGTAAGTGGGGGTCCGGATGGCCCTCGCGGCACACAGGTGCCAACTGAAGCAAAGGAAAAGACCATGCCACGTCGTCGCGAAGTCCCTAAACGCGATATCCTGCCGGACCCGAAGTTCGGCAACGTCGAGCTCTCCAAGTTCATGAACGTCATCATGGAGAGCGGCAAGAAGGCGGTGGCCGAGCGCATCGTCTACGGTGCGCTCGAGCATATCGAGAAAAAGACCGGCAAGGACCCGCTGGAAGTTTTCTCCACCGCCATCAACAACGTCAAGCCGCTGGTCGAGGTCAAGTCGCGCCGCGTCGGGGGCGCCAACTACCAGGTGCCGGTGGAGGTGCGTCCGGTGCGCCGTCAGGCGCTGGCCATGCGCTGGATCAAGCAGGCCGCGCGCAAGCGCAGCGAAAAGTCCATGGCGCTGCGCCTGGCCAACGAGCTGATCGAGGCCACCGAAGGCCGCGGCGGCGCCATGAAGAAGCGTGACGAGGTGCACCGCATGGCCGAGGCCAACAAGGCCTTCAGCCACTTCCGCTTCTGACGCCGGCGCAGCAGCGAGGCCGCGCCCGTTCCTTCTCCGAAGCCCGCCGCCACATCACCGTAGGCTGGCGGGCTTCGCCCATCTGAATCTGGAGTCATCTCATGGCACGTACCACGCCCATCGAGCGCTACCGCAACATCGGCATCTCGGCGCACATCGACGCCGGCAAGACCACCACCACCGAGCGCATCCTGTACTACACCGGCGTCAACCACAAGATCGGTGAGGTGCACGACGGCGCCGCCACCATGGACTGGATGGAGCAGGAGCAGGAGCGCGGCATCACCATCACCTCCGCCGCGACCACCTGCTACTGGCGCGGCATGGACCTGAACTACCCCGAGCACCGCTTCAACATCATCGACACCCCGGGGCACGTGGACTTCACCATCGAGGTGGAGCGTTCCATGCGCGTGCTCGATGGCGCTTGCATGGTGTATTGCGCGGTCGGCGGCGTGCAGCCGCAGTCCGAAACCGTCTGGCGTCAGGCCAACAAGTACCGCGTGCCGCGCCTGGCGTTCGTCAACAAGATGGACCGCGTCGGGGCCAATTTTTTCAAGGTCTACGAGCAGATCAAGACACGCTTGAAGGGCAACCCGGTGCCGATCGTGGTGCCCATCGGTGCCGAGGAGAATTTCCAGGGCGTGGTCGACCTGCTGAAAATGAAGGCCATCATTTGGGATGAGGCTTCGCAGGGCATGAAGTTTGAGTACCGCGACGTGCCGGCCGACCTGCTCGATGTGGCCCAGGAGTGGCGCGAGAAGATGATCGAGGCCGCTGCCGAGGCCAGCGAGGAGCTGATGAACAAGTACCTCGAAAGCGGCGAGCTGACCGAGGACGAGATCATCGCCGGCCTGCGCCAGCGCACCATTGCCTGCGAAATCCAGCCCATGCTGTGCGGCTCCGCCTTCAAGAACAAGGGTGTGCAGCGCATGCTCGATGCGGTCATCCAGTTCCTGCCGTCTCCGGTGGACATCCCGCCCGTGGCCGGCACCGACGAAAACAATCAGCCCACCAACCGCCGTGCCGACGACGAGGAAAAGCTCGCCGCGCTGGCGTTCAAGCTGATGTCCGACCCCTTCGTCGGTCAGCTCACCTTCGTGCGTGTGTACTCCGGCGTGCTGCGCAAGGGCGACACGGTGCTCAACTCGGTCAAGGGCAAGAAGGAGCGCATCGGCCGTATCGTGCAGATGCACGCCAACCACCGGCAGGAAATCGAGGAGATCCGCGCCGGCGACATTGCGGCCTGCGTGGGCCTGAAGGAAGTCACTACCGGTGAGACGCTGTGCGATCCGAGCGCGCCGATCGTGCTGGAGCGCATGCAGTTCCCGGAGCCGGTGATCGCGCAGGCGGTCGAGCCCAAGGCCAAAGCCGACCAGGAGAAGATGGGCATCGCTCTGAGCCGCCTGGCGGCCGAAGACCCGTCGCTGCGTGTCTACACCGACGAGGAGTCCGGTCAGACCATCATCGCCGGCATGGGCGAGCTGCACCTGGAAATCATCGTCGACCGCATGAAGCGTGAATTCGGGGTCGAGGCCAACGTCGGCAAGCCGCAGGTGGCCTACCGCGAAACGATCCGCGGCACGGTGGAGGAAGCCGAAGGCAAGTTCGTGCGCCAGTCGGGTGGCAAGGGTCAGTACGGCCACGTCGTCTTCAAGATCGAGCCGAACGAGCCGGGCAAGGGCTTCGAGTTCATCGACGCCATCAAAGGCGGCGTGGTGCCGCGCGAATACATTCCGGCGGTGCAAAAGGGCGTCGAAGAGGCGCTGCAGACCGGTGTGCTGGCCGGCTATCCGGTGGTCGATGTCAAGGTCACGCTGCACTTCGGTTCCTACCACGAGGTGGACTCGTCGGAGCAGGCGTTCAAGATGGCCGCCATCTTCGGCTTCAAGGAAGGCTGCAAGAAGGCCAGCCCGGTGATCCTGGAGCCGATGATGGCCGTCGAGGTGGAAACGCCCGAGGAGTACGCCGGCAACGTGATGGGCGACCTGTCGTCCCGCCGCGGCATGGTGCAGGGCATGGACGACCTGCCCGGCGGTGGCAAGGTCATCAAGGCCGAGGTGCCGTTATCCGAAATGTTTGGCTACTCCACCACGCTGCGTTCGATGTCGCAGGGCCGCGCCACCTACACGATGGAGTTCAAGCACTACGCCGAGGCGCCGCGCAACGTGCAGGAAGCCATCATCGCCGCGCGCGCCAAGTAAGCCTACCCAGCGTCTTCGGCGCCCCAGCTGGGGTGGGCCCGCTGCCCGTGGCGGGCCCGTGCCGCAGACGTAAACCGTGCACGGGCATCGTTCTTTGACGCAAGGATAGTGCAATGGCAAAGGAAAAATTCGAGCGGACCAAGCCGCACGTCAACGTGGGCACGATTG
>NZ_DAISZC010000091.1:0-6810 GCF_036824975.1 Tepidimonas sp.
GCTGCGGCAAAGCCAGCGCCAGCAGCGCGAAGCGCCGCTGCGCTTCTACCGCGCACGACCCCGCCTGGGCTCCACGGTCGCGGTCGGATCGCACGCCGCCGAGCGCGCGCACGAGATGACGGCGCCCTCGACGCAGGGCGGGTAAAGCGCCCCAGCAGGCGTTAGCCGACCCAGCGGCGTGCGTTGCGAAACATCCGTATCCAGGGGCTGAACGCCTCCAGGCCGCCGCTGGCGCGCAAGTCGGTCCAGCTCAGCTGCGCGTTGCGAAAGACTCGCTCCGGGTGCGGCATCATCGCGGTAAAGCGGCCGTCCGGTGTGGTGACGGCCGTGATGCCCAGCGGGCTGCCATTTGGGTTGAAGGGATAGGTCTCGGTAGGCTGGCCGTGGTGGTCCACGTAGCGCATGGCCACCGCCACGCGCTCGATGTCGCCGCGTTGGCCGAAGTTGGCGTAGCCCTCGCCGTGCGCCACCGCGATTGGCAGCCGGCTCCCAGCCATGCCCTGGAAGAACAGGCTGGGTGATTCGGTCACCTCGACCAGCGACAGCCGGGCCTCGAAGCGCTCGCTGACGTTGGTGGTAAAGCGCGGCCAGTATTCGGCTCCGGGAATGATGGTAGCCAGCTCGGCAAACATCTGGCAGCCGTTGCACACCCCCAGGCCAAAGGTGTCCGGGCGCTCGAAAAAAGCGCGGAACTGATCGGCCAACTCTGGGTGAAAGGTGATGGAGCGCGCCCAGCCGACGCCCGCGCCCAATGTGTCGCCGTAGCTAAAGCCGCCGCAGGCCACCAGCCCGTGAAAGCCGTCCAACCGCGTGCGGCCGCACAGCAGGTCGCTCATGTGTACGTCCACCGCTTCGAAACCCGCGCTGTCGAAGGCGTAGGCCATCTCCACGTGCGAATTGACGCCCTGCTCGCGCAGGATGGCAACACGCGGCCGCGCCAGATTCAGAAACGGGGCGGCCACGTCCTGTGCCGGGTCGAAGGTCAGCGCCACGTGCAGGCCCGGATCGTCGCTGCGGCCCACCGCGGCATGTTCGGCATCGGCGCACGCCGGGTTGTCGCGCAGCTGGCAGATCTTCCAGCTCACGCTGTCCCAGACCTGCTGCAAATCCTGCAACGAGGCGCTAAAGAGGCATTGCGCGTCGCGCCAGATCTGCAGCTCGCCCTTGCCGGCATCGATCGGGCTGTTGGCCGGGCGGGTCTTGCCGATCACATGGCTGCACGCCGACAGGCCGTACGCGCGCAGCGTCTGCATCACGGCGTCGCGATCGGCGCTGCGCACCTGGATCACCGCGCCCAGCTCCTCATTGAACAGCGCGCTGAGCGTGCGCTCGTGTCGACGCGCGCTCACCTGCGCGGCCCAGTTTTTGGCGTCGCCGACGTCGGCGCGGCTGTCGCTAATGCCGTCGCCTTCGGTAACGAGCAGATCCACGTTCAGCGTGACGCCCACATGTCCAGCGAAAGCCATTTCCGCTACACAGGCCAGCAGACCGCCGTCGCTGCGGTCGTGATACGCCAACAGCAGGCCACGCTCGCGCAAAGCATTGATGGCCTCCACCAGCCGCACCAAATCCTGGGGATCGTCGAGATCGGGTGGCTGGCCCCCGGGCTGGTCCAGCACCTGTGCCAGCACCGATCCGCCCATGCGCTGACGTCCACGCCCGAGGTCGATGAGGATCAGCGTCGTGTCCTGCTCGGCGTCGAGCTGCGGCGTCAGCGTGCCGCGTATATCGTCGAGGACGGCAAAGGCGCTCACAATCAGGCTCACCGGCGCGACGACCTTGTGCACCGTGCCATCGGCGGCGCGCCACTGGGTGCGCATCGACAGGCTGTCCTTGCCCACCGGTATGCTGATGCCCAGCTGCGGGCACAGCTCCAGGCCCACTGCCCGCACGCTGTCGTACAGCGCGGCGTCCTCGCCGGGCTCGCCGCACGCGGCCATCCAATTGGCCGATAGCTTGACCCGGTCCAGTTCGATGGGCGCCGCCAACAAATTGGTGATGGCTTCGGCCACTGCCAGGCGCGCGGCTGCGGGGGCGTCCAGTGCCGCCACCGGGCTGCGTTCCCCCATGGCCATGGCCTCGCCGGCCAAGCCGCGAAAGTCGGCCAACGTGACCGCGCAGTCGGCCACCGGCACCTGCCATGGGCCTACCATCTGGTCGCGGTGCGTCAGCCCGCCGACAGTGCGGTCGCCAATCGTGATCAGGAAGCGTTTGGACGCCACCGTCGGGTGCGACAACACATCAATGACTGCGCGCTGCAGCTGCACATCGGTACCGTCAAACGGCGCAACACGCCGCGTGATGCGGCTGACCTCGCGCCGCATGCGCGGCGGCTTGCCCAGCAGAACTTCCATTGGCATGTCCACTGGGCGCGCCTGCGCCGGGTCGTTGGCCTGCGGGTCGGTCACCACCAGTTCGCGCGCCTCGGTGGCCACGCCCACCACAGCGTAGGGGCAGCGCTCGCGCTCGCACAACGCGGCCAATCTGGGCAGGGACTCGGGTGCCACCGCCAGCACATAGCGCTCCTGGCTTTCGTTGCACCAGATTTCTTTCGGGGCCAGTCCGGACTCCTCAAGCGGAATGGCGCGCAGGTCAAAACGCGCTCCGCGGCCGGCATCGTTGACCAGCTCGGGGAAAGCGTTGGACAGACCGCCTGCGCCCACGTCGTGAATGGCCAGGATGGGGTTGTCGGCCCCCAGTGTCCAGCACTGGTTGATCACCTCCTGCGCGCGCCGCTGGATTTCGGGATTGCCGCGCTGCACGGAATCGAAGTCCAGCTCGGCCGCGTTGGCGCCACTGGCCATGGAGCTGGCGGCCCCGCCACCCATGCCGATGCGCATGCCCGGCCCACCCAACTGCACCAGCAGCGTGCCCGCTGGGAACACCACCTTGTGCGTCTGCGCGGCGTCGATCTGGCCGATGCCGCCAGCGATCATGATCGGCTTGTGGTAGCCGCGAAATACCACATCCACATCCGAGGCCAGGCACTGTTCGTAGGCGCGGAAGTACCCCAGCAGATTGGGGCGGCCGAATTCATTGTTGAAGGCCGCAGCGCCCAGCGGCCCTTCGATCATGATCTGCAGCGGGTGCGCGATGTGGGTCGGCTTGCCGTGCGGCTCATCGGACCACCCTCCCCACAGGCGCGAGACGGTAAAGCCCGTCAGACCCGCCTTGGGCCGGGCGCCGCGCCCGGTGGCGCCTTCGTCGCGGATCTCGCCGCCGGCGCCGGTGGCCGCACCCGGAAATGGGGAAATCGCGGTCGGGTGGTTGTGCGTCTCCACCTTCATCAGGATGTGGTGCAGCGCCTCGCTGCGGCGATAGGTGGGGCTGCCGTGGCCGTCAGCCGGGGCCACGAACCGCTCTACCGTGTGGCCTTCGATGATGGCGGCGTTGTCCGCGTAGGCAACGATGGTGTGCTGTGGCGCGCGCTGATGCGTGTGGCGGATCATGCCGAACAGGCTGTGCGGCTGCTCGACGCCGTCGATCACGAACTGCGCGTTGAAAATCTTGTGCCGACAGTGCTCGCTGTTGGCCTGCGCGAACATCATCAGTTCGACGTCGCTGGGGTTGCGGCCCAGCCGCCCAAAGGCATCGAGCAGGTAGTCGATCTCGTCATCGGCCAGCGCCAGGCCCCAGGCGCGGTTGGCTTCCTCCAGCGCCGCGCGGCCACGTCCCAGCACGTCCACGCGCGCCATCGGCGCCGGGTGCAGCGGCTCAAACAGCGCCCGTACGGCTTCAAGGTCCGGCAGCACGCTCTCGGTCATGCGGTCGTGGACCAGCGCCGCACAGGCCTTCCAGGCGGCCGGATCGAGCTCGACGCGGCGCCCAAGCAGCGACCCCATGCCGCCTGCGGCCACCGTCAGCCAGACTTCCATTACTCGCTCGACGCGGCGGGCCATCAGCCCGCAGTTGTGCGCGATGTCGGTAGCTTTCGACGCCCATGGCGACACCGTGCCCAGACGCGGCGTCACGACGATGCGCACGCCCTCGGTGGGGCCCTCGTAGGGTTCGCCGTAGGTCAGCAGCGCTGCCCAGCGCTGGCGGTCACGGTCGTGCAGCGGCGCATCGGTGGCCACGACGTGGACGTGGCGCGCCGCCACCGCCCGGATGCGGTCGTCTACCCCTTGCAGGCGCGCCAGCCACTGCGCCGCGCGAAAGCGGCCGAGGGCATCGCCCCCGGGGAAAAACGATAAGTGCAGGGCGGAGGGGCTTGCGTTCACGGTGTCAGTGCGGCCAGACGGCGTTCAAGGGAGCTTCGACGGCGGCGATTGTACGGGGTTGCGTCGATGGGCCAGCCGACCGGCCCATGCGTCCGTGCCCGCCGCAGGCCAAAAAAAACCGCGGCACCCCAGGGGGGGACCGCGGCCACTTCACCACACGGATCGTTGTTTACTTGTTCACTGGGGAGTTGGGATCGAGCAACAACGCCATCACGTGCTTGATCTGTTGTTCATTCAAAATGCCCCTGTGACCTGCGCTGGGCATCTTGGTGCAGGCGTTGAAGGCGCGCGAATTCCAGATCTTGGCCCATGTGTATTCGACGATGGGCTTGGCAGCCGGACTGTTGGGGTCGGTCACACCTCGCAGCTTGCCATAGTTATACAGGCTCGGCCCAAGCGTGCCGTAGGAAATTTCTTCCTTGCTAATCTGGTGGCAGTTGTAGCAGTTGCCGCCGTTGACCACTTGGGCGGTATCGCTCCACGTCAAACCGCGCCCGCTTTGCGCGATTTTCTCGCCTTCACGCCAGTCACCCAGGAATTTGCCGTCGCTAGGCCACTTGACACTTTTGAGCGCCGCTTCCTCGATGGCCTTAGCGGTCTTGTCATCCAGCGGCTTGCCCGATACCTCGGACTGCCAACAGGCCAGCCGCGCCTCATCCTGCTCCAAGCGGTCCAGCTTGGCAATGCCACGCTCAACAAACGAGCTCTTGACGACCTCCATGGTCATGCGGTCGTAGTCGGCTGCGGACGGCCCCGTGCTGCAGCCGGCCAGCAGCCACGCAGCGGGCACGGCAAGGGCGAACAATACGGATTTCTTCATGATCGGCTCTCCTCCATGTCAGCGCTTGATGGCGGGCGCGATGGACTTGGCACCCTTGGCGTTGACGCCCATGTAGACCCCCAAAGCGATGGTGGCATCGCTGGCGAAGACGGGCTCCGGGAAGCGCTGCTGCCGATAGCAATCGTGCAAGCGGTGTTGCATGCTCCACATTTCGCCGTTGGAGACGCGGTAGGCCGGCCAAGCGGCAAAGCCCACGCCATCGCCGGGGTTTTTGGTCAGGTTGGGTAGCTCCTGCAGGCGGATGCGCTTGCCGTCCTCACCGTGGCAGCTGGCGCACGAAAAGTCGTGCGGTCCGCCGCGCATGAAAAACAGCCGTTTGCCGATTTCGTACATGTCGCGCTCGGCCTGCGTGTTGAACGGCAGATTGAAGGGCATGCCGCGCGATTCGCTGGCAATCCAGGTAGCCAGTGCAACCACGTTGGCGGTCTCGCCACGGCCGAAGTTGCGCTGCGACACCTCTTTCTTCACATCGATGCCCTGCAGGGTTTCCATACAGGTCAACAGGCGGCTTTCCAGGTCCTGCACACGCCCGGTATCCTTGAAGTAACGGGGCAGCTCGACGAAGGCGCCCTTGACCACGCCTGGTCCCTTGCCCAAATCGCATTGCTCGAGCGACGCATTCTTGGGCCCGCGCCTTTGCTTCCAAAGTTGCTCGCCGCGGGCTTCAAACAGCTCCGCCGGGTTGCCGTCCTGCAGCATGGCGCGGTATTCCTCGATGCCCTTGGTGGCATCGACAGTCTGTGCCTGAGCCGCTAGCGCGAACGCGGACGCTGCCATCGCGAAGCAGCGGCGTCCCCACGTCGATATTTTCATCGGGTTCTCCTCGTGCTGTTTGTCATTGCATTGATGGTGTGGATAGACGTCAAGGCAACCGTCGTGCCGACGGGCCTCGTCGCGACCCTTGCGGTTCGCCCACAGGGGCAGTGGTTGACCTCCGATCATCAAGCGATGGTGGCCTCGTCGGTGCGGGACTCGCCTTTGTTGTCGGTCCACTTCACCACCACCTTGTCGCCCTTGGCCGCGCCCTTGAACTTGAAGCTCAGAAACGGGTTTTGCGACACCGCCCCACTCCACTGCGCCTTGAGCACTTCCTTGCCATTGTGCGTGGCCACCACGTCCGTGATGTAGTGCGCCGGCACCAAGTTGCCCGACGCATCGCGCCGCGTCCCCGGCTCCATCGGGTGGCTCATCAGCACCCGCACCGTCGTCACCCCACCGGCCTCATTGGCCCGGATGCGCATCGGATCTGCCATGTCTTCTCTCCTTCAATTCCATTCTGTCTTGCCCGCCACAGCGCACCGCAGCCCATCAGCCGCCGCACCCACCCAGCGTCACCTTGGTTTCCTTCACCGCCGAGTACAGCTTCCCGTCGGCCTTGACCACCGCCAGCACGTTGGTGCTTTGCCCCATCTTCAGCCGCGTCTGCACATCGGCCTCGGTGCCGGCAGCAATCATGAACGCCGCCGCCAGCGGCTGCGGGTTCTTCTCCACCAGCAGGTAAATCTCGGTCGTGTTGGGCAGCTTGCTGACCGCCCCCACCGGCACCACCGCGCCGTTTTCCGCAATGTCGGGCGAGATGATCTGCACCTGCGCATGGGTGGCGGCTTCACCGCCTAGCGCCTTGAGCGCGTCGGCCAGCGACTTGGCCGCAAACGCTTCACGCGGCGCCGCCAGCGCCTGCTCCGCCGTCACCACCCCCAGCGACACCAGCGTCGCCAGCGCACCGCCGGCCTTCAGCACGGCGCGTCG
>NZ_DAISZC010000004.1:0-53537 GCF_036824975.1 Tepidimonas sp.
ACAAAACCCAGAGCAGCCTCAGCAGCACACCACCACACACCGCTACCCCAGAGCCAGCGGCACAACCATCACCCACCTCTCGTCACCGTGTTTGTGACTTGGTGTTGAGTGGCCTGCCGCGTTCACAGGAGCCCGCTAGTATACACCAAAATCGAATAGCAAAACGCTCGCCTCCGGCTACGGCCTGCACGTCGGCCTTTTGGCCACGGTGGCGGCCCAACCGGCAACGGCGCACACGGGTAGCACTGCAGGTCTGCACCGAGGCCGTGCAGAGCGAGCCGCGTGCCATCGCAGCCGAACTGGCGGATGGCACGTGTTAGGGACGCGAATCGCTGCGGGCATGGGCCTCGAGGCATGTCGCCGCTAAGGCCAAGCTAATGCAAGCCCGGCAGCACTCGAAGACGCTAGATCGTCAAGCATGTCCTCGATCCCCTCCTGCTCGCGGGTGGGTGGTGCGCGGTTGCACCAGCGGTCGCCGGGGCGACTGCGTGCCGCGCGCGTGCACTCCAGAATGCCGCTCATGGGAACGATTTACCTGGTGCGTCACGCGCAGGCCTCGTTCGGCTCGGACGACTACGACCGACTCAGCCCACTGGGCTGGCGCCAGGGCCAGCGACTGGGAGAGCATTTGCGCGCCCATGGTCTACACTTTGACGCCGTCTTTACCGGTACCCTGCGCCGGCATCACGAAACGTGGCTGGCGATCCGCACGGGCTGGGAAGCGGCACGGGACGCGCAGGTCTGGCCGGGACTGGACGAATACGACAGTGCAGCCCTGATCGAGGCGCTCAAAGCCCCGCCGCCGGGGGACCTGCACACGCCTGAGGGCTACCGCGCCCACTTCCGGTTGCTGCGCGACGCGCTGCGCCAGTGGATGGCGGGCGTGATTTCACCGCGCGGCATGCCGGACTATGAGGCATTTCGCAGTGCTGCGGTGTCGCTGCTGGAGCACATACGCCATGCGCACACGGGCGATGTGTTGGTAATCAGCAGTGGCGGCCCGATTGCCTCCCTGGTGGGCCACCTGCTGGGGACCAGCCCGGAAGCGTCGATCGAACTCAACCTGCGGCTGCGCAACACGGCAGTGTCCGAAGTGGCGCACACGCCCAGGCGCTGCGCGCTGGTCAGCTTCAACACGCTGCCGCATTTGACGGCCCCCGAGTACCGCGACTGGATCACACACGCCTGATGGGGCTGGATACCCACCACCGGGAGGTGTTTGAACAGCCTTGGCACTGCCTGGGCGCGAAACGCGCGCCGTGCCCATGCAGCACACCGGCGTTCGCATCCAGAATTCTTCGACCGGGCTCCGACCGGGTAGCGGCCGAATGGCCTGGGCCGTTGCCCCACAAAAACGACCCCAAACAACTCGCGTCCGTTCAGTGCGGAGACAGGCTGGGCCTAAACACCCTGAATGCTTTTTGGACCTGCGAGCGCACCCTGTGACGTTGGCGCCAGCGGCTGCGCGAAGCGGGCAGCTGCGCCCGGGCAGCTGCGCCGTCCTGTTCGGGGCCCCACAAGCCCGGGCGCTGCCGCCGCGTCAGGCGCGTGGCTGCGAGACGGCGGCATCCAGCGGCACCGCGCTGATGTCCTGCAGCAGCCGCGCCAGCGCGCGACCGGCGGCGTCGATCACCCGGCGCCCCCAAACGGCGTCGGCGGCAGCCGCGTCGCCGGCGGCACCCGCCGGGTGGATGTCCTGCATCTGCCAGTAAAACTTGGCGCTGCGCCCATTGCCCAGCAGCGGGTAGTCGCGCGCGCGCGCTTCGGACGACGAGGGATAGACCCGCAGCGCCGCTTGCCTGACGTGCTGCGGCGCCAGCGCCAGCATCACGGCAGTTTCGACCTGCCCGGCATGCACGCCAAACCGCTGCTCGCGCGCGTCGACGGCCGCCATCAGACGGTCGCCCTCCTCATCATGCCACGGCAGGTCGTACCAATTGATGCCCCACACCAGCAGATCGTGCTGCGCACGCAACTGGCGTCCGACCAGATCCATCAGGCCGACATGGCCGCCGTGGCCATTGAAGAACACCAGTTTGCGCACACCGGCACGTGCCACCGAGGCACCCACGTCGCGCCACAGGGCCAGCGCCGTCTCGGGCGCCAGCGTCAGCGTGCCGGGAAAGCGCGCATGCTCCGGGCTGAGGCCAACCGGCAGCGGGGGCAACACCAGAGCGGGCACGTCGGCGGTAACGTGCGGACCCGCCGCCGCCAGCACCGCCTCCACGATGGCCATATCGACGCCCAGCGGCAGATGCGGGCCATGCTGCTCGGTCGTCCCCACGGGCAGGATGGCGACAGTGCGCGCGCCATCGAGCGCGGCAAAGTCGGGCCAGCGCAGATCGACCCAGCGCTGCATGCCACCGGTGATACCTGAATCGTTCATGCCCGCATGATAGTCACCCCTAACGGCACGCGGTGCGCCTGCCCGCAGGCGATGTGGCGAGCGCACACCGGATCGCCTTCGGAGCTGCAAACCCAGCGTCGCCAGACAGCGGGCACGCGGCAAGCGTCGGCCGCAGCGGTCTGCAGGGTGTCAGGTCACCGGGAGGCGGCGCTGCCCTCATACATCCAGCGGCGCGACCACGGCAGCTCCTGGGCCGAGCGGCCCGCCGGGTGACACAGCACCTGGAACAGGGAAATCTGGTCGTGCTCGAACGCCCAGGCGCACCCGGCCAGATAGACACGCCAGATGCGCCAGATGCGCTCGGGCACCATGGTGCGCAGGCGCTCAGACTTGGCCTCGAACGCCCGGCTCCAGTGCGTCAGCGTCAACGCGTAGTGGCGGCGCAGGCTCTCGACGTCGAATGGCTCCAGGCCACCTTCCTGCATGGTGCGCAGCACGGTCGAGATATGCGGCAGCTCGCCATGGGGAAAAACGTACTTGTCGATGAAGCGGCCACCACCGTCCGGCGTTTCGCCGTCGTGGGCGTCCGTGGTCGTGATGCCATGGTTCATCGCCCAGCCGTCGGGTGCCAGGTGGCGGCGGATGATGCCGAAATACTCGGCCAGATGGTTGAGCCCGACGTGCTCGAACATGCCAACACTGGTGATGCGGTCAAACGTCCCCTCCAGGTCGCGGTAGTCTTGCAGCCGGATTTCGACGCGGTTGCTGAGCCCGGCCGCTGCCACGCGCTCGCGCGCCAGTTCGTACTGCGCCTGCGACAGGGTGATGCCGACACAGCGCGCGCCAAACGCCTGCGCGGCGCGGATGACCAGCGCGCCCCAGCCACAACCGATGTCGAGCAGGGTCTGCCCGGGCTGCAGCCGGATCTTGGTGAGGATGTGGTCGATTTTTTTGCGCTGCGCGGTGGCCAGATCCTCGTTGCCATTTTCGAAATAGGCGCACGAGTACACCATGGCCGGGTCGAGCCACTCGGCATAAAACGCATTGGAGACGTCGTAGTGGTACTGGATGGCTTCGCGATCGAGCTTGCGGTTGTGGGTGAACGCCTTGACCAGACGATGCAGCGTGCCACCCCCCTCCGATTGCGGGGCGTCGCGCCCGGCAGCCACCAGCGTGTGTGCGATGGCCAGCACATCGGCGATATCGCCCTCGACGTCGATACGCCCTTCAACGTAGGCCTCGCCCAGGGTATCCAGCGAGGGGGCCAGCAGTGCTGTCAGCGCCGCCGCGTCACGTACGGTCATGGTCACCCGCGGCTGCTCGAACCGACCCAAGTCCCAGCAGCGCGGCTCACCCTCACCCACTCCCCAGCAGACCCGCAGCGGCAGGTCCACCCGCTCACGCCAGCGGCGCACCCAACCCTCCAGCGGTTTGTCGATCGCCAGCATCCCGCGTCTCCTCTCTGAGTCGACCACGATCATTGTTGGCGATCGTCGCCGCGCTGCCAAGATGGGGCCTGCGATGGGAGCGATAGATTTTGTCAATTCATAGACGATGATCGACAATCCGGGAACCTGGGGCCACCAAGCCCTCTCTGTGCCTGTGCATCATGTTCGATCTCTGGCTGATTTATGTTGTAGGGCTGGCCGCCGCGGCGGCGTGGGGCTGCGCGTGGGCACGCCGGGCGCTGCTGGGCGGCGCCCAGCCCGCCCCCCCGTTCGCGGCGCTGGTGTGGCATGCGGCATACCCCTTGGGCCGCCGCGCGGGGCCGCGCGGGGTCAGTCTTGGCCTGGCGGCGTGGCTGGGACTGGCCGTGGCCCTGCCCGCAGCAGCGGCCACCCCCTCCGGCGCCGTGGCGCAGAGCGAGTTTTCCCGTGTGACGTTGCTGGCTCACGCGCCGTACGGCATCCAGCCGGGGCAGCCGCTATGGCTGGGGCTGCGCATCGAGCACGCCCCCGAATGGCACACCTACTGGAAAAACCCCGGTGACTCCGGCCTGCCGGTGGAACTGCAGTGGACGCTGCCTGCCGGCTGGCAAGCCGGTGACATTCAATGGCCGACTCCGCGCAAGTTTCCGCTTGGCGATCTGGCCAACTACGGCTACGACGGCACGGTACTGCTGCCGGTGCCGGTGATGGTCGCGGCAGCGCCCAGCGGCGCGGTGGAGGTGCGCCTGCACGCGACCTGGCTGATCTGTCGGCGCGAATGCGTACCCGAGGAGGCGCAGCTGAGCCTGCGTCTGCCCGGCCAGGCCGCCATCGTCGCCGATGCGGCGGCTTTCGAGGCCGCTTGGGCGGCCGCGCCGCAGCCGTCGTCTGCCACCGGCAGCCTGATGGTGGACACCGAGGGCCTGCACCTGCAGGTGCGTGGGCTGCCGGCGCCGTGGCAGGGGCAGGTTCTGGAGTTTTTCCCAGAGATGGGCAACCTGATCGCCCCGGGTGCCCCCTGGCAGCAGCGCTGGGCGGGCGATACGTGGCACGCCACCGTGCCGTTCAACCCCTACCGCTCCGACGCTCCGGATCGGCTGGCCTTCGTGCTGGCACCTGCCCATCCGCCCGGACAAGGTGCTGGCAGCCCCGGTGTGCGGCTCGACTGGCCGGTGCAGGGCAGCTGGCCGCCCGTGGCCCAGCCGCCCAGCGCGGTGGCGCCCGCCGAAGTGGCGCCTGCGGGCACGCCCGCGCCGTCGGCGCCGCGCCTGGGCCTGGGTCTGGCTCTGCTGGGTGCCCTGCTGGGCGGAATGATCCTGAACCTGATGCCCTGTGTGTTCCCGGTGCTGGCCATCAAGGTGATGGCGTTTCAGGCGCACGGGGCGGACACCCGTGCCCACCGGCTGGGCGGTTTGGCCTACACCGCGGGCGTGCTGGTGTCGTTCCTGGCGCTGGGGGCGCTGCTGCTGGCGCTGCGTGCGGCTGGAGAAGCGGTGGGCTGGGGCTTTCAGCTGCAAAATCCGTTGGTGGTGGCGGCGCTGGCCACGCTGTTCGTGGTCATCGCGCTCAACCTGGCGGGGGTGTTCGACGTCGGTCAGCTGGCGCCGGCGGGCTTGGCGGGCCTGCGACTGCGCCACCCGCTGGCCGACGCCTTCCTGACGGGTGTACTAGCCACGGCGGTGGCATCCCCCTGCACGGCACCGTTCATGGGCGCGTCGCTGGGACTGGCGGTGACACTGCCCGCAGGCGAGGCGCTGGCGGTCTTTGCGGCGCTTGGCCTGGGAATGGCCTTGCCTTACCTGGCCGCAAGCTGGTGGCCAGGCCTGGCGCGACGGTTGCCGCACCCCGGGCCGTGGATGGACACCTTCCGGCAGGCGATGGCCTTCCCGATGGGAGCAGCCGCCATCTGGCTGCTGTGGGTGCTGGGCCAGCAAAGCGGCATCGACGGCGTGGGCGCGCTGCTGCTCATTGTGCTGGCGCTGACGTGGGTGTTGTGGGCGTTGGGTCGTCGCGGACGCGCGCGCACCGTACTGCTGGTGCCGGGCGTGCTGGCGCTGGGCTCGGCCCTCGTTGCGCTGGGGCCGTACGTGACGCGTGAGGCCGCCAGTGCCCCGACCAGTACATCCAACGCGCAGTGGGAAACTTGGACCCCACAGCGTCAAAGCGAACTGCTCGCCCAGGGGCGACCGGTGTTCGTGGACTTCACCGCTGCGTGGTGTGTCACCTGCCAAGTCAACAAAGCGGCGGTGCTGGAGGACCCAGGGGTGCTGCAGGATGCTGCGGCAGCGGGCATCGCGCTGCTGCGCGCCGACTGGACGCGGCGCGACCCCGTGATCGCCGAGGCACTGGCGGCGCTGGGCCGCAACGGGGTGCCCGTGTACGTGCTGCACGTCCCCGGCCGGCCACCGCAGGTGATGCGCGAAATCCTGCGCACGGCCGACGTGCGCGCCGCCTTCCAGGCAGTGGGGCAACGATAATCCCCGCATGAGTTTCGCGCCGCTGCACAACGACACTTTTCTGCGCGCCTGCCTGGGGCAGGCCACACCCTACACGCCCATCTGGCTGATGCGCCAGGCAGGGCGCTATCTGCCGGAATACCGAGCCACGCGCGAGCGCGCCGGCAGCTTCATGGGGCTGGCGACAAACGTCGACTTTGCCACCGAAGTGACGTTGCAACCGCTGCAGCGCTATGCGCTGGATGCCGCCATCCTGTTTTCCGACATCCTGACGGTGCCGGATGCAATGGGACTGGGGCTGCGCTTCGTCAGCGGCGAAGGCCCAACATTCGAGCGCCCCGTGCGCACCGAGGCCGATGTGGCGGCACTGGCCGTGCCCGACCTGGAACGCCTGCGCTACGTCTTCGACGCCGTGGCGGCGATACGGCGTGCACTCAATGGCCAAGTGCCGCTGATCGGTTTTTCCGGCAGCCCATGGACCCTGGCATGCTACATGGTCGAAGGCGGCGGCTCGGACGACTACCGGCTGGTCAAGACCCTGCTCTACAGCCGCCCCGACCTGATGCACCGTATTCTGGCCGTCAATGCCGATGCGGTGGCAGCCTATCTGACGGCGCAGATCCACGCCGGTGCCCAGGCGGTGATGATCTTCGACAGCTGGGGCGGGGTACTGGCCGACGGGGCGTTCCAGACCTTCAGCCTGGCCTACACGCGCCGCGTGCTGCAGCAACTGCCCCGGGAGCACGAGGGACAGGTCATCCCGCGCATCGTCTTCACCAAAGGCGGCGGCCTGTGGCTGGACGATATGGCGCAGCTGGACTGCGATGTGCTGGGAGTGGACTGGACGGTGCATCTGGGGCGGGCGCGCGCGCGGGTGGGCGGCCAGCCCGGGGAGCCCGGCAAGGCCCTGCAGGGCAATCTTGACCCCGCGGTGCTGCTGGCCCCACCCGACGTGGTGGCGCGCGAGGCGGTGGCGGTGCTGGAGTCGTTTGGCATGCCGCACACCGACCCCACCCGCCGCGGCCCCACGCACATCTTCAACCTGGGGCACGGCATCGGCCTGCACACGCCGCCGGAACACGTCCATGCGCTGGTGGAGACCGTGCATGCGCACTCGCGCCACATGCGGCAGGCCGCCGTCGGGCGCCGGTCATGACAGCCACCGGTGCGCCGCCGGGAGGTCTGCCGCGGGCGCACACGCCACCCGGCACGACGGCCGGGCCCGCAGCGGGCGATCCCTGGCGGCAAGCGCCAGCCCGGGGTTTATTCCCACGATACCCACCTCATGGGGGGTAACATCACACGCGATCGAGCCGCACATTCGTCAAGGCGTGCGGCTTATGCACACGAAACGAGGGGCGACGTCAAAGTGGCAGCTGGCCACAGATCTTTCGGCGCGACCTCGACGAATCATCGTAACATTTTGTTTTGTAATACTTTTTCAGCTTTGCTGATTTTTTGGGCAATCTGTTGCTGGTCTTAACCCTCAAGGCTTTACGCTTGACATCCGCAGGTTGCCAACAAAGTTATCCACAGTATCGTGGGACAGCGTGCAAAACCCTTGATGGCTCAGGCGCTTGGAGTGGCCACCGCACCGACGTCCAACGGGGAGGCCAGGGACGCCGCCATGCCAAGCGGGACACCGCAGCCCACCGAGCCCGCAACCCCCGTTGAGGTGGTCGTCGCCACCCCTGCCCACAGCGGGTTGGCCGACAGCCTGACCTACCTCAGCCGACATTCCCTGCCGCCCGGGACACTGGTGCGGGTGCCGCTGGGGCGGCGGCGGGTGCTGGGCATCGTGTGGGACGCGCCGGCAGAGGATGCCCCCGCGCCCACCACCGCGTTGCGCCCGGTGGAAGAGGTGTGGACGGCGCTGCCGCCGCTGGACGCCCACTGGCGCGCGCTGGTGCGCTTTGCCGCGCGTTATTACCAGCGCGCCCCTGGGGAGATCGCCCTGGCAGCGCTTCCCCCGACGCTGCGCGCAGGCGACGCGGCCCGCTTGCAGCGACGCCTGGCCCGCCCGGGTGCTGGTCCCACGCCAGCGCCCGGCGCTGGCGCCGCCGAGCCCCCAGTGCTGACCGCCGCCCAGCGTCAGGCGCTGCAAGCCATCGAGGCCAGCGACCGCCCGGTGCTGCTATTCGGGGCCACGGGCAGCGGGAAAACCGAGGTGTATCTGCAGGCAGCCGAGCGCCTGCTGCGCCGCGACCCGCACGCGCAGGTGCTGGTGCTGGTGCCGGAGATCAACCTCACGCCGCAGCTGCTGGCGCGCTTGCAGCAGCGTTTCGGCGACGCGGTGGTGACGCTGCACTCGGGACTGACGCCCGCGCAGCGGCTGCGGGCGTGGCTGGCGGCCCACCAGGGGCACGCACGCATCGTGCTGGGCACGCGCATGGCCATCTTCGCCAGCCTGCCGCGGCTGCGCCTGATCGTGGTGGACGAGGAGCACGACCCCAGCTACAAAAGCCAGGAGGGGGCGCGGTACTCGGCACGCGACTTAGCGGTGTATCGCGCTCATCTGGGCGCCGCCGACGGCTGCCGGGTCGTGCTCGGGTCGGCCACGCCATCGCTGGAGAGCTG
Organism: Tepidimonas sp.; assembly: GCF_036824975.1. GTDB lineage: Bacteria > Pseudomonadota > Gammaproteobacteria > Burkholderiales > Burkholderiaceae_C > Tepidimonas. Next base: position 8,808 of record NZ_DAISZC010000004.1, read on the forward strand.
GCACGCTGCCCAGACGGGACGCTATCTGCGCGTCGAAATGGGCGAGCGCATGGGCGGTGCGCGGTGGCCGCGCCTGCGCCTGCTGGACACGCGACAGCTGCCGCGCGGCACGGTGCTGGCCCCGGCGCTGCTGCAGGCCATTGCCGCGCGGGTGGCGCGTGGTGAGCAGGCGCTGGTGCTGCTCAACCGCCGCGGCTACGCCCCGGTGATCGGCTGCGGCCACTGCGGCTGGAAAAGCGCCTGCCCGCACTGCAGCGCCTATCTGGTCTTTCACAAAACCGAACGCGCCCTGCGTTGTCACCACTGCGGCCATCGCACCCCGGTACCCCAGCACTGCCCATCCTGCGGCGACCCCGATCTGCACGCGCTCGGCCAGGGCACGCAGCAGCTACAGGAACGCCTGGCCATGGAGCTGGCCAGCCTGCAACGCTCCGATGGGACGCCGGTGCGCGTTGGCCGCCTGGATGCCGACAGCGCCCGCGCCGCCGGTGCGCTGGAGGACACGCTGCAGGCGGTGCACCAGGGCGACATCGACGTGCTGGTGGGCACCCAAATGATCGCCAAGGGGCACGATTTCCGGCGCATCACGCTGGTGGCCAGCGTCAACACCGACGGTGCGCTGTTTGCCAGCGACTGGCGCGCGCCGGAACGGCTGTTTACCCTGCTGATGCAGGCCGCCGGGCGCGCTGGGCGCGACGCGGCATTCGTAGCCGCGCAGGACAGCGCGGTGGAGCTGTGGGTGCAGACGGCGCACCCCGGACATCCGCTGTTTGCCGCGCTGGCGCGACACGACTTCGCGGCCTTTGCCGCGCGGCAGCTGCAGGAACGCCGACAGGCCGGCATGCCGCCGTTTAGTCACCAGGCGCTGCTGCGGGCCGAAGCGCGCCAGCTGCCGGTGGCGCTGCAGTGGCTGACTGAGGCACGCGCCGCCGCGGCGGACTTGCCTGGCGCCGCCCTCGTCACGCTGTATGCGCCGGTACCGATGACGCTGACCCGGGTGGCCGATGTCGAACGCGCCCAGCTGCTGCTGGAGTCGAGCCACCGCCCGGCGCTACAGGCCTTTCTGGCTGCCTGGTTGCCGCGCCTGCACGCGCTGCGCGCCGGCCCCACGGGGCGCGGCCTGCTGCGCTGGGCCATCGACGTCGATCCGCTGCATTTTTGAGCCACCGCGGCGGCTGATGCCACTGCTGTGGGTTGGCAGGGCAACCACGGGTTCGTTGCTGTGCTCAAGTGCCTTGCCGCCTGTTAACGACACGCCCGGGTTCGGCCATGGAGGCTGTGGCGTTCAGAAACAGCACGGACTGCGCGACAGCGCCTACCGCCGGCAGCATGGCGTGGGCGACCACGACGACTCAGCGCAGCCAGGCCACTGCCGCCGAAAAGGTGAGGAATGCCAGCGCCGTGGACACCAAAATGATACGCGCCACGCGCCCGTTGTCGGCGCCCATGCGCTCGGCCAGCAGCGACACATTGCTGGCGCTGGGCAGCGCCGCCGTCAGCACCAGCGTCTGCAGGGCGGCCGGCTGCAGCCCCACCCCCAACTGGATGGCAGCCGCCCCCACCAGCAACACCAGCAACGGATGCACGAACAGCTTCACCAGCGCCAGTGGCACGTAGTCGCGCAGCGGCATCGGATGGTCGGCCTGCAGCTGCGAGCGCGCCAGCACCGCCCCGATGGTAAACAGCGCCACCGGACTGGCGGCGTCGGCCAGCAAGGCCACCGTTTTGTCCAGTGGGCCAGGCAGCGTCACGCGCCATGCCGATGCGGCTGCTCCCAAACCGATAGCCCAGGGCATGGGGTTGCGCAGCACCCCCAACAGGGCCTGTTTCAGCGCTGCGCGCGCGCCACCCTCGCCTGCATCCAGACGCGACAGCGCAATACACAGCGAACTGGTGATGACCATATCCACCACGATGACCACGATCACCGTCCCCACCGCTGGGGGCCCCAGCAGCGCGGCGATCAGGGGCACGCCCATGAAGCCCGAATTGGGAAACGCTGCCACCAGGGCACCGAACGCCGCGTCGTTCCAGCGAATGCGACGGCCCAAGCTGATCGCCACCGCAAACCCCACCACCAGCAGCGCGCACAGCAGCCACACGCCAGCCACCGCCGCATCCAGCAGTTGGGCAATGGGGGTGGAGGCGCCAAAGCGGTACAGCATCGCCGGCAGGGCAAAAAACAGCACGAAACCGTTGAGGCCAGGGATGGCGTCCAGCGGCAGCCAGCGCCGCCGCGCCGCCAGATAGCCCGCCGCCACCAGCGCAAAGAAGGGAAACGTAACCAGCAATATTGCGCCCATCACCTCCATGGTAGCGGGCCGCTGCCGGGGCGCGGTCCCCGTGTGTCGTTTGCGTTACCGGGTGTCTGATAAGGGCGTCCAACCGAACGACCCGTCCGCAACATCGACTCAGTGGGAGCCCGCTGGCACCCACATCGGGTTTCAGCCACCGCCTCACCCCATACCGACCAAGGCCATGCCGGGCAACCGAACTATGATTGCGCCCCGCCCGCATTGTGGCCCGACGCGGCGGCACGTCTGCAGCCGCTGTGTCTCGCCCTTTCACGACCGATGCACGACACCCTCAACCCCGCCCAGCTCGAAGCCGTCTGCCACTTGCATGGACCCTCGCTCGTACTGGCCGGCGCCGGATCGGGCAAGACACGCGTCATCACCCACAAAATCGCGCGCCTGATCCAGGCCGGGCTGGCACCGCAGCGCATCGCCGCCATCACCTTCACCAACAAGGCCGCGGCCGAAATGCGCGAACGCGCCCGCGCCTTGGTCGGTAAGGCGGCACAAGGGGTACTGCTGTGCACGTTTCACGCGCTGGGGGTGCGCATCCTGCGCGAAGACGGCACCGCCATCGGACTCAAACCGCAGTTTTCCATTTTGGACACCGACGACATCGTCAACTTACTCAAAGACTGCGGCGGCACCACCGACCGCACCACCGCACGCCACTGGCAGTGGGTGATCAGCCAGTGGAAAGGAGCGGGGCTGGACGCCGCCGCCGCGCTGGCACAGGCGCGCGACGACGCCGAGCGGCAGATCGCGCTCGTCATGGCGCGCTACCAGGAGCGCCTCAACGCCTATCAGGCGGTGGACTTCGACGACCTCATCACGCTACCGCTGAAGCTGCTGCGCGAACACGCGGACGTACGCGCGCGCTGGCAGCAGCGCCTGGGCCACGTGCTGGTGGACGAATACCAGGACACCAGCGCCACCCAATACGAGCTGCTCAAACGGTTGGTGGGCCACGGCGAGCGCGACAATCCGCGCCTGACCTGCGTTGGCGACGACGACCAGTCCATCTACGGCTGGCGCGGCGCCACCCTGGACAACCTGCGCCGCCTGCCACAGGATTTTCCAACCCTCAAGGTCATCAAGCTGGAGCAAAACTACCGCTCCACCAACGCCATCCTGCGCGCGGCCAACGCCGTCATCGGCCCCAACCCCAAGCTGTTTCCCAAGACGCTGTGGAGCGCGCTGGGCGAGGGCGAGCCAGTGCGTGTGCTGGCCTGCGATCACGAGGAGCACGAGGCCGAGCGTGCGGTGGCGCGCCTGCAGGGGCTGCGCGCGCAGGGCGCGGCGTGGCGCGACTGCGCCATCCTGTATCGCGCCAACCACCAATCACGCGCCTTCGAGGTGGCGCTGCGCCGCGCCGGCATCCCCTACAAGGTCTCGGGCGGCACCAGCTTTTTCGATCGCGCCGAAATCAAGGACCTGTGTGCCTGGCTGCGTCTGCTGGCCAACGAGGACGACGACCCGGCGTTTCTGCGCGCCATCACCACGCCCCGGCGCGGCATCGGCCACCAGACCCTGGCGCAGCTCGGCCAGCTGGCCGCCAGCGCGCGCTTGAGCCTGTTCGAGACGTTGTTTTCGCACACGCTGGCGGCCACGCTGCCCGCCCGTGCGCTGGCGGCGCTGCACGAGTTCGGGCGCTACGTCAACGAGCTGCAGTACCGGGCCCGTCACGCCGTGGGCCACGAGGCGGCGCGCGCCGTGCTCGTGGACTGGCTGCGCGATATCGGCTACGAAGCACACCTGCACGAACACGCCGACAGCGAGCAGCAAGCCAGCGCACGCTGGGGCAATGTGCTCGACTTCGTGGACTGGATGGCGCAGCGCTGCGGCGGGCAGATCGACGACATGGGGGGTACCAGCGCGGTGCGCGAGCCGCGTCCGTTGCTGGAAGTGGCGCAGACGGTAGCCCTGATCAGTACCCTGTCCGAACGCGAGCAGGACCAGGACGTCGTGACGCTGTCGACACTGCACGCCGCCAAGGGACTGGAGTGGCCGCACGTAATGCTGGTCGGCGTCAACGAGGGGTTGCTGCCATTCAAGCCCGACGCCGACGGCGACCCACAGGCGCTGGCGGCGCGCATCGAGGAAGAGCGCCGACTGATGTATGTCGGCATCACGCGCGCGCAGCGCACGCTGGTGGTGAGCTGGCTCAAGCAGCGCAAGCAGGGGCGCGAGCGCGTGGCGGCACAGCCCAGCCGCTTCATCGCCGAAATGCAGCTCGACCCGGCCACCACACAGGAGGACCCGCGCGCCAAGCTGCGCGCGCTGCGCGCCGAATTTGCCGCACGGGCGGCGGTGCAGGCGGTGCGCTGACGCGCGCGCAAGCCTCGGGGCCACGGTGCCTGGGCACCTGGACATGGCCGCGTGCCGTCGCTTAAGATCATACCTATTTTGATACTTTTGCGCGCGACTGCATGAATCAGCTCATTTTGCGCAGATTTGCCATGCTGGCGGTATGTGCACTCGGTCTGCTTGGCGCCATGGGCGCGTCGGCGCAGGACACACCGCTGCCACCCCCTACCGAACGCGTGGTGCTGACCATCAGCGGCCAGATCGGGGTGCGCAACCAGGGGCCGCACGCCGCCTTCGACCTGCCGATGCTCGAGCGCCTGCCACAGCACCGCTTCACCACCCGCACGCCATGGGATGAGCACCCCGTCACCTTCAGTGGACCGCGGCTGCGCGACGTGTTGGCCGCGGTGCGCGTACAGGGACGCCAGCTGCGCGCCACCGCACTCAACGACTACCGCATCGTCATCCCGGCGGAAGATGCGCAGCGCTTCGACGTCGTCATTGCCACCCGCCGGGATGGCAAGCCGATGGCCGTGCGCGACAAGGGGCCACTGTTCATCGTCTACCCCTTCGACAGCGATCCGGTGCTCAGGGACAAGCGCTACTACGAACGGTCGATCTGGCAGCTCAAGTCGATCGAGGTCGAATGAGTCCACCGACCGACGGTGCCACGCCGGCCCCCTCTCCTCCTTCGCACCCGGCCGAGGGACGCCGCTTCCTGGTCGCACTTGCACTCACGACCACGCTGCTGGCGCTCGGCCTGGCGGTACTGCTGGTGGCCTTCATCCGCCAGACCCAGTCGGCCGAGGAAACCGCGCAGCTGCAGCAGAACGACTCGATCACCGCGCTGCTGTCCCAGCACGAGCGCGAATTCCTGCGCCTGCGCGAACAGCTGCACCTCGAAATCGCCCGCCCCGGGCCGCCGGACTGGCATGCGCTGGCGCTGCGGCTGGACATCTATGCCGGCCGGCTGGCGCTACTGCGCCAAAGCCCCTCCACCCGCCCGCTGGAGGCGGACCCGAATTTCGTGGCGCTGCTGCCGCGCCTGCAGTCGCTGGTGGCCCGCGCCGACGATGTGCTGGCCACGCAACGCCGCACCGGGCTGGCGACGTGGCTCGAGGAGATGATGGCGCTGGGACCGGAGGTTCAGGCGCTCACCCTCGCCGCCAACAGCCGCGTGGCGACCCTGATCGACAGCAAGCTGGACGAAGTGCGACGCCTGCGCGGCTACGTGGTCTGGTTGATGACGGCCCAGGTCACGCTGCTGCTGACGGCCGCCGCCGCCTTGTGGTGGCGCCACCAGCGCCAGCAGCGTGAACAGCAGCAGCTGCACGCGCTCAACACCGCGCTGGCGCAGGCGCGCGACGCCGCCGAAGCCGCCAGCCGCGCAAAAAGCCAGTTTCTGGCCAACATGAGTCACGAGCTGCGCACCCCCTTCAACGGCGTGCTCGGCATGCTCGACGTACTGGCCGACAGCCCGCTGGACGCCCATCAGCGCGAGCAGCTGAACACGGCGCGTGCGTCAGCCGAGCACCTGCTGAGCCTGCTCAACGATATCCTGGACCTGTCGGCACTCGACGCCGGACAGATCCGCATCCAGACCGCCGCCGTCGACCTGCCCCAACTGGCGCGCGACGTGCTGCGCTGGCTGCAGCCCCAGGCCGACGCCAAGGGGCTGCGGCTGACGCTGCAAATCGATGCCGACGCTCCGTCTCGGGTGCAGGCCGATGCCACGCGGGTGCGCCAGATTCTGCTCAACCTGATCGGCAACGCCATCAAGTTCACCGAACGCGGCAGTGTGGACGTGCAGCTGCGGGCCGAACCGGTCGGCCCGACACAGATCCGCTGGCGGCTGCGCGTCACCGACACCGGCATCGGCATCGACGCCGCCACGCAGGCGCGGCTATTCCAGCGTTTTCAGCAGGCCGATCCCTCGATCCGACGCCGCTACGGCGGCAGCGGGCTGGGGCTGGACATTGCACGCACGCTGGCGCGACTGATGGGCGGCGACATCACCGTGCGCAGCACCCCCGGCGAGGGCTCGATCTTCACCGCCACCTGGCTGACCAGCCTCTGCGCGGCGCCTGATGCGGTGGCCCCGTGGGCACCACCGGTAAGCACCGCCGCCGCCACCGGTGCGCAAACCGACGCTCAGCCGGTCGCCCCTTTGGCGGCGACCGGTGACGCCACCCCGGCCAACCCGCACGCCGCCGCAGCGGCAGCGCCAACCCCGGCGGCCCTGCGCGTGCTGGTGGCCGAAGACCACCCCGTCAACCGCAAGGTGGTTGGACTCCTGCTGCAGCGGCTCGGCCACGAGGTCGAATTCGCCGAAGACGGGCTGCAGGCCGTGCAGCGCGCGGCAGCGCAGGACTTCGACGTCATTCTGATGGACATTCACATGCCCCAGCTCGACGGACTGGAGGCGACACGGCGCATCCGCGCGCTGCCCGGCCTGCGTGGCCGCGTGCCCATCGTGGCGCTCAGCGCCGACGTGATGGACGACGCGGTCGCGCAGGCACGCGCGGCCGGCATGGACAGCTTCCTGCCCAAACCGGTGCAGGCCGCGCCACTGCGTGCCGCCCTGGCGGCGGTGCGGGCAGAGCGCGACGGCGGCATCACCAGCCCAGCCCCAGATGCAGCGGCAGATACACCGCCATCCCCGTGACGATGGTGCCCAGCACGCCGCCGCGCCAGAAAAACCAGCCAGCGCCGGCCGCTGCGGCAAACAGCCGCGCGTCCTGCCAGGTGGACAGCAACACTCCTTGCTGCAGCAACAGCTCCGGGGCCACGACTGCCGACAGCGCCGCGATCGGCGCGTAATGCAGGCCCCGTTCGGCCCAGCGCGGCAGGTGCCAGGTGCGGTCGGACAGGAAAAAAAAGCCGCGTGTGACCACGGTCACCACCCCCAGCGCGACGAACACCAGCAGCCGCCACGGATCCAGCTCCATCACGCCCCCCTGCGTTGGCGCCACGCGGCGGTGCCGGCCTCGGCCACCAGGCACACCGCCACGGCCGCCGCGATCGCCACCACAATGTTGAGCCGCAGGGGCAGCGCCCACGCCGCTACCGCCGCCAGACCCGACACCAGCGCCGACAGCACCCGCAAGCGCGACGTGGCCAGCGAACACGCAACCCCCAGCAGCGCCAGCGTGCCGGCAAACCCCAGTCCCCACGCCACCGGGATCACGTTCGCCAACGCGATGCCCAGAATACTGGCCGCCATCCAGAACGCATAGTTGATGCCGCAGCTGCCGGCCAGGTAGGCCTCCTGCTCGCGCCGTTCGGCCTCGCTGCGGCCCGGATACGGGTAGCGGCGCGCGAAAAAGACGTAGCTCAAATCCCCCGTCAGGTAGCCCGTCAGCAGCCGCTGCCCGCGCGGCAAATGCCGCAAATACGGGCGCAGATGCAGCGAAAACACGACGAAGCGCAGGTTGACGCAAAACGCCGCCGCCAGCACCACCCACAGCGGTGCACCGCCCACGATCAGAGGCACTGCGGTGAGTTGGGCACTGCCGGCATACACCAGCAGCGTCATCAACAGGGCCTCCAGCGGAGACAGTCCGCCCTGGACCATCGCCACACCAGTCATCAGACCCCAAGCGCCGATACCGGTGGCTACCCCAAGCAGCTCGCGCGCACCCTGGCGGAACGCAGGTTGCCGCCACAGCGCCGGATCCAGAAACGAAGCGCGCCAAAACGGCGTCGCCACCGCTGCCACGCCCATTACGCCCCCACGCCCAAGCGGGTGCCCACGGGCAGCGGACTGCCACGCAGGAACACCGCGGCCGGCAGGCGCCGCCCCCCCGCACGCTGCACCTCGGTCAGCACCAGCACGCCCTCGCCCGTCTGCACGCGAATGCCGCCGTCGTCGGCGCCCACGACGGTGCCCGGCGCGGCCCCAGCGTCGGGGTGTGCTACGGCATGCGCCGTCCATACCTTCAGCGGTGCGCCCTGCAGCCGGGTGGCGGCCCCCGGCACCGGGTTGAAAGCCCGCACCCGCCGAGCCAACACCACCGCCGGCTGCGTCCAGTCCAGCAACGCCTCGGCCTTGTCGATTTTGTGCGCGTAGATCACCCCGTCGGCAGGCTGGGGCCGGCGCGGCCAGGGCTGCCCTTGCGCGGCGGCGCGCAGCGCACGCACCACCAGCTGCGCGCCCAGCGCGGCCAAGCGGTCATGCAGCTGCCCGGCCGTCTCCTGCGCCCCGATCGGCAATGCCTGCGCGGCCACGATATCGCCGGTATCCAGCCCCTCGTCCATCAACATCAGCGTGATGCCGGTGCTCTCATCGCCGGCCTCGATCGCCCGCTGGATCGGTGCCGCCCCGCGCCAGCGCGGCAGCAACGACGCATGGATATTCAGGCAGCCCAGGCGCGGCAGTGTCAACACCCAGCGCGGCAACAGCAGACCGTAGGCCGCTACGACCAGCACATCCGGCCGCGCAGACTGCAGCGCAGCCTGCGCGACCGCCGCGTCCTCTGCCCAGCGCCCATCCAGCCGCAGCCCCCGCGGCTGCACCACGGTCCAACCGCGGGATTGAGCCAGCTGCTTGACCGCAGAAGGCTGCGGCTGCAACCCGCGCCCCGCTGGGCGATCGGGCTGGGTCAACACCAGCACCACCGGAAAACCGGCGCGGCCAATCGCCTCCAGCGCCTGCGCCGCAAACGCCGGCGTGCCGGCAAACGCAACCCGCAGCGACGCCGCCGCGCCATCGGGGCTGTGGGCGACAGACTCGGGAGACGCAGTCAACGGATTGGTGGCCGCGGCGCTCAAAGCCGCACCTCCGCCCCAGCTGGCATGCCCGCTGCCCGCTGCGGCGAGCGCCGCTGGCGCTGCGCCTCGCGCTGCGCCTTGAGCAGCTTCATCTTGATACGCTCCCGCTTCAGCGGCGACAGGTATTCGACGAAGACCCTGCCCATCAGGTGGTCCATCTCGTGCTGGATACACACCGCCAGCAGCCCCTCGGCGTGCAGGATCCGCTCCTCGCCCCGCTCATCGAGCGCGCGCACCCGCACCGCCACCGAACGCTCTACGCCATCGTAGATGCCGGGCACCGACAGACACCCCTCGTCGCCGCGGCGCTTGTCCTCGCTGGCCCATTCGATGACGGGGTTGATCAACACCAGCGGCTGGTCACGCGTCTCGCTCACATCGATGACGACGATGCGTTCGTGGATATCCACCTGCGTGGCCGCCAGACCGATGCCGTTGGCGCCGTACATGGTCACGAACATGCGCTGCACGATGTGGCGCACGCGCTCATCCACCACTGCTACCGGCTTGGCGACGGTGTGCAGGCGGGGGTCGGGGTAGCGCAGGATCGGGTAAGGTTCGGCGTGGGTGTTCATAGAATGTCGGTATTGTCGTCACTTTTGGTTAGTGCCGCCGTTTGCCGCCACAGTTGCCATTGCCAGAAGTGGGGACACCCTGCACAATGCCAAGGGAGGGGATTGACACATGACCACGCCACGCCTCCGCCGCCGTCCGCCCCAGCCATCTGGCGCAGTCCTGCCGGGTTCGGGCCGCGTGCTGGTTCGGGTACTGATCGCTGCCGCCGCGGCCACGGCTGGCGCCGCTGGGGCATTCCCCAACTATCCCATCACCCCCGAGCAGCGCAGCACCGCCGAACAGGTAGCGCAGGCCGGCGTGCCCCTGGCCGAGCTCGCCCCCAATGCACCGCAGCGCTACACCGTCAAACGTGGCGACACACTGTGGGCGATCTCGGCGCTGTACCTCAAGCGTCCCTGGCGTTGGCCCGAACTGTGGGGCATGAACCTGCAGCAGATCCGCAACCCGCACCTGATCTACCCCGGGCAGGTGCTGGTGCTGACGCGAGTGGGTGACCGAGCCTTCCTGCAGCTGGCCGACGAGGAGCTGCCCACGGTCAAACTCTCGCCCCGTGTGCGCAGTGAACCGCTGGCGCAGACCGCCATTCCCCCGTTGCCGCCCGGCGCCATCGAACCGTTCTTGGTCGACGTCACCATCGTGGATGCACAGCGGCACGAACAGGCCCCGCGCATCGTGGCCGGCCCCGAAAACCGTGTGCTGCTGGCGCGCGGAGACCGCGCTTACGCGCGCAGCCAGTACGGACCAGCGGCCGCGCTCAGCGGCGATGCACTCGAGGCCGATGCACGGCAGCAGCAGCGGCTGACCATCTACCGCCATGCACAGCCGCTGCGTGACCCCGACACGGGCGAGCTGCTGGGCTACGAAACCTACGCGGTGGGCCGTGCCACGCTGGTACGCGGAGAGAGCGTCGTCGAGGAGCGCGACGGCACCGCGGCGCTGGTGCCCGCCACCATCGACATCGTGCAGACACGTGAGGAAGTGCGCATCGGTGACCGGCTGCTACAGCCCACCACCGAGGAAAGCCGCACCTACGTTCCGCATGCGCCTGGCACCGTCCTCACCGGCCGCATCGTCAAGGTACATGGCGACGCGGTGCAGATGGCAGGACAAAACCAGATCGTGGTGCTCAACCGGGGTGCCGCCGACGGGCTGCAGCCCGGCCACGTACTGGCCTTGTTCAAGGGGCGTACCCGGGTGGTCGACCGTACCGACGAACGGCAACCCGACCTGCTGCTGCCTGCCGAGCGCAACGGCGTGATGATGGTGTTTCGCACCTTCGAGCGCGTCTCCTATGCCCTGGTGCTGCACATCACCGACGCTGTACGCGTGGGCGACCATTTCGGCAACCCCTGACCTTAGCGACCGTGGCAATGCGACCCGACGACTGGGAGGCGTGGCTGCGCCTGATGGCGACCGAGGGCGTAGGCCCCACGACCGCGCACCAGTTGCTGCGCGCGTTCGGCCCGCCAGCGGCGGTCTTCGCGCAACGTCCTGTCGCGTTGGCGCGCGTCGTCGGAGACACGCTGGCGGCGCGCCTGGTGGGTACCCCACCGGACTGGCCGACCCAACGCGAGCGGCTGCGCGCCTGGCTAGCCGACGACAACCACCACCTGCTGACGCTGGGCGACCCCGCTTACCCGACCGCCCTGCTCGACTTGGCGGATGCGCCGCCCGTGCTGTACGCGGTGGGCAACGTGCGGGCCGCTGCCGCGCCGCGGCGGCTGGCCATCGTCGGCAGCCGCAACCCAACGCCGCAGGGGCTTGACAACGCCGAAGCGTTTGCGCGTGCGCTGGCTGCTGCGGGCGTGAGTGTGATCTCCGGCCTGGCCAGCGGTATCGACGCGGCCGCCCACCGCGGCGCGCTGGCGGCCGCTGGGCCGACGGTGGCGGTGGTGGGCACCGGCGTCGACCGGGTATACCCGGCGCGGCACCGGGCACTGGCGCATGCCATCGCTGCACAGGGCTGCGTGCTGAGCGAATGGCCGCTGGGCACACCACCGCTGCCCGCGCACTTTCCGCGCCGCAACCGACTGATTGCGGCGCTTGGTCACGGCACCCTGGTGGTGGAGGCGGCGCTGGGCTCGGGCTCGTTGATCACCGCAGGGCAGGCCGCCCAGCTGGGGCGTGAGGTGTTTGCGATCCCCGGATCGATCCACTCACCCCTGGCGCGCGGCTGCCACGCCCTCATCCGCCAGGGGGCCAAGCTGGTGGAGACGGTGGAGCACATCACCGAGGAGCTAGAGGCGCTGTGGGGGATGCCTCGCCCTGCGGCTGCTCAGCCGTCTGGAGCCGACACGGGGACATCTCCGGCGGCTGCCGTGCCGAATGACGCACATGGCGCACACACTGCCGCCGCACCCCACGTGGGCGCGGCGGACACACGCGGAACACGGTCGCCGCGCGCGGCCGACAGCGCCCCCGCACCGGCAGAGGAGCGCGACCCGATCCTCGCCGCCCTGGGCTTCGACCCGACGCCGCTGGATGTACTACAGGTACGCTGCGGCTGGGACACGGCGCGCCTGCAGGCGCATCTGCTGACCCTGGAGCTGGAAGGTCGCGTGCAGCGCCTGCCCGGCGGCCTGTTGCAGCGCTGCGCCCGCGCCTGACCGCGGCAGGGGGGCCGTCGCAGGCACCACCCCAGCCGCGCCGCTGCTGTCGCCATCGCTCCCGCGCATGGCCCTGGATGGACACCAACCTGGCTGCGGCTCCCACAGGATTCGATATGTGATGACAGACAGCGGAGACGGCCGCCTGCACCCCCGCGCGGCTCAAACCACCGCGCCGGCGTTCGGGTCGTCGCCACCGCCAGCGGCTTTTTGGGTCGGCTTGACCAGGTCTTCGCGTTTGATGCCCAGCCACATCGCCACGCCCGCGGCCACGAACACCGACGAATAGATGCCGAACAGAATGCCAATGGTCAGCGCCAGCGCAAAATAATGCAGCGTTGGCCCGCCAAACAGCAGCATCGACAGCACCATCGCCTCGGTGGAGCCGTGGGTGATGATGGTGCGACTCATGGTCGAGGTGATGGCGTGATCGATGACCTGCCGCACCGTCATCTTGCGCTGGCGGCGGAAGGTCTCGCGAATACGGTCAAAGATCACCACCGACTCGTTGACCGAGTAGCCCAGCACCGCCAGCACCGCGGCCAACACCGCCAGCGAAAACTCCCACTGGAAGAAGGCGAAGAAGCCCAAAATGATGACCACGTCGTGCAGGTTGGCCACAATCGCCGCCACCGCGTACTTCCACTCGAAGCGCACGGCCAGGTAGACCATGATGCCGCCGATGACGAAGGCCAGCGCGAGCAGCCCGTTTTCCACCAGCTCGCGCCCCACCTGCGGGCCCACGAATTCGGTGCGGCGCAGCTCAACCTGCGGGTGGTGCGCGCGCAGCGCTGCCAGCACTTGCTCCGACTGCTGGCCCGACGACAGCCCCTCGCGCAGGGGCAGACGCATCATCACCTCGCGCGCGCTGCCAAAGTGTTGCACCGGCACATCGGTGTAGCCCAGCTCGGCCACCACCGCGCGCACCTCGGCCAGATCGGCGCTGTGGTCGTACGCCACCTCGATCACCGTGCCGCCGGTGAACTCCACCGACAGGTTCAACCCGCGTGTGACGAGGAAAAACACCGCCGCCACGAAGGTCAGCGCCGACAGCAGGTTCAGCACCAGCATGTGGCGCGTAAAGGGAATGTCCCTGCGGATGGGAAACAGCTCCATGCAACCCCCTCAAGCGCCCCTTCAGCGGGCCTGACCGTCGGCGCGCGGCGGCGCGATGCCGATCGACACCCAGCGCAGCTTGCGCTGTCGGCCGTACCACAGATTGACCAGCGCACGCGAGAAAAACACGGCCGAGAACATACTGGTCAGGATGCCGATGCAGTGCACCACGGCAAACCCGCGCACCGGCCCCGAGCCAAACGTCAGCAACGCCAGTCCCGCCAGCAGCGAGGTCAGGTTGGAGTCGACGATCGTGCCCCACGCCATCTCGTAGCCCTTGTGGATGGCCGTCTGCGGCGCCGAGCCGTTGCGCAACTCCTCACGCACGCGCTCGTTGATCAGCACGTTGGCGTCGATGGCCATACCCAACGTCAGCGCCATCGCGGCAATGCCCGGCAGAGTGAGCGTGGCCTGCAGCATCGACAGCACCGCCACCAGCAGCATCAGGTTGACCGCCAGCGCCACGCTGGAGATCACGCCAAACAGTCGGTAGTACACGCACATGAAGGCCACCACCACCGCGAAGCCCCACACCACGCTGTTGAAGCCCATGCGGATGTTGTCCGCACCCAGGCTGGGGCCCACCGTGCGCTCCTCCACGATCTCCATGGGCGCCGCCAGCGAGCCGGCACGCAGCAGCAGCGCCACGTCGTTGGCTTCTTGCGTCGTCATGCGGCCGGAAATCTGCACCCGACCGCCGCCAATTTCGGTGCGGATCACCGGCGCGGTCACCACCTCGCCGCGTCCGCGCTCGAACAACAAGATGGCCATGCGCCGCCCGACGTTGTCGCGCGTAACATCACGGAAAATGCGCGCCCCCTTGGCATCCAGCGTCAGGTTGACCACCGGCTCTTGCGTCTGGCTGTCAAAGCCAGCCTGCGCGTCGGTGAGGTTTTCGCCGGTCAAAATCACCTCACGCTTGACGATCACGGCGTGCCCGTTGCGGTCTGGATAGCGCTCGGAGCCGAACGGCACTGGGCCGTCGCCGCGCTCGGCCGCTAGCCCTTCCGGGCTCTCATCGACCATGCGCACCTCCAGCGTCGCGGTGCGGCCCAGGATGTCCTTGGCCTTGGCGGTGTCCTGCACACCCGGCAGCTGCACCACCACCCGGTCCAGCCCCTGCTGCTGGATCACCGGCTCGGCCACGCCCAGCTCGTTGATGCGGTTGTGCAACGTCAGGATGTTTTGCTTGAGCGCTTGCTCCTGAACGCGGCGCACCGCCTCGGGACGCAGGGTCAGCACCAGCAACGTCTCGGCCCCATCGGCGCGCTCAGTGCTGGCCAGATCGGGGAATTCGCGCGCCAGCGTGTCGGCGGCCGCACGCGCGGTGTCGGCATCGCGCGCACGCACGATCAGGGCCGAGCCCTCGCGACGCACCCCGCCATGACGCACGCCGCGGTCGCGCAGCACGGTGCGCACCTCGCCCACCAGCGCGGCAAGCCGCTTGTCCACGGCCGCCGCCATGTCCACTTGCAACAAAAAGTGCACGCCGCCACGCAGGTCCAGCCCCAGATACATGGGCTGCGCGTGAAGTGCCTGCAGCCACGCCGGCGTGCGCGGCAGCAGGTTCAGCGCCACCACGTGGGTCGGCTGCGCTGGGTCCGGGTTGAGTGCACGTTCGATGGCGTCGCGCGCCTTGATTTGTGCGTCGGTGCTGTCGAAGCGTGCCTTCAGCGTCTGGCCGTCGAATTGCACGGCCTCGGCACGCAAACCCGCTGCCGTCAGGGCCTGCTCGACACGCGCCACCACGCCATCGTCCAGCCGCTGCCCGGCCCGAGCCGACGAGACTTGCACCGCCGGCGCCTCACCAAAGAAGTTGGGCAGCGTGTACAACGCCGCAACGACGAGCACGACCACCAGGGCCGCGTACTTCCACCAGGGGTAGCGGTTCATGACGAGGCTTTCTGCTGCAGCGCGCGCCGCACGCTTGCGGGCCGGACCGGCACGACGCTCACGACACCGACTTCAGCGTACCCTTGGGCAGCACCTGCACCACCGCGGTACGCTGCAGCTGCACCTCGACGCCGTCGGCCAGCTCGATGCCGATGTACGGATCGCCCAGGCGCGACACCCGGCCCAGCAGGCCGCCGGCGGTCACCACCTCATCCCCCTTGGCCAGCGCGTCGATCATCGCCTTATGCTCTTTCTGGCGCTTCATCTGCGGCCGGATCATGACGAAATACAGCACCACGAACATCAGCACCAGCGGCAGCAGGCTCATGAGCGTGGAAGGCGCGTCGCCGCCAGCGGCGGCCTGGGCATAGGCAGTGGAGATGAACACGTCGATTCCTCAAGCGAATCAAAGCTGAAAAATGTCGGGGCGGGTCGGAGCCACGTACAACCGGCGTTGCACGCCAGCCCGCACTACCCCCTCGGCACGTCAAACGGCCATTGTACCCACGCGTGCACCACCGGCTGTCAATACTGCGCAGCAGAGGGCGCCTGCCCACAGCCGCGCCACTGGGGCTGAGCAGCCACCCCCTAGGGTGCATTGTTCCCGCTGCACTGGCTGGCGCAGCGCACCCGTCGGCTTCGGCCCGGGTGCGCCTGCGCCACCTCCCGCTGCGGGCGCACGCGCACCCCCCACCACACGCCCGCTACCAGCGCCGCGACCCCCAGCGCCGACGCCGCGGCGGGCCATTCGCCACGCCACAGATACGCATACAGCAGCGCGGCCAGCGTCTCGAACACGATGAGCTGCCCAGCCAGCGCACTGGGCAGGCGCTGGCTGGCCGCATTCCAGCACAGCGTGCCCAGCCACGACGCCAGCAGCCCGACGCTGATCATCAGCGCCACGAAGACCTCGGGGCGGGGCCCAAACGGCAGCGTAAAGCCGCTGCCGCCTGCCCAGGCCAGCCCAGCCTGCGCCAGCGCAAAGCCCAGCGCCGCCTGGGGCAGGGTTGCCAGCCCCTGGGCAGTAGACCACGCGCGCGCGCTGCGCTGCGGGTGCGCGCGCAGCCAGTCGGCGTTGTGCAGCGGGTACCAGGTCCAGCAGGCCACCGCGCCCACCGCCAACAGCGCCCCCCACAGATAGGCGGCCGCATCGCGCGCCGGGTCGGCATGCAGCGCCTGCCATTCACTGTGGTGGACCAGCCCGATGCCCAGGCCGATCAGCGCCAGTGCCGGCCACAGACGCGCCCAGGGCAGCCGACCATCGCGCGCGGCATCGCGCCGGTTGGCCACCAGCGCGATCACCACCGGCAGCGTGCCGATGATCACCGTGGACAGCGGCCCACCGGTGCGCTGGATGGAACTGGCCAACAGCGCGTAATACAGCAGGTTACCGACGAAGGCCAGCTTGGTCGCGTGCCACCAGTCGGCGCGCGACAGGGCGCGCAGCTCGGCACGGTCGAACCACGCCAGCGGCAGACACAGCAGGCCAAACGCCAGGTAGCGCCCGACGGACAGCAACAGCGCCGGATATTCCGGCAGCATCAGCGGCACCACGAACACCAGGCCCCACAGGGCCCCGGCCCCCAGTGCCCATGCCAACCCGCTGCCGATGCGCCCGCCCGCCCATGCCACGCTACCCCCTGACTGCACTGCGCCTCCCACGATGACCGGAAAACCCTGGAGTGTACGCATCCGCAGCGCCCCGGCGCGCCGGGGCCGTCTCGCGCACGACAGGCCGGCGTGCCGGCCAGCAGTGTCAGGCCGCCCGCGCAGCCGCTGGCGGCTGCGCGGTGTTGTCGCCGGCTTGCCAGCGCCGCAGCAGCTCGTCCCACAGCGGCCGGGCCGCCTGCAGGTTGCGCTCCTTGACGTGCCCGAAGCCCCGCACCCGCGCTGGCCAGCGCGCAATCTCCAGCGCCAGCGGCAGCCGCTCGGTGCGCAGGTCGCGCAGCACCGCCTCGATGGCGGCCTCGTACTCGGCGATCAGGGCACGCTCGGTGCGCCGCTCTTGCGTGTAGCCAAACGGATCGAACGGGGTGCCGCGCAGCCCCTTGAGGCGAGCCAGCAGGCGAAACACCGGCATCATCCAGGGCCCGAATTCGCGCTTGATGAGCTCGCCGCGTGCATTGCGACGCGCCAGCAGCGGTGGCGCCAAATGGAAGCGCAACATGAAGTCGCCTTCGAACTGCTCGCGCAGCCGCTGCAAGAAAGCTCCATCGGTGTACAGGCGCGCCACCTCATACTCGTCCTTGTACGCCATCAGCGCACCCAGGTTTTCGGCCACCGCCAGCGCCAGCGCGGTGCTGCCGCCGCCCAGCGCCGCCTCGGCCTGCTGCACACGGCGCACCCGCGCCTCGTAGCGCTCGGCGTAAGCGGCGTTCTGGTAGCCGCGCAGGTGCTCGCTCCACGCGCGAATGACGCTCTCCAGCGTCGGGCGGCGGTGCAGCACCACCACCTGCGTCGGCTGCAGCACCCGCCGCACGGCGTCCGGATCGTGCGCCGCGCGTCGGCCCCAGTCGAACGCGGCGCGGTTGGCCGCCACCGCCACCCCGTTGAGCTCGATGGCCCGCTCGATCGATTCACGCCGCAGCGGTATCCAGCCCTTCTGCCACGCGTAGCCCAGCACCATCGGGTTGACGTAGAGGGTGTCGCCCAGCACGCGCAACGCCAGCGCTTCCGCGTCAAACGCCGCCACCGCGTCGGCGCCTGCGGCCTCGGTGATCGCGGCCACGCAGCGCTGCGCCGGGTTTTCCCACTGACGGTCCATCAAAAAGGCCGCCGTCGGCGTGGCCTGGGCGTTGAGCGCCACGTGGGTGCGACCGGGCGCCACCCGCGCCAGCGTCTCGGCGCTGGCGCCAACGATGGGATCACAGGCCAAGATGAGATCGGCGGCACCCGTGCTGACGCGCGTGGTCAAAATATCGTCCTGGCGCGCGCCGATCAGCACGTGGCTCCAAGTGGCACCCCCCTTTTGCGCCAGGCCCGCTGCGTCCTGCGTGACGATGCCCTTGCCCTCGATGTGCGCCGCCACGCCCAACAGCTGCCCGATGGTGATGACGCCCGTGCCGCCGACGCCGGCCACCACGATGCCCCAGGTGCCGGCACCGGGCTGCAGCTCGGGCAGCGTCGGCTCGGGCAGCGCCGAAGGCGCAGCCCCCTCGGGCAGGCCAGCGTCGCGCACCGGCTTGCGCAGCGTGCCGCCCACGACGGTAACGAAACTGGGGCAGAAGCCCTTGATGCAGGAAAAATCCTTGTTGCAAGTGCTCTGGTTGATGTTGCGCTTGCGCCCCAGCGGCGTCTGCAGGGGCTCCACGCTGAGGCAGTTGCTCTGCACCCCGCAGTCGCCGCAGCCTTCGCACACGCGCTCGTTGATGACGGCCCGCCGGTCGGGCTCGGCCATCAGGCCGCGTTTGCGCCGACGGCGCTTCTCGGTAGCGCAGGTCTGGTCGTAAATGATGGCCGTCACGCCTTCGGTGTCGCGGCACTCGCGCTGCACGCGGTCCAGCTCGTCGCGGTGCAGCACGGGCACATCGGTGGGCAACGTCAGCGTCACACCGCCCAGCGTGGTGTGGCGGGCGTGGGTGTATTTGCCGGGTTCATCGGTCACGATGATGAGCTTGCGCACGCCCTCGCTGCGCAGGCTGTGCACGATCTGCAGCACCGAGTGACCCTCGGGCCGCTCGCCCACCGGCTGGCCACCGGTCATCGCCACCGCGTCGTTGTACAGAATCTTGTAGGTGATGTTGACCCCGGCGGCAATCGCTTGCCGGATCGCCAGCAGCCCGCTGTGGAAGTACGTGCCGTCGCCCAAATTGGCAAAAATGTGCTTTTCGCGCGAAAACGGCTGCTGCCCCACCCAGGGTACGCCCTCGCCGCCCATTTGCGTAAACGCGACCGTATTGCGGTTCATCCAGATGGCCATGTAGTGGCAGCCGATGCCGGCCATGGCGCGCGAGCCCTCGGGCACGCGGGTGGAGGTGTTGTGCGGGCAGCCCGAGCAAAACCACGGCAGGCGTTGCGCATCCAGCGTGCGCACCTGCAGCGTCTGCAGCGCGCGCTCGCGCGCCTCGATCAGGGCCAGGCGGGCCTGCACGCGCGCGGCGACGTCGCTGCCCTCGGGCAACAGGCCGCGCTTGCCCAGCCGCTTGGCCAGCGCGCGTGCGATGATGGCCGGCGTCAGATCCGCGTTGGCACGCAGCAGCTGGTTGGCGCTGGGGTTGGGCATCGACCACTCGCCCCCGCTGTGGTCGCCCTCGATTTCACCGAACTTACCCAGCACGTCCGGGCGCACGTCGGGGCGCCAGTTGTACAGCTCTTCTTTGAGCTGGTACTCGATGACCTGGCGCTTTTCCTCCACCACCAGGATCTCGCGCAGGCCAGTGGCAAACGCGCGCGTGATTTGCGCCTCCAGGGGCCAGACCACCGCCACCTTGTGGACGCGAATGCCCAGCTGGCGGCAGGTGTCGTCGTCCAGCCCGAGGTCGTGCAGCGCCTGGCGCAGGTCGTTGTAGGCTTTGCCGCTGGCGATGATGCCGTAGCGGTCATTGGGTCCCTCGATGACGTTGTGGTTGAGCCGGTTGGCACGCACGTAGGCCAGCGCGGCGTACCACTTGTAGTCCATCAGACGCGCCTCTTGCTCCAGCGGCGCGTCGGGCCAGCGGATGTGCACGCCCCCCGGCGGCATCTCGAAGTCCTCAGGCAGCACGATACGCACGCGCTCGGGGTCGATCTCCACCGTGGCGCTAGACTCGACGATCTCCTGGATGGTCTTCATGCCGGTCCACACGCCGGCGTAGCGGCTCATGGCCCAGGCGTGCAGGCCCAGGTCCAGAATCTCCTGCACACTGGCGGGGAAAAATACCGGCAGGCCACACGCCTTGAAAATATGGTCACTCTGGTGCGCGGCGGTGGAGCTCTTGGCCACATGGTCGTCGCCGGCCACCGCAATCACCCCGCCCCAGGGCGTGGTACCGGCCAGGTTGGCGTGCTTGAAGACGTCCGAGCAGCGGTCCACCCCCGGCCCTTTGCCATACCACAGGCCAAAGACGCCGTCGAACGTGGCGCTGCCCGGCGGTGCAAAGCCCAGCTGCTGCGTGCCCCACACGGCGGTAGCGGCCAGTTCCTCGTTGACGCCGGGTTGAAAGACGATATCGTGCGCCTTCAGATGCTCGCGCGCCTTCCACAGCGCCTGGTCGTAGCCGCCCAACGGCGAGCCGCGGTAGCCACTGATAAAGCCGGCGGTGCGTTTGCCAGCCAGCCGGTCGCGCTGCTGTTGCAACATCGGCAGGCGCACCAGCGCATGGATGCCGCTCATGAAGGCGCGGCCGCGCTCCAGCGCATATTTGTCGTCGAGCGACAGCGTCTGCAGCGCATGCTGTACATGCTCGGGCAGGGGAGCAGTCATGGCAGGGTCTCCTCGTCAGGACAAGTGGCCGGTAAGCCACGGATACCGGACGGCGGGCCTGCCAGCATCGCCCACTGCGCCACACCGGGATCACCGGCGCACCGCACGCCCCACGGGGCACCGTCCGCACACGGCCCACAGTGTACGGAGGGTTGCCGCGCCGCGCCAGCCGCAAGGGCTTCACTGCGGGTAAATCCGCATCTGGTGCGCACCTGCGCACCCCTCGTGTCCATTTTCCGTCCAGACTCGGGCGCGCGGTGTTACAGTTGCTGAAGTCGTTGGGTCTCGGTACATCATGGCCTCTCTCTTTGCCACTGGCGACGCCCGCATGCTGCTGCTGCGCGCCGCCCTCGTGACGCTGGCCACCGCCGGTGCTTACGTCGTGGCGGGCGAGTTGGCCACCTGGCTGCGTACACCGCAGGACTATGCGCTCATCGTATTCTTTCCGGCCGGGGTAGCGGCAGCGGCGGCCCTGCATTACGGGCGCCTCGCCTGGCCCGGGGTTTTTCTCGGCACGGCGATCTTCAACGCCTCCTACCAACACTCCTTGGGATTGCCCTGGCTTGACGGGCTCGTCCTGTACGCCGCTTTCGGCTCGACCTTGATGGCTGCCCTGACGGCGTGGGCCGTGCGTCGCTGGGTCGGCTACCCCTCGGCATTTGATGCGCCTGCACCCGTAGCACAGCTGCTCTTCGTGGTGCTTCCCGCCACCGCCGTCGTCAAAGCCAGCCTGATGATCCCGGCCTTGGTGTGGCGGGGCGTCGTGCCTGCGGCTGACGCGCTGGACCAATGGCTAATCTGGTGGATAGGCGATGCGCTGGGCACCGTGTTGGTGCTGCCCCTGGCCCTGCTGCTGCTGGGCGAGCCGCGCCCGGCGTGGCGATCACGCCGTACGAGCGTAGGGCTGCCGCTGCTGGCCGGGCTACTGGCAGTGGTGGCCGCGGTGCGCATCGCCATCGACAGCCAGCAACAGCAGATGGCGGTGCGGCTCGACCAGATCAGCGAACAGGCGGCACGCGCGCTGCAGCGTCGGCTCCACACCCAGCTCGATACGGTGGAGGCGCTGGGCTTGGTGATGGCGCGCGAGCCCTGGATGACGCAGGCAGATTTCGAGCGGGTCACCGAAGTGTGGCTGCGGCGCTACCCAGGCACACAGAATTTCAGCTTCAACTGGCGCGTCGACGCCGCCGGTCGCGCCCGCTACGAGTGCTGCGAGCCCGGCTGGCCCATCCTGGGGCGCGACGCCCAGGGACAGACCTTCCCGGCGCCGCCTGCACCGGAGCACATCGTCATCACGCGCCTGGCGCCGCTGGAGTCCAACCGCCGGGCGCTGGGCCTGGACGTTTTGTCCTACGCACCGCTGCGGCAGGCGGTGGAACGCGCCGTCGCCACCGGACGCCCACAGGCTACCGAGCCGGTGCGGCTGGTGCAGGAAACCGGAGAACAACGCGGGGTCGTCGCCTACCATGCGGTGCACCAGCCGCAGCCTCCGCACGCGCCGCTGGGGATCGTGGCGTCGGCGTTCCGCATGGACGATCTGACGCGTGCCGCCTGGGACGGGCTGCCGTTAGCCGGGCTGACCCTGTGCCTTATTGATCGGCATGCGCGCCGCGGCGCGGAGCGTTTGGTCGGCCCCGCGGGGTGCGAAAACGAGCCCCAGGCCATCGCACCCAGCGGCGCGCGCACCGTCTGGCCGCTGCGCTTCGCCCAGCGCGAGTGGGAGCTGCGCGTGACGCCGCAGCCGGCGTTTTGGCGCGAGGCGCTACCCGCCAGCCGCCTGCACACCATGGCGGTGACCGGCTTCGTAGCGGTGGGCATGCTGGGCGCCTTCCTGCTCGTGGGCGCCGGGCAGCGGCGGCGCATCGAGGCCATGGTGCGCGAGCGCACCGCCGAGCTCATCCAGCAGCAGGCCGAACTGGAGCGCCTGGCGCACCACGACCCGCTCACCGGCCTGCTCAACCGCACTCGCTGGACGGCTCTGGTGCAGGCGGAAATCCAGCACGCGCGCGCCCGTGGCGAAGCGTTTGCGGTGCTGCTGCTCGACCTGGACCGCTTCAAGCGCGTCAACGACAGCTTCGGCCACGCCTGCGGTGACCAGGTGCTGGCAACCGTGGCGCAGCGGCTGCGCGATGCGCTGCGCGAGCGCGATGCGCTGGCGCGCTTCGGTGGCGACGAATTCGTGGCGCTGCTGCGGCGCGTGCGCGGCCGCGAGGGCGCCGCCACCGTGGCGCGCAAGTTCGCGGCGTCGCTCGACCAGCCCATTGAGGTACAGGGGCAGGCGCTGCGCCTCAACGCCAGCCAGGGCTTGGTGGTCTTTCCGGACGACGGCGACAGCGTCGAGGAGCTGCTGCACCAGGCGCACACCGCGATGTACGCCGCCAAGGCGGCTGGGCGCAACCAGTGGCGCTTTTTCGACGCGTCGATGCAGGCCGAGGCGGCGCGCCGGCTGGCGCTGGAAAACGCGCTGCGTGCTGCGCTGGACGACCCCGAGCAGGGGGGGCTCTCGCTGGTCTACCAGCCGCAACTCGACGCCAGCGGCACCCAGGTGCGCGGGCTGGAAGTGCTGCTGCGCTGGACGCACCCCGCGCTGGGCGCGATCTCGCCCGTCGAATTCATTCCGCTGGCCGAAGAGGGCGGCTTCATCGACCGGCTGGGCGGCTGGGTGCTGAGCACCGCCTGCGCCCAACTGGCTGCGTGGCGCAGCGGGCCGCTCGGCGCTCGCTTTGCCTCACTCACCCTGGCGGTCAATGTCTCGCCTATCGAATTTACCCGACCCGGCTTCGTGGACCAGGTGCGCGCCGCGCTGCAGCCCTTCAACGGCCGCGGCGAGGGGCTGGAATTAGAGGTCACCGAAGGCCTGCTGTTGCAC
This sequence comes from Tepidimonas sp., assembly GCF_036824975.1. Lineage (GTDB taxonomy): Bacteria > Pseudomonadota > Gammaproteobacteria > Burkholderiales > Burkholderiaceae_C > Tepidimonas. Next base: position 32,640 of record NZ_DAISZC010000004.1, read on the forward strand.
GCCGACGACGAGCTCATCGAGCGGCTGCATACCCTGACCGCCATGGGTGTGCGGCTGTGCCTGGATGATTTCGGCACCGGCTACTCCAGCCTAGGCTACCTCAAACGCCTGCCGATCAGCCAACTCAAGATCGACCGCTCGTTCATCGCTGGCATCCCCGATGACGCCGACAATGCCGCCATCGTACGCGCCACACTGTCGATGGCGCACGACCTGGAACTGACCGTGGTGGCCGAGGGGGTCGAGACCCCCGCGCAGTGCGACTTCCTGCGCCGCCACGGTTGTGATGCGGTGCAGGGTTGGCTGTACGCGCGCGCGCTCGCACCCGAGGACCTGTTGGCTTGGCTGCGGGTGCACCAGGCGCCGGTGGCGGCCAGCGGCGCGTGACATTCTCCGATCCCGACGCTGGACACACGCCGGCGCCCACTGCCTGCGCGCGCGCCCAGGCGCTACCATCGCGCCATGAACCTCAAGCCGCTGATCACGCTGCTGGCCATCGTCAACCCACTGGCCATCGTGCCCTTTTTCATCCACTACACGGTGGGCTTTACCCGCGCGCAGCGGCGGCGCACGGTGCTCATTTCGGCCACCACCGCCTTCCTCGTCATCGCCGTCTCCGCGCTAGCCGGACTGCAGATTCTGGACTTTTTCGGCATCTCGCTGGCGAGCTTTCAGGTCGGCGGCGGCATGTTGCTGCTGATGTCGGCGCTGTCGATGCTCAACGCGCAGCCGGCCGAAGCCAAGGCCACGCGCGACGAAGTGGATGATGCTGCCGGGCGCGCCTCTATTGCGGTAGTGCCGCTGACGATACCGCTGCTCACCGGCCCAGCCACCATGTCCACGGTCGTCATCTACGCCGACCAGGCGCAGACCTTCTGGCAGCACGCAGCGCTGGTGGGCTACGGACTGGTGGTGGCGCTGGCCACTTGGGTGTGCTTTACGCTGGCCGAGCCCATTGCGCGCGTGCTGGGCAAAACTGGCATCAACGTGATGACGCGCCTGATGGGACTGATCCTGGCCGCGCTGGCGGTGGAGGTGATGGCCAGCGGATTGGTAAGGCTGTTTCCCGCGTTGGGCGCAGCTTGACGACGCCGCGGCACAATCCGCACATGATCGCCAGCCGCCCCTACCACATCGTCGTCTTCTGCATGGGCAACATCTGCCGCAGCCCCACCGCGCACGCCGTGCTGCGCCAACGCGTGCAGCAGCGCGGCTGGCACACTTGGGTCACGGTGGACTCGGCCGGCACGCACGCCTACCACGTGGGCCATGCGCCCGACCCGCGCGCCCAGCACCACGCACGTCTGCGCGGCTACGACTTGTCCGATCTGCGGGCGCGCCAACTCTCGGCATCTGATTTTGAGCACGCCGACTTGCTGCTGGGCATGGACTGGGACAACCTGGCCCTGGCCCAAGCCGCCTGCCCTGCGGCGTACCGGCACAAAATCCGGCGTCTGGCCGAATTCTGCCGCCACCATGACAGCCCCATCGTGCCGGACCCCTACTATGGCGGGGCCGACGCCTTCGAGCACGTGCTGGACCTGGTCGAGGACGCCACCGAAGGACTGTTGGACCACATCGGGCGCGTGTTGGCCCAGCGCGGGCTGGCCGTGCCGCCCGCGTCGCATTCCTAACCGCCAGCGCGCCGCAGCATGGGCACCTCCTCCGTGTGGCGCCCGCAGCACCCGCTGGTGTTGCTCCGGGGTACGGCGCGACAGCGGTGGCTGTGGTGGCACCGCGTCTGCCCGCCTCTAGCCCTGATTACCGATCCTGCCCACCATGAACGACCGCCCCGCTCATCGCCAACCCTCCCTCCCACCTGCTGATGGTGGCGCTGCGGGCACCGACGCTCCACCCGCGGCGCGCCACGGCCCCCTGGCCGGCATTCGAGTGCTGGAACTGGGGCAACTCATCGCTGGCCCCTTTGCGGCCAAGACCCTCGCCGACTTTGGCGCCGACGTGATCAAGATCGAGCCGCCCGGCACCGGCGATCCGCTGCGCAAGTGGCGCTTGCTGCGTGACGGCACCTCGGTGTGGTGGGAGGTGCAGTCGCGCAACAAGCGCTCGGTGGTGGCCGACCTGCGCCAGCCCGACGGCCAAGCCTTGGTGCGGCGGCTCGCGACCGAGGCCGACGTGCTGATCGAAAACTTCAAGCCCGGCACACTGGAGGACTGGGGGCTGGGCTGGGAGGCGCTGCACGCCCTCAACCCGCGCCTGATCATGCTGCGTCTGTCCGGCTACGGGCAAACCGGGCCCTACGCGCACAAACCCGGCTTTGGCATTTTGGGCGAGGCCATGGGCGGCCTGCGCTACCTCACCGGCGAGCCGGGACGCGTGCCGGTGCGCACCGGGGTGTCGATCGGCGACTCCATAGCGGGGCTGCACGGCGTCATTGGCGTGCTGATGGCGCTGTACCACCGCGACGCGCGCGGCGGCACCGGCCAAGTGGTGGACGTGGCGCTGTACGAGAGCGTCTTTAACCTGATGGAGAGCCTGCTGCCCGAATACGACGCTTTCGGCGTGGTGCGCGAGCGCGCCGGCAGCGCCCTGCCCGGCATCGCGCCGTCCAATGCCTACCGCTGCCGGCCCGACGCCGAAGGACAGGACGCCTACGTGCTGATCGGCGGCAACGGTGACGGGATTTTCCGCCGCCTGATGCACGCCATCGGCCGCGATGACCTGGCGCACGACCCCGAACTGGCCCACAACGACGGCCGCGCGCGGCGGGCCGCCGAGCTCGACGCAGCCATCGAGGACTGGACCCGCCAACGCACCGTCGACGAGGTCATCGCCACACTGGACGCTGCCGACGTGCCGGTGGGCAAGATCTACACCGCCGCCGACATCGCCACCGACCCACAGTACCTGGCGCGCGAGATGGTGGTGCAGACCACCGACCGCGAAGGCCGACCGCTGAAGGTGCCCGGCATCGTGCCCAAACTCAGCGCCACGCCGGGGGCGCTGCGCCACCCGGCCCCGCGCCTGGGTGAGCACGACGCCGACGTGCGCGCGGCCCCGCACTGGCCGGCGCGCGCCGACTGAGCGGGGCGGCGGCTGCCGCGGCGCCACAGCGGCGCTGGTCGCGCCGGCAGCCGCCGCTTTCAGCCGTTTCTGCCCGGGCCGGGCTCGGCCATGATGGCACGGCGCCGTTGCGCGCCAACAAAAAACCCGCTGGCAAAGGCCAGCGGGTTAGGCATGTGGTTGCGCGGGGTGGATTTGAACCACCGACCTTTGGGTTATGAGCCCAACGAGCTACCAGACTGCTCCACCGCGCGTCAGAAAATGCAATTATAGCACGATCATTCCGACTGTTGACCGGCCTGCTCGCTCGTTTGCGCCGTCGCTTCGGGACGGTCGACCAGCTCCATGTAAGCCATCGGGGCGTTGTCGCCAACGCGAAAGCCCATCTTCAGGATGCGGGTGTAGCCGCCGGGGCGGTTGGCGTAGCGAGGCCCCAGTTCATTGAACAGCTTGACCACGGTCTCGCGGTCGCGCAGGCGGTCGAACGCCAAGCGGCGGTTGGCCAGCGACGGCTTCTTGGCCAGCGTGATCAGCGGCTCGACGACGCGCCGCAGCTCCTTGGCCTTGGGCAGCGTGGTCTTGATGGCCTCGTGCTTGAGCAGCGAGTTGGCCATGTTGCGCAGCATCGCCTGCCGGTGGGCGCTGGTGCGGTTGAGTTTGCGCAGTCCGTGTCCGTGACGCATGATGAGTTCCTTTCTGTCTTGTCACCGGCGGCCGGATCAGGTACCGCCGGGGGTCACTGGGAGGAAATGAAAACAGAGCCGGTCAGCGCTTTTCCAGCCCGGCGGGGGGCCAGTTGTCAAGCTTCATGCCCAGCGTCAGGCCGCGCGAAGCCAGCACTTCTTTGATTTCGTTGAGCGACTTGCGGCCCAGATTCGGCGTCTTGAGCAGCTCGTTTTCCGTGCGCTGGATCAAGTCGCCGATGTAGTAGATGTTTTCGGCCTTGAGGCAGTTGGCCGAGCGCACCGTCAGCTCCAGCTCGTCGACCGGACGCAGCAGGATCGGATCGAACGCCGGGGTGCCGCTCTTGGCCGGGGCCGCCCCTTCGAACGCTGCACCGCCCTCGAGCTGCGCGAACACCGACAGCTGCTCCACCAGAATCTTGGCGGCGGCACGCACCGCCTCCTCCGGCCCGATGGCGCCGTTGGTCTCGATGTCCAGCACCAGCTTGTCCAAGTCGGTACGCTGCTCCACGCGGGCATTTTCGACCGCGTAGCTGACGCGCTTGATCGGCGAAAACGACGCATCGAGCACGATGCGGCCGATGCTGTTGCGGTGATCGTCGCCCTTGCGCACGTTACCCGGCACATAGCCGCGACCCTTTTCGACCTTGATCTGCATGTCGAGCTTGGCGCCGGGGGCGAGCGTCGCAATCGGGTGCTCGGGGTTGATGATCTCGACGTCGTGCGGCGTCTGGATGTCGGCGGCGGTGACCACCCCTTCGCCTTCCTTGCGCAGACTCAACGTCACCTCGTCGCGGTTGTGCAGCTTGAACACCACGCCTTTGAGGTTGAGCAGGATGTGCACCACATCCTCCTGCACGCCTTCGATGGTGGAGAATTCGTGCACCACGCCAGCAATCGTCACCTCGGTCGGGGCGTGCCCCACCATCGACGACAGCAGCACGCGCCGCAGGGCGTTGCCCAGCGTGTGGCCATAGCCCCGCTCGAAGGGCTCGAGCGTCACCTCGGCGCGATTGGCCGACAGGCGCTCGACGTGGATGGTCTTGGGTTTGAGCAGGTTATTCAGCATTCGGACTTCCTTCACTACCCTCGGCTCGTGAGCCGATCCAGGTCGATGGAGCACAAAATCCCGGACACCGCCATTGCGGCATCCGGGCTCTTAAGAGAGCACACCCAAGGATCAACGCGAGTACAGTTCGACGATCAGCGATTCGTTGATGTCGGCACCGAACTCATCGCGGTCGGGCACCTTCTTGAAGACGCCCTCACACTTGTCGGCCGCCACTTCGACCCAGCCGGGGAAGCCGATCTGCTTGGCCAACTCCAACGCTTCCTTGACGCGGGTCTGGTTGCGCGCCTTCTCGCGCACCGCCACCACGTCACCGGGCTTGACCAGGTACGACGGGATGTTGACGGTCTGGCCGTTGACGCTGATGGCCTTGTGCGACACCAACTGACGCGCCTCGGCACGGGTGGAAGCGAAGCCCATGCGGTAGACAACGTTGTCCAGGCGCGACTCCAGAATCGACAGCAGGTTTTGACCGGTGTTGCCGCGCCGACGGTCAGCTTCGGCGAAGTAACGGCGGAACTGCCGCTCCAGTACACCGTACATGCGCTTGACCTTTTGTTTTTCGCGCAGTTGCAAGCCGAAGTCGGAGGTGCGCGACCCTGACGTGCGGCCGTGTTGGCCTGGCTTGGAGTCGAACTTGGCCTTATCGCTGATGGAGCGGCGCGCGCTCTTCAGGAACAGGTCGGTGCCTTCGCGGCGGGAGAGTTTGGCCTTGGGGCCGAGGTAACGTGCCACTGGTTATCCTTTCCGTACTGCCGCAACCGACTCAGGATGAGCCATTGCGGGAGCCAGCGGGTGGGCCTGATGGCGGCGCAGACCGCTTGGTCTTGCTTGCCGCCTCACGCCAGCCCGCGCTGGCGGTGGTCTAACGGGTTGGGCCGCACCATGAGGCAAGGCCCACTAGACAAAGCTTTTTATTGTAGCGCGAACCACAAATCCGCGCCACAACAGAGCGCGGAGTCAGATGCGCCGACGCTTGGGGGGTCGGCAGCCGTTGTGCGGCACCGGCGTCACGTCTGAAATCGACGTGATCTTGATGCCCAGCGCGCCCAGCGCGCGCACCGACGACTCGCGTCCCGGGCCGGGGCCCTTGATTTCGACATCGAGGTTCTTGATGCCCTGCTCCATCGCGGCGCGGCCGGCGGCCTCCGAGGCGACCTGGGCGGCAAACGGGGTCGATTTGCGCGAACCCTTGAAGCCCTGGCCACCGGCCGACGCCCAGGCCAGCGCGTTGCCCTGGCGGTCGGTGATGGTGATGATGGTGTTGTTAAACGACGCGTGTACGTGCGCGATGCCGTCCGAAATGTTCTTGCGGACTTTTTTGCGCACGCGCGCCGCGGCGTTGGCGGTGGGAGACTTGGCCATGACTGTCCTTTATGCGGCAGATTACTTCTTCAACGGCTGGGCGGCCTTGCGCGGACCCTTACGCGTGCGCGCATTGGTCTTGGTACGCTGACCACGCACCGGCAGGCCCCGGCGATGGCGGAAACCACGATAGCAGCCGATGTCCATCAGGCGCTTGATGTTCATCGTCACCTCGCGGCGCAGATCGCCCTCGATGGTAAACTTTCCGACCTGCTCGCGCACCTTCTCCAGCTCGGAGTCAGTCAGGTCTTTGATCTTCTTCGAGTACGGAATGCCGCAGGCGTCGCAGATCTCGCGCGCCCGACTGCGGCCGATGCCGTAGATCGCCGTCAGGCCGATTTCGGCGTGCTTGTGCGGCGGAATGTTGATACCAGCGATACGTGCCATGGTGGTCCTCTACTCGAATCAGCCTTGACGCTGCTTGTGTCGCGGGTCGGTGCAAATCACGCGCACGACGCCATGGCGACGGATGATCTTACAGTTGCGGCACATTTTCTTGACCGAAGCCGAAACTCGCATGTTGCTCTCCTAAAAACGAAAACCGGTCGCTCACTTGGCGCGGAACACGATGCGGGCGCGCGTCAGGTCGTAGGGCGTGAGCTCCACCTTGACCTTGTCCCCCGGCAAGATACGAATGTAGTGCATGCGCATCTTGCCCGAGATATGTCCCAGCACGACGTGCCCGTTTTCCAGCTTGACCCGGAACGTGGCATTGGGCAGGTTCTCGATCACCTCGCCCTGCATCTCGATGACATCGTCCTTCGCCATTCTTACGCACCCGAAGCCTTGAACGAGGCCTTCTTCAGCAGCGACTCGTACTGCTGCGACATCAGGTAGTTCTGCACCTGGGCCCAGAAATCCATCGTCACCACCACGATGATCAGCAGCGATGTGCCCCCGAAGTAAAACGGCACGTTGTACTTCAGGATGAGGAATTCCGGCAACAGACACACCAGCGTGATGTAGATGGCGCCCACCAGCGTCAATCGCATCAGAATCCGGTCGATGTAGCGCGCCGTTTGATCCCCCGGCCGGATCCCCGGGATGAACGCCCCGCTCTTCTTCAGGTTATCGGCGGTCTCGCGGCTGTTGAAGACGAGCGCCGTGTAGAAGAAGCAGAAGAATACGATGGCGGCGGCGTACAGCGACACGTAGATCGGCTGTCCCGGCGACAGCGCCGAGGCCAGGTCACGCAGCCAGCGCGTGCCCTCGCCCGTACTCATCCAGCTCACCAGCGTGGTGGGCAGCAGGATGATGGACGAGGCGAAAATGGGCGGGATGACGCCGGCCATGTTGAGCTTGAGCGGCAGGTGCGACGACTGACCCCCGTAGATCTTGTTGCCGACCTGGCGGCGCGCGTAGTTCACCAGAATGCGGCGCTGGCCGCGCTCAATGAACACCACGCCGTAGGTCACGACCACCACCAAGGCGACGATGAAAATCGCCGCCAGAATGCTCATCGCACCGGTGCGCACCAGCTCCAGCAGGCCGCCAATCGCATTGGGCAAGCCGGCCACGATCCCGGCAAAGATCAGGATCGAGATGCCGTTGCCCAACCCGCGCTCGGTAATCTGCTCACCCAGCCACATCAGGAACATGGTGCCGGCCACCAGGCTGACCACCGCGGTGAACCGGAAAGCCAGCCCCGGGTCGATCACCAACCCCGGCGATGCTTCCAGCGCCAGCGCAATGCCCAGCGACTGAAAGATCGCCAGCACCAATGTGCCGTAGCGCGTGTACTGCGTAATCTTGCGGCGCCCAGCCTCGCCTTCCTTCTTGAGCTGCTCAAACGTCGGCACGACGTAGGTCATCAGCTGCATGATGATCGACGCCGAGATGTACGGCATGATCCCGAGCGCGAAGACGGTGAAACGCGAGAGCGCCCCGCCCGAGAACATGTTGAACAGGCTCAGGATGCCACCCTGCTGGCCCTTGAACAGCTGCTCGAGCTGCGCTGGGTCGATGCCCGGCACCGGGATGTGCGCGCCGATGCGGTACACCACCAGTGCCAGGAGCAGGAACGTCAAGCGGCGACGCAGGTCGCCGTACTTGCCGGTCTTGGCGAGGGTCGTTGCGTTGCTGGCCACGAGCGAATCCGGATGCAGGGTCCGACCGATCAGGCCACCGAGCCGCCCGCCGCCTCGATGGCGGCCTTGGCACCCGCGGTGGCGGCGACGTTGGTCAGCTTGACGGCGATGCTGATCTCACCGGTCTTGATGACCTTGACCTTCTTGGCGAGCTGGGGCACGAGCCCGGCCTGCTTGAGCGTCAGCAGGTCGACCTCGGCCTGACCCAGCGCCTGCAGGTCGGCCAGCGTGACTTCGGCGTTGAACTTAAGCGTCTGCGACTTGAAGCCGCGCTTAGGCAAGCGGCGTTGCAGCGGCATCTGGCCGCCTTCGAAGCCCACTTTGTGAAAGCCGCCGGAGCGCGACTTCTGCCCCTTGTGGCCACGGCCGGCGGTCTTGCCCAAACCGGAACCGATGCCACGACCGACACGGCGGCGCGGCTTCTTCGAGCCCGCAGCGGGCTTGAGGGTATTGAGTTCCATCACGAGACTCCGCTCAGAGCACCTGCACCAGGTAGCTCACCTTGTTGATCATGCCGCGCACGGCCGGGGTGTCCTGCAGCTCGCGCACGCTACCCAGCTTGCGCAGGCCCAGGCCGCGCACCGTAGCGCGGTGCGATGCCTTACAGCCGATGGGGCTGCGCACCAGCTTGACTTTGACTTTGTTGGGGGTGGTCATCGCTTCTCTCCCGATCAGCCCACGAGCTCTTCGACCGACTTGCCGCGCTTGGCCGCCACTTCGGCCGGCGTGGTCGACTTGCGCAGGGCGTCCAGCGTCGCGCGCACCAAGTTGTAGGGGTTGGTCGAGCCGTGGCTCTTGGCGACGATGTCGGTGATACCCATCACCTCGAAGACCGCGCGCATCGGGCCACCGGCGATGATGCCCGTGCCCTTGGGCGCCGGCATCATGATGACGGTGGAGGCACCGTGGTGGCCCTTGACCTCGTGGTACAGGGTGCCACCCTTGAGCGCGACTTTGAACATGCTGCGGCGCGCCTCGTCCATGGCTTTTTGCACGGACACCGGCACTTCACGCGCCTTGCCCTTGCCCATGCCGATGCGACCATCGCCGTCGCCCACCACGGTCAGCGCCGCGAAGCCCATGATGCGGCCACCTTTGACCACTTTGGTCACGCGGTTGACCGCAATCATCTTTTCCCGCAGGCCGTCGTCGTTGGCCTCGGTTTTCACATTCGCTTGCATTTTTGCCATTTGCGTCACCCGCTTCGTCAGAATTGCAGGCCGGCTTCACGCGCGGCTTCGGCCAGGGCTTTAACACGGCCGTGGTACGCGAAACCCGAGCGGTCGAACGCCACTTTGTCGATGCCAGCGGCCTTGGCCTTTTCGGCAATGCGCTTGCCGATCAGCGCCGCTGCCGCCACGTTGCCGCCCTTGCCCTGCCCACCCAGCTGGGCCCGCACCTCGGGCTCTAGCGTCGAGGCCGAGGCCAGCACACGCGCGCCGTCGGGCGAGATGATGTTGGCGTAGATGTGCAGATTGGTGCGGTGCACCGCCAGGCGCACGGCGCCTTGCTGGGCAATGCGGATGCGGGTTTGCCGCGCGCGACGCAAACGCTGTTCTTTTTTGTTCAACATGTTCGCAGTCCTTACTTCTTCTTCTTGGTCTCTTTGATGACGACCGTCTCATCCGCATACCGGATGCCCTTGCCCTTGTAGGGCTCGGGTGGCCGCACCGCACGGACCACGGCGGCAATCTGGCCAACGCGCTGGCGGTCGGCCCCCTTGATCACGATCTCGGTCGGACTCGGCGTCTCGACCTTGATGCCGGCGGGCATTTCGATGTCCACTGGGTGAGAAAAACCCACGCTCAGGTTGAGCTTGTTGCCCTGGGCGGCAGCCTTGTAGCCCACGCCCACCAGCGTCAGCTTGCGCTCGAAACCCTTGCTGACACCGACGACCATGTTGTTGACCAGCTGGCGCACCGTGCCGCTGAGGGCGTCGGCCTCGCGCGTGGCATCGACCGGCGTGACGGTGAGCTTGCCGCCGTCCTGCGCGACGGTGACGCGCGGGTTCAGCGGCATCGACAGCGCCCCCAACGCACCCTTGACCTGGATGCTGTCCTGACCAATGGCCACCTCCACCCCCTGCGGGATGGTGATAGCGGCTTTCGCTACACGAGACATTTGTCCTGCTCCTTCCTGCCCCGCGTCAGGCGACGTAGCACAACACTTCGCCACCGACGCCGGCGGCGCGCGCCTTGCGGTCGGTCATGACGCCCTTGGGCGTCGTGACGATGGCCACGCCCAGACCGTTCATGACCTGGGGGATGGCCTTAGCACCGCGGTAGACACGCAGACCCGGGCGGCTGACGCGCTCGATGCGCTCGATGACCGGACGACCGGCGTAGTACTTGAGCGCGATTTCCAGCTCTTTCCTGCCGCCCTCTTCCTTGACCTGGAAGCCATCGATGTAGCCTTCCTCCTTGAGAACCTGCGCGATGGCGGTTTTCAGCTTCGAGGCGGGCATGGTCACGACGGCCTTCTCCACCATCTGCGCATTGCGGATGCGGGTCAGCATGTCGGCGATCGGATCACTCATGCTCATTTGGGGTTCTCCTTCGCGCCTTACCAGCTGGCCTTGATGACACCGGGGATTTCACCGGCGAAGGCCAGCTCGCGAATCTTGGTGCGGGCCAGACCGAACTGCTTGAACGTGCCACGCGGACGGCCGGTGATGCCGCAGCGGTTGCGCTGGCGCGTCGGGTTGGCGTTGCGCGGCAGCTTCTGCAGCGCGGCACGGGCGGCCTCACGCTCTTCGGGCGAACGCTTGGCGTCCTTGGCGATGGCCTTCAACTCGTTGTACTTGTTCGCGAACTTGGCGACCAGTTTGTCGCGCTTGAGTTCACGCTGGAGCAAAGCTTGCTTAGCCACGGACCACCTCAGTTCTTGAACGGGAAACGGAAACCGGCGAGCAGCGCCTTGCACTCCTCATCGGTCTTGGCCGTCGTCGTGATGCTAATATTGAGCCCACGCACCGCATCGACCTTGTCGTACTCGATTTCGGGGAAAATAATCTGTTCTTTGACCCCGATGTTGTAGTTGCCACGCCCGTCGAAAGCGCGCGCCGAGATGCCGCGGAAGTCGCGCACGCGCGGCAGCGCGATGGTGACGAAGCGGTCGAGAAACTCGTACATGCGCGCACCGCGCAGCGTGACCATGCAGCCGATGGGCTGACCTTCGCGGATCTTGAAGCCGGCAATCGCCTTGCGGGCACGCGTGACCACGGGCTTTTGGCCAGCGATCTTGGTCAGATCGGCAACGGCGTTTTCCAGCACCTTCTTGTCGGCCACCGCCTCACCCACACCCATGTTGAGCGTGATTTTGGTGATGCGCGGCACCTCCATGACGGACCGGTAGCCGAATTGCGCCTTCAGCGCGGGAGCGATCTTGTCGCGGTAGAGCTGTTGGAAGCGTGCCATGGTCATGCCACCTTGATTTCTTCGCCGCTGGACTTGTAGACGCGCACCTTCTTGCCATCGGCCAGCACCTTGATACCGACGCGGTCGGCCTTGCCGGTGGCGGGGTTGTAGATGGCGACGTTGGATTGGTGGATCGGCAGGGTTTTCTCGACGATGCCACCAGGCACACCCTTGAGCGGATTGGGGCGCACGTGCTTTTTGACCACGTTGACGCCTTCGACCACGACGCGCTGCTCATCGGCACGGCGCAGCACGCGGCCGCGCTTGCCCTTGTCGCGCCCCGCGATGACGATGACTTCGTCGCCTGTACGGATCTTGTTCATGACGGTACCTCAGAGAACTTCGGGCGCCAGGGACACGATCTTCATGAAGCGCTCGGTGCGCAGCTCACGCGTGACCGGGCCGAAGATGCGGGTGCCGATCGGCTCCAGCTTGTTGTTGAGCAGCACGGCCGCATTGCCGTCGAACTTGATGAGCGCGCCGTCCGGACGACGGATACCTTTGGCCGTGCGCACCACGACCGCGTTGTAGACCTCGCCCTTTTTGACGCGGCCGCGCGGCGCAGCCTCCTTGATGCTGACCTTGATGATGTCGCCCACGCTGGCGTAGCGGCGCTTGGAGCCGCCCAGCACCTTGATGCACATCACGGACTTAGCACCCGTGTTGTCAGCAACATCGAGTCGAGTTTGCGTTTGGATCATGATTGTGTCGTCCCAACTTGATTCCCAGGGCCACCATGGCCGAGGCGATCAGTCTTGGGCCCGTCGTTGCCGGCGCAGCGACTGCAGCCTTGCTGCGCCCCATGCTGGGCGCGCTGCACTGCCACAGGACACTGCCCGTGCTTCGGTGGGCAGATGGCTTCACCCTATCGGGCGAAGCTCATCATTGTGACACGTTGCATCCCGCGTGTCAACACCTAGTGCTCCACGGCGACAACGGGGGCACACAGCGCCTGTTTAGCGGCACGACGACGGGGTTGCGGCGGGGCAGCGCACGGCCTGCGTACAATGGACACCATGCCCCGTCGCTACCTGCGCCCGGTTTATGGCATCCCGCTGCGCCTGCGGGGCGCGCGCGGACGCAGTGACCCGCGACGCCGGGCACGATACGCCGCCCCCACGGCGCGCCCGTGATGATGAGCGGCGTCGCCCCCCCTCCCACCGAAGAGTCCACACCGGACAGCGGCACCGGGCGCGCCAGCGGCCCACAGCGCGCGCTGCGCCGCCTGGGGCTGGCGCGGCCCATCGACCTGGCGCTGCACCTGCCGCTACGGTACGAAGACCTGACGCGCGTGCGCACACTCACCGATGCGCGCGATGGCGACGAGGCGCTGATCGAGGGCGAGGTGATCGTGCGCGAAGTACAGACCCGCCCGCGGCGGCAGCTGCTGGCCACGCTGGCCGTGACCGGCGGCGGGCGCTGCACGCTGCGCTTTTTCACGTTTTACCCGTCGCACCTGCAGGCGCTCGCCCCGGGGGCGCGGGTGCGCGCCCACGGCGAGTTGCGCGGCGGCTGGGCCGGCTGGACCATGGTACATCCGCGGCTGCTCAAGCCCGATGCCCCGCTGCCGACGGGACTGACCCCGGTGTACCCGACCACGGCGGGGCTGCCGCAAGCCTACTTGCGAGCGGCCGTGACGCGCGCGCTGGCCCAGGCCGATTTGAGCGAGACTATCCCCCCCGAAGCGCTGGCACAGCTGCCCGGCGGCAGCGGCACCGCTTGGACGCTGCAGGCGGCACTGGCGTTCCTGCACCAGCCGCCCCCAGACGTCGCACCGCAACGGCTACAGGATCGCCGCCACCCGGCCTGGACACGGCTCAAGGCGGAGGAGCTGCTGGCCCAGCAGCTGGCACAGGAACAGGCGCGCCGCCAGCGCCACGCCCGCCGCGCGCCCGTGTTGCGCGCACACCCTGACGGGCTGCCAGCACGACTGCAGCAGGCCCTGCCGTTTGCGCTCACCGGAGCGCAGCAGCGCGCCGTGGCCGAAGTGGCGGCCGATCTGGCCCGCCCGACCCCGATGCACCGCCTGCTGCAGGGCGACGTGGGCAGCGGCAAGACAGTGGTGGCGGCGCTGGCGGCGGCGCACGTCATCGATGCCGGCTGGCAATGCGCGCTGATGGCTCCCACCGAGATCCTGGCCGAGCAGCATTTCGGCAAGCTGGCGCAGTGGCTGGAGCCGCTGCTGGCGCCCTTGGGTCGGCGGGTGGTGTGGCTAACCGGCAGTCAGCGGCGCGCCGAACGGGCGGCGGCACTGGCGGCCATCGCCTGCGGTGAGGCGGCGCTGGTGGTGGGCACGCATGCCGTCATCCAGCAGCGCGTGGCCTTTGCCCGGCTGGGTCTGGCGATCGTCGACGAGCAGCACCGCTTTGGCGTAGCGCAGCGGCTGGCACTGCGCCACAAGGCAGGCGCGCAGGCGGTCGAGCCCCATCTGCTGATGATGAGCGCCACGCCCATTCCGCGCACGCTGGCCATGACGTTGTACGCGGACGTGGACGTCTCGACACTGGATGAGCTGCCGCCCGGGCGCACCCCGGTGGTGACCAAGCTGATCAGCGCGCAGCGCCGCGGCGAGGTGATCGCGCGCATCCGCGCCCAGGCAGCGCAGGGACGCCAGGTGTACTGGGTGTGCCCGCTGATCGAAGACAGCGAGGCGCTGGATTTGCGCGCGGCTACCGCTACCCATGCCGAGCTGCAGGCGGCGCTGGAGGGGGCGTGCGACCCCCAGGGGCGCCCGCTGCGCGCCGGGCTGCTGCACGCCCGTCTGCCGGCCGCCGACAAGCAAGCCATCATGGGGGCCTTTGCGCGCGGCGAGCTGGCGGTACTGGTCAGCACCACGGTCATTGAGGTCGGCGTGGACGTGCCCAACGCCTCGCTGATGGTGATCGAGCACGCCGAGCGCTTCGGCCTGAGCCAGCTGCATCAGCTGCGCGGGCGCGTCGGGCGCGGCACGGTGGCGTCGGTGTGCTTGCTGCTGTACAGCCCGGGCGAGTCTGGCCGCTTGAGTGACGGTGCGCGCGAGCGCCTGCGCGCGATGGTCGAAACCCATAACGGCTTTGAGATCGCGCGCCGTGACCTGGCGCTGCGCGGCCCGGGCGAGTTTTTGGGCGCGCGCCAGTCGGGCACGCCCCTGTGGCGCTTCGCCGAGCTCGACCGCGACGAACCGCTGATCGAGTGGGCGCGCCGCTGGGCACCCCGGTTGTGGCAGCACCACCCGCAGCTGGCGCAGCGGCACGTTCAGCGCTGGCTGGGCGGAAAATTGGACTATCTGAAGGCTTGAGCCGATAATCGAACGCGTGCCGACGGGCGGTGGGTTGGGTCTCATCGGCCCGTTCGTAGTTCGTGCCGCGATCACCATGACCCTGACCGAACTCAAATACGTCGTTGCCGTGGCGCGCGAGCGCCATTTCGGCCGCGCCGCCGAAGCCTGCTTCGTCTCGCAGCCGACGCTGTCGGTGGCGATCAAGAAGCTCGAGGAGGAGCTCGATGTCAAGATCTTCGAGCGCAGCGCCAGCGAGGTCACCGTCACGCCGCTGGGGCAGGAGATCGTGCGCCAAGCGCAGGTGGTGCTGGAGCAAGCCGCCGCCATCAAAGAAATCGCCAAGCGGGGTAAAGATCCACTGGCGGCTCCCCTGCGCCTGGGGCTCATCTACACCATCGCGCCGTACCTGCTGCCAGATCTGGTCAAGCAGGTCATCGAGCGCGCGCGCCAGATGCCGCTGATCCTGCAGGAAAACTTCACCGCCCGGCTGCTGGAGCAGCTGCGGGTGGGCGAGATCGACGCCGCCATCCTGGCCGAGCCGTTCCCCGACACCAACCTGGCGGTGGCGCCGCTGTATGACGAGCCGTTCGTGGCGGTGCTGCCGGCCAGCCACCCGCTGGCGGCGCGCGAGGCGGTCAGTATCGACGAGCTCAAGCGCGAGACCATGCTGCTGCTGGGCGCCGGGCATTGCTTTCGCGACCACGTGTTGCAGGTGTGCCCCGAGTTCGCGCGCCTGTCGGACAGTGCCGAGGGCATCCAGAAAAGCTTCGAGGGCTCGTCGTTGGAGACCATCAAGCACATGGTGGCCGCTGGCATGGGGGTGACGCTGGTGCCGCGGCTGGCGGTGCCGCGCGGGGCGCTGGATGCCGCCACGCGCGAAGCGGTGGCGGCCAGTCTGGGCGGCGACGCTCAACACCTGCGCTATGTGCCCATCACCGGTGAGCCGCCGACGCGGCGGGTGGTGCTGGTGTGGCGGCGCAGCTTCACCCGCTACGAAGCCATCGCCGCGTTGCGCAATGCCGTCTACGCGTGCGAGCTGCCGGGCTGTCAGCGCCTGACGTGACGCCGGCGCCTCGGGAGACTGGAGCGAGGAACGCCATGCTCATGACCGCAGGCAGGCATCCGGCGACGCGGATGGCTGCGCCACGCTCGCCCCTGGCGGGCGGTGGGCTGCGGCTTGCTGTCGTGTCTGACCGGAGAATGAATCGCTGATGTCTGCACAGCTGCCTCTTACTCGTCCCCCTGCGCTGTCGCCCTGGCGCCAGCGCTGGCGGCTGTACCTGGACCTGATCCGCTGGGACCGCCCGGCCGGCTGGCTGCTGCTGCTGTGGCCTACCCTGTCGGCCCTGTGGCTGGCTGCGGGCGGCTGGCCCGGCTGGCACCTGCTGGCGGTGTTCGTGCTGGGCACCATCCTGATGCGCAGTGCGGGCTGCTGCGTCAACGACGTGGCCGATCGGGACTTCGACCGCCACGTCGAGCGCACCGCGCAGCGGCCGGTGACCTGCGGCCGCATCACGCCACGCGAGGCACTGGCCGTAGGCGCGGTGCTGGCGCTGCTGGCGTTTGCACTCGTGCTGACCACACGGCGCGAAGCGGTGGCATGGTCCTTCGCGGCGCTGGGCGTGGCGGTGTTCTATCCCTACACCAAGCGCTTCTTTGCCATGCCGCAGGCGGTGCTGGGCGTAGCTTTCAGCTTTGGCATCCCGATGGCGTTTGCCGCGGTGCAGGGCGAGGTGCCAGCGCTGGCGTGGGGCCTGCTGCTAGCCAATGCATTCTGGGTGCTGGCCTACGACACCGAATACGCGATGGTGGACCGCAACGACGACTTGCGCATCGGCATTCGCACCTCGGCCATCACGCTGGGGCGGTGGGACGTGGCCGCGGTGCTGGTGTTTTACGCGCTGCACCTGCTGCTGTGGGCGGCGCTGCTGTGGCCGCTCGCCGGTGGACCGTGGTTCGCTGCGGGTCTGCTGGCCGCCGCCCTGCAAGTGCTGTGGCACGCACGGCTGATCCGCGACCGCTCGCGCGCCGGCTGCTTCCGCGCTTTTCGACTCAACCACTGGCTGGGGGCCAGCTTGTTTGCCGGGCTGGCGCTGCAGCTGGCCTCGCGCTGACGCCGCGGCATCGGCGCTCAGGCTGGGCCGACCGTATCGGCCCCGAACTGCTCGCCCAGCTCCCGGGCGCGGTGGTGCGCTGCCGCAATGGCCGCCACGAACGCGTCGCGCACGCCGCGCTCGTGCAGCACCGCCAGCGCCGCCGCGGTAGTCCCCCCTTTAGAGGTGACGCGCTCCCGCAACACCTGCGGCGGCTCGCCACTGTGCGCGGCCAAATACGCGGCGCCGTCGAATGTGGCCAGCGCCAGCTCCAGCGCCACCGCGGGCGGCAGCCCCAGCGCCACCCCGGCGTCGCGCATCGCCTCCAGCACGTAGAACACGTACGCCGGCCCCGAACCCGACAGTGCCGTCACCGCGTCCAGCGCCGCCTCGTCCTCCACCCACAACCAACGGCCGGTGCCGGCGATGAGCGCCTGCGCCCGCGCGCGATCGTCGGCGCCGACCGCAGGCAACGCGTACAGCGCCGTCATGCCGCGGCCTACCAGCGCCGGCGTGTTGGGCATGGTGCGCACGATGCGGGCAGTGCCCAGCCACGCCTGCATGGCAGCACAGCGAATGCCGGCGGCGACGCTGATCTGCAACGCCGCGCTGACGTAGGGCGCGGCGGCCAGCGCCGCGTCGCGAAAGGTTTGCGGCTTGACCGCCCACACCACCAGTGCCGCCTCGGCCAGCGCAGGGTCGGGCGCTGCCAGCACACGCACCCCCCACTGCTGCTGCAGGCGGGCGCGCACGTCGGCGTTGGGGTCAACCACCATCACGTCGGCCGGGCGCCCTCCTGCAGCCATCAGCCCGCCCAGCAAAGCGCCGGCCATGTTGCCGCCACCGATGAACGCAAGACGCACGCCGCTGAGTGCTTGAGACGGGGCCGGGGAAGTGGGGGACGGGGTCGTCGTCATGGGAGCTATTGTGCGCGATGACGCGCCCTTCGCGCGGCTCCTCGTGTCGATCTCTGCACGCGTGCCCTCGCGCCGATGCCCGCCGACAGTGGACAGCGTGGCGATTGCCCCCCTCGGATGTCGAACAGGACGCCGCTGTTCGTGCGCCGCGGCGACCCCATCCGAGCTGTGCGATCTTCGACCATGACGCCGTCCCGCCTGCCACCCGGCCCCACGCCCCACCACACGGCCGACGCCGATTTCGAAACCATCTTTGAGTTGGCTCCGGTGTCGCTGTGGCTGGAAGATTTCAGCGCTCTGCGCGCGCTGTTCGAGCGCTGGCGCACCGAAGGCGTGACCGACCTGGCGGCTCACCTCGCAGCCGACCCCGAACGCATCGCCGCCTGTATGCGCTGCCTGCGCGTGCTGCGCGTGAACCAGCGCACACTGACACTGTTCAGGGCGCCTGACCAGATGACGTTGTGCGAACGCCTGGGCGAGGTCTTTCGCGACGACATGCGCGACAACGTGGTGCGTGAACTGCTGGCGCTGTGGCATGGCGCCTCTCTGGTGGAAAACCAGACCGTCAACTATGCGCTCGATGGTCAGCGGCTGGACGTGCTGGTGCGCATTCGTATCCTGCCTGGGCATGAGCACACCTGGGACCGCGTGCTGGTGTCGCTGGAAGACATGACCGCGCGGGTGCGCGCCGAATCGAACTTGAGCGCCAGCGAGCGCTATGCGCGCGATCTGTTCGAGCGCTCGCCGGTTTCGCTATGGGTGGAAGATTTCTCTGCCGTCAAAACGCTGCTGGACGAGGTGCGCGCCAGCGGGATCGACGACTTCACGGTTTTCCTGAAGGTGCACCCGGAATTCATCGATCGCTGCCTGCAAGAAATCCGCGTCATCGACGTCAACCGACAGACACTGACGCTCTTCGGCGCCTCCGACAAGGCGACCCTGCTGGCCCGTCTGCACGAAATATTCCGCGACGAAATGCGCGAGTCGTTCGCCGAGCAGCTGCGCGATCTGTGGGCTGGACACTACACGCAGGAGCGCGAGGTGGTCAACTACTCGCTCAAAGGCGATCCGCTGCACCTGCACATGCAGTTCGCCATCTTGGAGGACCGACTGCAGCGTTGGGACTTGGTGCTGGTGTCGCTGGTGGACATCACGGCGCGCAAGAAGGCCGAGGCGTATCTGGAATATCTGGGCAAGCACGACGTGCTGACACGGCTGCGCAACCGCGCTTTCTTCAACGAGGAACTGGCGCGCTTGGCGCGCAAGGGGCCGTTTCCCGTGGCGGTGCTGGCGATCGACGTCAACGGCTTGAAGCTGGCCAACGATGAGTTGGGTCATGGCGCTGGGGACGCCCTGCTGCGCCGCGCCGGCGAGGTGCTGACCAAAGCGGTCGACCCGCCTGGGGTGGCGGCACGCATTGGTGGCGACGAATTCGTGGTACTGTTGCCCGGTTGCGACGAGGCGGCCGCCCACGATGTGCAGGCACAGATCCAGCAGGTGCTGGAACTCAACAACCAGTTCTATCCCGGGCGCACGCTGTCGTTGTCGATGGGCCTGGCGGTGTGTCCGGCGGGTGGCTCACTGGAAGCCGCGCTGCAAGCGGCCGACCGCGCCATGTACGGCGACAAGGTGCGCTTTTACGAACAACACCCGCCAGCACGGCGGCGCAGTGACGCACCCTGCCGCCCCTGAACGACGCCGCCGGCGCCAAGCACCATGCTCCGACCCCGATAGCCCCTCTCCTCCTGCGGGAGATGGCGCACGGCGCGACAGGTTTGCGAGGTGCGGCCGGAGCCGGTTCACTGACGGGGTGGCGGGTCGCTGGGGTCGGCCAAGCACACGCGGTCACGGCCGGCGCGTTTGGCGCGGTACAGCGCCGCGTCGGCGCGCGCCAAACACGCTTGCCACGACTCGCCGGGCTGGTGCGTCGCTAAGCCCGCCGAGAAGGTGACCGGCGTGTCGCCCGCCCGCACCCGCTGACGCACCATCTGCCGCAACCGCTCCAGCACCGCGGCGGCCGCCTCGGCTTCGCCAGGCGCGAGCCAGAGCACGAACTCCTCGCCGCCCAACCGATACAGGCGGTCGGTCTTGCGCAGGACGGCCGACATCACCGCCGCCACGTCGCGCAGCACGGCGTCGCCGACATCGTGGCCGTGGTGGTCGTTGATGGACTTGAAGTGGTCCAGATCGAGCACGGCCAGCGCCCCGGCCGAGCGTGCGCCGCCGAAGGCCTGCGCACACTCCACCTCCATCAGACGCCGGTTGCCCACGCCAGTCAGTGGGTCCAGCAGACTGAGCGCCTGCCAGCGCCCTATGCGCCGATGCGCCTGCTGCGACACCATGAAGCCCAGCACGCCGGTGAGCACATTGGTGATGACGAAAAACGGCAAGCCCTCGGTGCCACCCAGCTCCTGCCACGACAGCGCCGCTGCCCCCGCCACCGCCGTCACCCCCAGCGTGATGGCGGCCAAAGGCGGCACCAGGAAAAACAGCATCAGTACGCCGGGGTAGACCCAAAACAACGCCGCAAACTGCGCGGACACGCCGATGGCCCAGATGCCGCCGACCACGCATACCGCCATGATCCAGCCCGGCACCCGAGTCTGGCGCGTGCGCCAGGCGTAGATCGCCGCGCCGCCCAACACCACGGTGAGGATGGCGTCGTTGGCCATGGCGATCCAGTTGCCCTGCAGGGCGCGCCAGACGGCAAACGGCGCCAACCACAGCGCGGCCACGACGCCACCCAAGGTGATCACGGCCAGCGTGTAATCTTGCTGCAATGCATCCCGCCAGTGCAGGTGGGGTACGTCGGTTCCGGAGACAGCGGGCGGGTTCATCGGTGGCATGGGTCTCCTCGTTTGGCGGCGCCAGCGGCTCACGGATTGGAATGCACGCCTAGACTTTTCCTTCCCTTTGGGCTGCATTCTGCACCAAAGCGCGGTTTTGCGAACGACCGTTCGCGCCGGAGCGCTGCATCCCGCGCTTGGC
>NZ_DAISZC010000005.1:0-2338 GCF_036824975.1 Tepidimonas sp.
GTTGAAAGGTTGACATGGATATTGCCGCGTGGATCGAACGCTGGGGCGAACCCGCTGTGCTGGCATGGGGCGGGCTGATCCTGGGCCTGGGCTTTGGCTTTTTTGGTCAGCGATCGAAGTTTTGCCTGCGCGCGGCGGTTATCGAGTTCTGGCACCGGCGCTTCGGCGACAAGCTGGCGGTGTGGCTGCTGGCGTTTGCCACCGCGGTGGTGGCGGTGCAGGGGATGGTGTTGCTCGGATGGCTGGATGTCTCCAGTGCACGCCAGCTGGCCACGCGCGGCAGCCTCTCCGGCGCCCTGATCGGCGGCCTGCTGTTTGGCCTGGGCATGGTGATGACGCGCGGCTGTGCCAGCCGCCTGCTGGTGCTGTCGGCCAACGGCAACCTGCGTGCGTTGCTGTCCGGCCTGATCTTCGCCGTCACCGCGCAGGCCTCACTGGGTGGGGTGCTGGCGCCTTGGCGCGAGGCGGTCAGCGGCTGGTGGGTGGTCGAGGGTGGCCCGTCGCGCGATCTGCTCGCGTGGCTGGGCGGCGGGCCCGGCCTGGGCCTGGCGTTCGGGCTGGTGTGGATGGCGGCGGCCGTATTCTTCGCGGTGCGCAGCGGCTGGGGCTTCTGGAAGTGGTGTGGCGGTGCGGCCACCGGGCTGATGGTGGCGCTGGCATGGGTGTTTAGCTACCAAGTGATGACGCACTCTTTCGAGCCGGTGCAGATTCAGGGCATGACCTTCAGCGGCCCGTCGACCGAGTGGCTGATGCGTGTGCTGGCCGAGGCCGACAAGCCCTGGTCGTTCGGACTCGGGCTGATGCCGGGGGTATTTCTAGGCTCGCTGGCCGGTGCCCTGGTGGGGCGCGAATGGAAGTTGGAGGGCTTCGGCGGCGCCTATACCATGCCGCGCTACATCGTGGGCGCGGTGCTGATGGGCTTCGGCTCGATGCTGGCGGGCGGCTGCGCGGTGGGGGCGGGGATGACCGGTGGCTCGATCTTCGCGGTGACGGCGTGGCTGACACTGGTGGGCATGTGGGTCGGGGGCGGTATCGCCGACCGGCTGATCGACCGGCCACAGCATCGCCCGGCTATGGCAGCGGTCACGCCAGCCTCCGTCGGCGACGTGGCCCGTGCGCCCTGAAGCATCTCGCGGCGGCAGCGGCACCACTCAATAGCGCTGCGCGGTGCGGGTGCGTGCCAGGGCGACCCAACACAGCGCGGCCACGCCCAGCAGCAGCGCCGGAAAGCCGACGCGCGGTGCCCATTGCAGCGCGGCACCGGCCAGCGATGGCGCCAGCACACCACCCAGGGTGTAGGCCATCACCAGCACCGCGGTGCTGTTGACCAGCGTCACCCCGCGCTCGCGCGCGCCGATGTCGATCATCGCCAGCGTGTACAGGCACCCGCCAGCACCGCCCCACAGAAACGCCACCGGCCAGGCCAGCCACGGCATGTTGGCCACCCACGGTAGCGCGAGGGAGGCCAGCAGCGTCACGGTGGCACTGGCCCGCATCAGGCGCAGCCGGGCGCCACCGGCGCTACCGCATTGGCTGTCGCGCCGGCCCAGCCGGTCGGCCAGCACGCCGGCGGGCAGCATCAGCAGCGCACTGCCCAGGCCACTGGCCGACACCAGAAGCGCCGCTGCCGCTGTGCCCAGCCCAAGGGCCAGACCGTACAGCGGCAGGATCGACGTGAGTCCGCTTTCGAAGAAGCCGCCGCAGAAGCCGGCGGCGATGATCACCGGGTGCGCCCGTAGGGCCTGCCGGACGCCGCGCCAGCCGACGGCGGCGCTGGCTGTGTCGGCCGGCGTGGGCAAGGGAGGGATGGCCAGCAGCCACAGCAGTCCGGTTGCCATCAGTCCCACCGCCAGCGCCAGCGCCGTGACGCTGGCCGGCCCCACGGCGGCCAGCAGCGAGGGGCCGATGACGAACGTCGCCCCCACCAGGGTCTCGAACAGACCCACCGCGCGTCCACGCAGATGCGCCGGCGCGAATTCGGCCACCAGCGCCTCGGCCAGTACCCAACGCAGGCCCGAGGCCATCCCCGCCAGCAGTTTCAGGGCAAACCACAGCGGCAGGGCCGTGTCGGCCGGCAGCGGCAGCGCATAGCCCAGCCCGGCCAGCACCGGCACCGTACCCGACAGCCACAGGGCGCGCCGCCGCCCCAGCGCGCGCGTCAGCGCCGACGCAAACGGCGTCATCAGCAAAATACCCACCCAGGCGCTGGCGGCGAACAGCCCGGTCAGCGCCGTTGGTGTGCCCTGCGCCGTCAGCCGCAGCACCAGCCACGGGGTCAGCATGAAATAGCCGACCAGCTCGAAGAAGGTGGCGCCGAAAATGGCCAGCAGGCCCCGCG
>NZ_DAISZC010000005.1:2438-51665 GCF_036824975.1 Tepidimonas sp.
AAATAGCCGACCAGCTCGAAGAAGGTGGCGCCGAAAATGGCCAGCAGGCCCCGCGGGGCCAAGGAGGCGGTGACTGTGGGCATCGGGGATGACAGCATAGCGTGCCGGCGCCCGTCGGCGCGCTTGCCTGTGTCGCCGGGTGGTGATGCCCACCCGGCGGGGTCATCGGCCCCGCAGGCGGGGCGGTCCGGGTGTCCATGAATGATAGCTGTATCGCGGATGCACGCCCGGGATTTTGGTTGTATAATTACAGATTCCGCAAAATCGCGCACCGTGCGGGGTGCGCCGCGCACGGTGGTGTGCGGCGTTGCGGGCAGCAGTCTCTTTTCGATGAGGAAACCTATGTACGCGGTCATAAAAACCGGCGGCAAGCAGTATCGCGTGGCAGCCGGCGAAAAAATCAAGGTAGAACAGATCGCTGCGGACGTAGGCCAAGAGATCGTGATCGACCAGGTGTTGGCCGTGGGCAACGGCGCCGACATCCGGGTGGGCACCCCCTTGGTCAGCGGCGCAACGGTCACGGCCACCGTCGTGGCGCATGGTCGGGGCGAGAAGGTGCGCATCTTCAAGTTGCGTCGCCGCAAGCACTACCAAAAGCGCCAAGGCCACCGGCAAAACTACACCGAGCTGCAGATCGGCTCGATCAACGTCTGACGAGGTGACCCACCATGGCACAGAAAAAAGGCGGCGGCTCCACCCGTAACGGCCGCGACTCCAAGCCCAAGATGCTGGGCGTGAAGGTGTTTGGCGGCCAGGAGGTCAGCGCCGGCTCCATCATCGTGCGCCAGCGCGGCACCCAGTTCCACCCGGGCACCGGCACCGGTATCGGTAAGGACCACACCATCTACGCCACCGTGGCGGGCAAGGTCGAGTTCGCCGTCAAAGGTCCGCTCAACCGTCACGTGGTCAACGTCATTCCGGCGTAACGTTCATCACTGGCCGGGGCAGCGGCCCTGGGCCTGTGGTTGGCGCGCACGCCCCCAATGCCCATGGGCCCGCTTGCGCGGGCCCATGGGCTTTTAGCGCTTGAAGAGGGGAGCCGCCTCATGAAATTCGTCGATGAAGCCTGGATCGACGTTGCCGCCGGCGACGGCGGCAATGGCTGCGCGTCGTTCCGGCACGAGAAATTTAAGGAATTTGGCGGCCCGGACGGGGGGGATGGAGGTCGGGGCGGTCATGTGTGGGCGTTGGCCGACGACAACCTCAATACCCTGGTGGACTACCGCTACACACGCCGCTTCGAGGCGCAGCGCGGCGAGCACGGCCGCGGCTCCGACCAGTACGGGGCCAAGGGGCAGGATATCGTGCTGCGTATGCCGGTGGGTACCGTCATCAGCGACGCTGACACCGGCGAGGTGCTGTGCGAGCTGCTGCAACCGGGGCAAAAGGAGCTTATCGCGCGCGGTGGCGAGGGTGGGCGCGGCAACCTGCACTTCAAAAGTTCCACCAACCGCGCGCCGCGCCAGCGCACGCTCGGGCAGCCCGGCGAGCGTCGGCGGCTGAAGCTAGAGCTCAAGCTATTGGCCGATGTCGGCCTGCTGGGCATGCCCAACGCCGGCAAGTCCACGCTGATTGCGGCGGTGTCCAACGCCCGCCCCAAAATTGCCGACTACCCCTTTACCACCTTGCACCCCAACCTGGGTGTGGTGCGCGTCGGGCCCGAAAAGAGCTTCGTCATGGCCGATGTGCCCGGCCTGATCGAGGGCGCGGCCGAAGGGGCCGGTCTGGGGCACCAGTTTTTGCGCCACCTGCAGCGCACGCGGCTGCTGCTGCATCTGGTGGACGTGGCGCCGTTCGACGACACGGTCGATCCGGTGGCGCAGGTGCGCACCGTCGTGGCAGAACTCAAAAAGTATGACCCGGCACTGGCGGCTAAGCCGCGCTGGCTGGTACTCAACAAGGTGGATATGCTGCCGCCCGAGGAGCGCGAGCGCCGCGTGCGCGACATCGTGCGGCGCTTGCGCTTCAAGGGGCCGGTGTTCGAAATCTCGGCGCTGACGCGCGAGGGTTGCGAGCGGCTGATGCAGCAGGTTTACGAGCATCTGGCGCAGGAGCGCACCGCCGCCCTTCCCGCGCCCACCGATCCGCGCTTCGATGCGGGGCCCCCAGCCGATCCGCAGATCGCGACACCGTCGGACGCCTCGTCGGCTTCACCGACCGTGTCGCGGCCACGCGCGGTTCGCCGTGCCGCGTCGTGACCAAAACCGTCACCGCGGATCGTCGCGCCGATGCCGATACCCGTTAGCAGGTGTTTCCTCTCCCATCATGAACGCTGCTGCTTCCTCGAGCGCTACAGATACGACCGCTGTCACCAATGGCGAAGCGCGGGACGCCGCCACCGGCTTGCTGCGTCCGGCCCGCGACCCGGCGCAGGTGCTGCGTGCGGCGCGGCGCATCGTCGTCAAAGTCGGCTCCAGTCTGGTGACGAACGAGGGGCGCGGGCTGGATGCCGAAGCTATCGGGCAGTGGAGCCGGCAACTGGCGGCGCTGGTGCGCGACGGACGCGAGGTGATCATGGTCAGCAGCGGGGCCATTGCCGAAGGCATGAAGCGCCTGGGCTGGGCCACCCGTCCGAAGGAGCTGCACGAACTGCAGGCCGCCGCCGCCGTCGGGCAGATGGGGCTGGCGCAGATGTATGAGACCCAGCTGCGCGCGCAAGGTGTGGGCAGCGCGCAGGTTCTACTCACCCACGCCGATCTGGCCGACCGGGAGCGCTACCTGAACGCGCGCTCGACGCTGCTGACCTTGCTGTCGCTAGGCGTGGTGCCGGTGATCAATGAAAACGACACCGTCGTCAACGACGAAATCAAGTTTGGCGACAACGACACGCTGGGTGCGCTGGTCGCGAATCTGGTGGAAGCCGATGTGTTGGTCATCTTGACCGACCAGCGTGGCCTGTACACCGCCGACCCGCGCAAGGACCCTGCCGCCGCTTTCGTGCACGTGGCACGCGCGGGCGACCCGCGGCTGGAGGCGATGGCCGGCGGCGCAGGCAGCCGCGTCGGTACCGGCGGCATGATCACCAAGGTGCTGGCCGCACGCCGTGCGGCGGGCTCGGGTGCCTCCACCGTCATCGCCTGGGGCCGTGAACCCGACGTGCTGCTGCGCCTGGCTGGCGGTGAGCCGATCGGCACCTGTTTGGTGGCCGATGCCCCCAAGCTGCAGGCCCGCAAGCGCTGGATGACCAGCCAGCTGCAGCTGCGCGGCGCCGTGACGGTGGACGACGGGGCGGTGGACAAGCTGGTGCGCGAGGGCAAGAGCCTGCTGCCCGTTGGCATGGTGGCGGTGGAGGGCGACTTCCATCGTGGGGATGTGATCGCCGTACTGGCTGCCGATGGGCGCGAAGTGGCGCGCGGCCTGGCCAATTACGCGGCGGCCGAGGCGCGCCTGCTGTGCCGTCGGCCGTCGGCCGACATCGAACGCCTGCTGGGCTACGCGGCCGAGCCGGAGATGATCCACCGCGACAATCTGGTGGTGACCGCGGCCTGAGCGGGGTTGACCGTTGGCGGCGGGTGACCGCCCTGGCTACGGTGAGATGCGTGGCGCACGCAGGGCGCGCAGCATGTCGCGCGGCTGCCCATTGGGCGTTGCGCCATCACACAGCCCGCCGCGTGCCAGCGCCACTGCCGGGCGCGAGGCAAATTCACCGCCCAGATTGCGCCACGCCGGGTTCGGGTTGGGGCGCCACTGGCCCGGCGGCCCGGGGTTCCAGTGCGCGTAGGTCTTGACCTGGGCGGTGGCGCAGCGCAGCCCCTCGTACCAGGCGTTGATGGCGCCGCTGGCGCTGCGCGCCACGATCACGTAGCGGATCACGCCATCCGGCCCCAGAGTGAGGGAGTCGGGGTCGAGGCCGAAGCGCAGTTCGCTGGCTACCGACGGTGTGAAGGGCACCAGACCCTCGGTGCGCAGCGCTGGCGGCGGTGGGGCTTCGGCTTCGCGCCAGTCGCGGTTGGGGTCGGTGAGCAGCTGGGCGTGGGCCGCCAGCGTCAGACACGCCGTCAGGCCAGCAAGCAGGTTACGCCATCGCATGCGGCGTCCTTCAGGAAGAGGAGGGGGGCACCGCTGACGACGCCGGGCCCGCGGCGACCGGCTCCGTGCCAACGGCCCGGGAGCCGCCACCGGGTTGGGGGTCGAAACTGCCACCAGGTGGCAGTTCCAGATGGTGTGGTGCCGCCAGATGGGCGGGCAGCGCGCGCCAGCGCGGGCCACGGGTGCCGTTGGGCGTGCTCGACGCCGGGTGAGCGGGGCCGCCCGTGGCGGGCCGCGGCTGAGCGGTTGTTGCCGCGGTCGGTGTCCGCTGCGGCCCCGGCGGCGATGGGTCCGGGACACGCTCGCGCCGCTCACCGCGCAGAAAACGGTTGCGCGCCTCGCCGCGCCGACGCTCCTCGCCGGGCAGCGGAGGCAGGTAGCGCGCCAGCTCGCGCAGCGCGCGCAGATAGACGTCGCGCTTGAACTCGATCACCAGGTCCAGCGGCACCCAGTAGTCGTTCCAGCGCCAAGCGTCGAATTCCGGATGGTCGGTGGCGCGCAGATTCAGGTTCCAGTCGCCACCGATGAGGCGCAGCAAAAACCAGATCTGTTTTTGGCCGCGGTAGTGGCCACGCGACTCACGGCGGATGTAGCGGTCAGGCACCTCGTAGCGCAACCAGTTTCGCGTGCGGGCGATGATCTCCACGTGCTCGGGGCGCAAGCCGATTTCCTCGTGCAGCTCCCGGTACATCGCTTGCTCAGGGGTTTCACCGCGGTCGATGCCCCCTTGCGGAAACTGCCAGGAGTGGGTGCGGATGCGCTTGCCCCAAAACACCTGGTTCTTGTGGTTGAGCAGGATGATGCCGACATTCGGCCGGAAGCCGTCTCTGTCAAGCATAATCAACCCCAAATTCAAAAAACTGCGTCGATTATGCAACGCCAGCCCGCGCTTGGGTAGGGTGTCCCGGGTGTGTTCGGGCGCCTTCGTCAGGGCGCTGGCGCCTGCGCTCAATCTTCGTTCTCATGAAAGCCTCCCAGTTCCACATTGCCACCCTCAAGGAAGCCCCGGCCGACGCCGAGGTCATCAGC
The DNA here is from genome assembly GCF_036824975.1 of Tepidimonas sp. Classification (GTDB taxonomy): domain Bacteria; phylum Pseudomonadota; class Gammaproteobacteria; order Burkholderiales; family Burkholderiaceae_C; genus Tepidimonas. Next base: position 7,497 of record NZ_DAISZC010000005.1, read on the forward strand.
CACCGGCTCATGCTGCGCGCCGGCATGATCAAAAAGCTCAGCGCCGGTATCTACACCTACATGCCGATGGGCCTGCGCGTCATCCGCAAGGTCGAGCGCATCGTGCGCGAGGAGATGGACCGCGCCGGCGCCATTGAGCTGACCATGCCCATCGTGCAGCCGGCCGAGCTGTGGCAGGAGACGGGGCGCTTTGCCAAAATGGGCCCGGAGCTGCTGCGCATCAAGGACCGCCACGAACGTGACTTCGTCATCCAGCCCACCAGCGAGGAGGTCGTCACGGACATCGCGCGTCAGGAGCTGCGCAGCTACAAGCAACTGCCGAAAAACTTCTACCAGATCCAGACCAAGTTCCGCGACGAGCGGCGGCCCCGCTTTGGCCTGATGCGCGGGCGCGAATTCATCATGAAGGACGCTTACAGCTTCGACCGCGACGCTGCGGGCGCCCAGCGCAGCTACCAGATCATGGCGCAGGCGTACCGGCGCATCTTCGATCGCTTCGGGTTGCGCTACCGCGCGGTGGCGGCCGACAGCGGCGCCATCGGCGGCGACCTGAGCGAGGAGTTTCAGGTGATTGCCGCCACCGGCGAGGACGCCATCGTCTACTGTCCCAGCAGCGACTATGCGGCCAATCTGGAAAAGGCCGAGGCGCTGGCGCCCCAGGGTCCGCGCCCGGCGCCCACCCAGCCGCTGACCCGCACGCCTACCCCGGGTAAAAGCACCTGCGCCCAGGTGGCCGAGCTGCTGGGTGTGCCGCTGTCGACGACGGTCAAGTCCATCGTGCTGGCCACCGACGAGATCAACGAGCGCGACGAGATCGTGGCCACCCGCATCTGGCTGCTGCTGCTGCGCGGCGATCACGACATGAACGAGGTCAAGGTGGGCAAGCTGCCGGGCCTGGAGCTGGGCTTTCGCTTCGCCACCGAAGCCGAGATCGTCGAGCACTTTGGCTGCCGCCCCGGCTACCTGGGGCCGGTGGGCACGCGCAAGCCGGTGACCGTGGTGGCCGACCGCGAGGTGGCGGTGATGGCCGATTTCATCTGCGGCGCCAACGCGGTGGACTACCACCTCACCGGTGTCAACTGGGGGCGCGACCTGCCCGAGCCGGACTTGGTGGCCGATATCCGCAACGTGGTGGCCGGGGACCTGTCGCCCGACGGCAAGGGCGTGCTGGCCATCGAGCGCGGCATCGAAGTGGGCCACGTGTTCTACCTGGGTACCAAGTACAGCCGCGCGATGAATGCCACCTTCTTGGACGAGGACGGCAAGCCCAAGCCGTTCGAGATGGGTTGCTACGGCATCGGCATCACCCGGCTGCCGGCGGCGGCCATCGAGCAAAACCACGACGAGCGCGGCATCATCTGGCCCGACGCCATTGCCCCGTTTACGGTGGTGATTTGCCCGATCGGCATGGACCGCAGTGCCGCGGTGCGTGAAGCGGCTGAGCGGCTGCATGACGAACTGGCGGCGCAGGGGGTGGACGTGATCCTGGACGACCGCGGCGAGCGCCCGGGCGTGATGTTCGCCGACTGGGAGCTGATCGGTGTGCCGCATCGCGTCACCATCGGCGAACGCGGCCTCAAGGACGGGATGGTCGAATATCAGCACCGGCGCGATGCCGCGGCGACGCCGGTGCCCACCGGTGACATCGTGGCGTGGTTGCGCGAACGGATACGGGCCTGATCTGGTTGCCGCCTTCTCAGCCAGGGCGGCCGGGCAGCGCTGGCCGTCCCGACCCCGCGCGTCGCCAGTGGTTGGGCCAGGCGGTGCCGCGTGCGCTGGCGTTGGGCGCGGCTGCCGCGCTGGGGGTTGCGGCGCGCACGCCGAGGCCGCTGCTGCGCGCCGCGCTGTTGGGCGCACTGACATGGTGCGCCCAGCCCGCCCGGGCGGGTGCGCAGATCGAGGAGCCGTTGTCGGACGCGGTGCGCCATGCGCTGCGGGCGGCGGTCGAACAGCTCGGCCCGCCCGAGCCCGAATTTCCGACTGCAGAAGCGCGGCTGGCGTACCTGCGCTGGCTCACGCGCGCCAGCTGGCAGCTGCGGCGCCGCAAGCCGGAACCGCAGGCGCGCGTCGATTTTCTGCAAACCGTCTGGTACGAGAGCAAGCGTGCCGGGCTGGATACGGCGTTGGTGCTGGGGCTGATCGAAGTCGAGAGTGCGTTTCGCAAGTACGCCATCTCGCGCGCCGGAGCGAGGGGCTACATGCAGGTGATGCCGTTTTGGACGCGGCTGATCGGCGACGGTGACCCGGACAAGCTGTTTCATCTGCAGACCAACCTGCGCTACGGCTGTGTGATCCTGCGCCACTACCTGGACCGCGAGCGCGGAGACCTGTTTCTGGCGCTGGGACGCTACAACGGCAGCCGCGGCCGCGCCGAATACCCGAACGCGGTGTTTGCGGCGCGGCGCCGCTGGCAGTGGAGCGATGCGCCCGCTGAATGACTCCGGCCGCTATGCCCCGACCCGCGGCGGCCTGGGGTGACGCGGCCGCTGTGGGATCGATCCGATGTGGGCGCACCGGATCGGGGGCTACGACGACCAGCAAAGCCAGCGCAGCCGCTACGGGATAAACCCGATACGGGTGCGGCCACTGGTGCTCGCCGGCAGATCCTCGACGCTGAGCGTGTCGCGACCGGCCAGCCGCGCGTTGCCAAACGCCGTCATCAGCGCACGGCGCATCTGGCGTGGCGCCAGCGTGGCCAGCCGGTCGAGTACGTCATCACCCGGCTGTTCTGCAAACAGCCGTCCCCAGTCGTGTCCGTCGCGCAGGCGCTGGTACAGGCGCAGCGCAATGCGACGCGCCTGCTCCGGCGTCGGCGGCGCGATCTCGAACACGTTCATGCGGTTGAGGATCGGCTCGGGAATGCCGCGTTCGTCGTTGGCGGTGGTGATCCAGATGACCTGACTGGCGTCGATCGGTACCTCGGCAAACTCATCGACGAAGCGCTGCGCCGTTTGCGGCTCCAGCAGGCCGTACAGCGCGCCCAGCGGGTCGTACTGCGCGTCGCTGGCCTTGTCGATCTCGTCGACGACGATGACCGGGTTGGCGTAGTTGCCCTCGACCAGCGCCTCGAACACCTTGCCGGGTTTGGCCCCCTTCCATTGCGACGACGAGCCCGACAGCAGCCAGCCTGCCGTCATCGAGCTCATGGGCACCAGCGTCATTTCGGTGGCCAGCAGCTCGGCCAGTTGTTGTGCGAAGTGGGTCTTGCCCACGCCGGGCGGGCCCAGCAGCAGCAGCGGCGTGATTTCCACACTGTCGCTGCCGGCCTGCGCCAGCGCCACGTGGCGCTTGACCTCGTCGAGCACGTCATGGAAATTGGGCAGCTGGTCGTACAGCGGCTCCATGTCGGGGATGCCGGAGGGTTTGACCGCAAAACGCTCCGGGCCGCGGTCGAGCATGCGCTCGTAGGTTTGGGCCAGCGCGCCCTGTTCGCGCTCGTTGCCCTGCGCCTTCAGGCGGCGCAGCCGCTGTTCGACGTCCTCGGGGTTGAAGACGGGGCGCACGCGCGCGATCGGCAATCCGCGTGCCGGTGCGATGGCGGGAACGGCGTGGGCGTCCATGACACACCTCCTTGCGGTATGACAGCCAGCGGTGTCGCTTGCATTGAAGCACACCGCGTGCCAGCGACCCCATCCGGACTTGCCCGGATGATGCGCCCGCACCACACCGCGCCGGGCGCCGGGTCACTCGGTTGGAGTCGCCAGCAGCTGCTGCAGTTCACCAGACTCGTACATCTCCATCATGATGTCCGAGCCACCGATGAATTCGCCGCGGATGTACAGCTGCGGGATGGTGGGCCAGTTGCTGTATTCCTTGATGCCTTGGCGGATTTCGGGGTCGTCGAGCACGTTGACGGTGACGACTTGTTTGGGATCGACACCGCAGGCCTTCAGGATCTGCACCGCGCGGCCGGAGAAACCACACATGGGAAAGCTGGCCGTGCCCTTCATGAACAGCACGATGTCGTGCGACTTGACGAGTTGGTCGATGCGTTGCTGAACGTCGCTCATGGGAGTGGGGACCTGATAGGGGAGGACGGGGGGAATTATCGCGCGCCCCCGGCGAGCGTGCCTGGCACGGGCTGCGGTGGCCCTGACGGCAGCGCGGCGTGGGCCGCGGGCCAGCGCCCGCCGGTGCAGCGGCGGTGTCCACCCAAATCGCAGCGGTGTGCGACATCGACAAAACCGCGCGCCCGCAGCAAGGCCGCCACCGCATCGGCCTGGTCCCAGCCGTGTTCCAGCAACAGCCACCCGTCGGCACGCAGGCGCTGCGGGGCCCGGGCCACCAGGGTGCGCAGGTCGCGCAGGCCGTCCGGGCCCGCCACCAGCGCACTGCGCGGTTCGTGACGCAAGGCGGTCAAGTGCGGATCGCTCTCGCGCAGGTACGGGGGGTTGCTGACAATGAGGTCGAAGTGTGTCGGGGTGAGAACGCTTGACCCGTCGGTGGTGGGTGAATCAAGGCAGGCACCGGTGTGGTCGCCGTTGGCTATCGATGTACCGCATCGCTGCGCGTTGGTACCCTGGTCGATGGCTGGGTCTGTTGGCGTCCATGGGCACCAACCGTCCCACCAATGACCGTGTATCCAGTGGACGGGAAGCCCTAGGCGTTGGCCGTTGGCGGCAGCTACCGCCAGTGCATCGGTGCTGGCGTCCAGCGCCCAGACCGAGGCATCAGGGCGCTGGTGTGCCAGCGCCAGCGCGATGGCACCGCTGCCGGTGCCCATGTCGAGCACGGTGGGGGCGTGTATGGCCTGCAACAGCTCTAGCGCCCAGTCCACCAGCGTTTCGGTGTCCGGGCGCGGATCGAGCACGCGCGCATCCACCCGCAGCGTCAGGCCATAGAAGCCACGCTCGCCGGTCAGGTACGCCAGCGGCTCGCCGTCGCGGTGGCACAGGCACAGCGCGCGGTAACGCGTCCACACCCCATCGTCCAGCACCGCATCGTCGTGGGCCAGCAGCCAGGCGCGCGCATCCAGCGGGCGGCCCAGCGCGTGCAGCAGAAGCCACTGAGCGCTCAAACGCTCCAGGCCCAGATCGGTGGCCCAGCGCAACGCCGCCGCTACGGTGGCGGGAAGGGCTTCGGTGCGACTGTGCCCCATGGGCGCGATGTTACTCCTGATCCGTCACATCGGGGGCCGCGTCGTCCCCGATGCGAGGGGCGATGCGCGGGCGCCGCCGATTAACCGGTCAACGCCTGGCTAGCTCGCGCCTCCAGCTCGGCCATCAGCTCGGCGCCGCGCGCCAGCTGCAGCGCGTGGATCAGTTCGTCGAGATCGCCTTCGAGCACCGCCGGCAGTCGGTACAGCGTCAGGTTGAGGCGATGGTCGGTGACACGCCCCTGCGGAAAGTTGTAGGTGCGGATGCGGTCGCTGCGGTCGCCGCTGCCGATCAGGTCCCGGCGCGTGGCGGCTTCGCGGGCTTCGCGCTCGCGCCGCTCGCGCTCCTGCAGGCGTGCCAGCAGCACCTGCAGCGCCTTGGCCTTGTTGCGGTGCTGGCTGCGGTCATCCTGGCACTCGGCCACCAGCCCGGTGGGCAGGTGGGTGATGCGCACCGCCGAGTCGGTGCGGTTGACGTGCTGGCCCCCGGCGCCACTGGCGCGAAAGGTGTCGATGCGCAGCTCGGCGGGATTGAGTTGCACCGCCTGCGCCTCATCGGGCTCTGGCAGCACCGCCACCGTGCAGGCGCTGGTGTGGATGCGACCCTGCGATTCGGTGGCCGGGACGCGCTGCACGCGGTGGCCACCCGATTCGAAACGCAACCGTCCGTAGACGCCGTCGCCGACGATGCGCAGCACCACCTCGCGCAAGCCGCCAAGGTCGCTGGGCGACTCACTGATACGCTCTACCCGCCAGCTCTGAGATTCGGCGTAGCGGGTGTACATGCGGGCCAGCTCGGCGGCGAACAGCGCCGCTTCCTCGCCACCGGTGCCGGCGCGGATCTCGACGAAGGCATTGCGCACGTCGTCCGGGTCGCGCGGCAGCAGCAGCGTTTGCAGCTCGGCTTCCAGAGCCTCGCGTTCGGCCTGCAGCGCCGCGGCTTCCTCGCGCGCCAGCGCGGCCAGTGCCGCGTCGCCGGCGCGCTCGGCCTCGTCGGCCAGCGTGTGCGCCGCGGCGCCGTCGGCCTCACAGCGCAAGTACTGCAGGTAGGGCTGAACGATGGCGTCGGTTTCGGCGTGCTCGCGCGTCAGCGCACGGAAACGCTCCAGATCGGCGGTGGCGTCGGGTGCGCCCAGCTGGGCGTCGAGCTCGAGCAGGCGCAGGCGCAGGCGCTCTAGCGCCTCGCGAATGAACGGCTTCATGCGTGCGTTCCGCTGCGCGATGCAGCGTCGCTGCTGCGCGCAGGAGCACGCCCGCGCAGGAACAAGCGCGCCACCATCTCGGCCGTGTGGCGCCGGCTGGCCTCGTCGCCGCTGTGCAGCTCGGCCAGCGCGCCGTGCAGCATTTTCTGCGTCAGGCCGCGCGCCAACGCCTCCAGTGCGGCATCGACGCTTTCGCCACGCGCCAGCAGGCGGCGCGCGCGCGCGATCTCACCGGCGCGCCAGACGTCGGCTTGCGCCTGCAGGTCGCGGATCAGCGCCACCACACCCGCCTGCGGATCGCGCTGGCGCAGCCAGTGCATGAAGCTCTGCACCCCGGCGTCGATGATCGCCTCGGCTTGCGCGACCGCAGCCAAGCGGCTGTCCTTGCCGGCTTGCACCACCGCTGCCAGGTCGTCCACCGTGTACAGGTACACATCCTCCAGCGCCTTGACTTCGGCCTCGATGTCGCGCGGCACCGCCAGATCGACCATGAACATCGGCCGATGGCGGCGCTGGCGCAGTGCACTCTCCACCATGCCCAGACCGATGAGTGGCAACGTACTGGCCGTGCAACTGACCACGGCGTCGAATTCGTGCAGCCGCTCGGGTACGTCGGCCAGACGCATCACCTCGGCACAGAAGCGCGCGGCCAGCTTTTCGCCGCGCTCCAGCGTGCGGTTGGCAACCGCCATGTGGCGCGGCTGCTGGGCGGCGAAGTGGGTGGCGGCCAGCTCGATCATTTCGCCGGCGCCGATGAACAGGATGCGGATGGTGCGCAGGTCTTCGAACAGCTGCGCAGCCAAGCGCACGGCTGCCGCCGCCATGCTGATGGAGTGGGCACCAATATCGGTGCTGCTGCGCACTTGCTTGGCGATGGCAAATGAGCGTTGGAACAGCTGATGCAGTGTGGTGCCCAATGCGCCGGCTTCGTCGGCGGCGCGCACCGCGTCTTTCATCTGCCCCAGAATCTGGGCCTCACCCAGCACCATGCTGTCCAGGCCGCTGGCGACGCGGAAGGCGTGGCGCGCTGCCTCGTCCTCGCGCAGCACGTAGGCGTGGCGCAGCAGCACCTCCGGTGCCACGCCCGCGGTGTCGGCCAGCCAGCGGGCGCTGGGCTCGATCAGCGGCTCGTCGCTGGCGCAGTACAGTTCGGTGCGGTTGCAGGTGGACAGCAGGGCCGCTTCGGGCTGACGGGTCAGTGCGGCGCGCAGCCGCCGCAGCGCCGGCGGGATTTGGTCGAGCGTGAAGGCAAACCGCCCCCGCACATCGAGCGGAGCGGTGTGGTGATTGAGGCCCAACGCCCAGACTGCCATGGGCCAAAATTATAGAATTGGTGTTTTTGTGGATGCTTTTACTCTGCCACTGCACCTGGTGTACCTGCTGCTGCCGGCGTGGGGTGTGGCGCTGCTGCTGACGCCGTGGGTGGTGGGCTGGCGCGGGCTGGCGCTGTGGGGCATACGTGCGGCGGCGTTCTGGCGCACCCTGCTCGGGCTGGGCGTGGTTGGATCGTTGGTGCTGCTGGGGGGGCTGCTGTGGGGCGGGCGCGACGGGCGCATGCTCACCTACGCACTGCTGGTTGCCACGGTGGGTGCGCTGGCCGGCTGGTGGCGGGCCCGGCGCGGGCGACCCTGATGGCGGGGCGGACACCGCCGCTGCGCTAACATCGGCGGCCCGGTATTTTGGTCGCTGCGGCGACCCTTCGTGCCCGTTTCATGAACGCTCCCACTTCCGTCCAGCACCTGCTCGAAGCGGCCCCGGCGGCGCGTCTGCGCGAAATCCCGTACAACTACACGTCGTTTTCCGACCGTGAGATCGTGCTGCGCCTGCTCGGGCGGCGGGCCTGGGATGTGCTGCAGCAGCTGCGCTCCGAACGCGCCACCGGGCGCTCGGCCCGCATGCTATACGAGGTGCTGGGTGACATCTGGGTGGTACAGCGCAACCCTTACCTGCAAGACGACCTGCTGGCCAACCCCAAGCGCCGCGCGGCCCTCATCGAGGCGCTGCAGCACCGGCTGCGCGAAATCGAAAAGCGCCGCCGTCCGCACGAGGACGCGCAACGCGACGCGCTGGTGGGCGAGCTGCTGGCCAGCGCTTGGGGCGCGGTGCAGGCGTTTGCCCAAAGCTTTGATGACATGGCGGCTTTGCGCCAGCGCACGCTGAAGGTGCTGCGCCGCCACACGCACAAGGACAACATCCGCTTCGACGGCCTCAGCCGCGTCAGCCACGTCACCGACGCCACCGACTGGCGCGTCGAGTACCCGTTCGTGGTCCTGACACCGGACACCGAGGCTGAAGTCGCCGGCCTGGTGCAAGGCTGCATCGAGCTGGGGCTGACGATCATCCCGCGCGGCGGCGGCACCGGCTACACCGGCGGCGCGGTGCCGCTGACGTGGAAGAGCGCCGTCATCAACACCGAAAAGCTGGAGGCGATGACCGAGGTCGAGCACGTGCGCCTGCCCGGGCTGGAGACGCCCGTGCCCACGATCTGGACCGAGGCTGGCGTCGTCACCCAGCGTGTGGCCGACGCCGCCGAGCGCGCCGGGTTCGTGTTCGCGGTGGACCCGACGTCAGCCGAGGCCTCGTGCATCGGTGGCAATATCGCGATGAATGCCGGGGGCAAGAAGGCGGTGCTGTGGGGCACGGCGCTGGACAACCTGGCCAGCTGGCGCATGGTCACCCCGGCCGGCCAGTGGCTGGAGGTGCACCGCATTGGCCACAACCTGGGCAAGATCCACGATGTCGAACTGGCCAGTTTCGAGCTGCGCTACTTCGCGGGCGACGGCAAGACGCTGCAGCGCACCGAGCGGCTCGACATTCCGGGGCGGGCTTTTCGCAAGGCGGGCCTGGGCAAGGACGTCACCGACAAGTTTCTCAGCGGTCTGCCCGGCGTGCAGAAGGAAGGCTGCGACGGCATCATCACCAGCGCGCGCTGGGTGGTGCACCGCATGCCGGCGCACACGCGCACCGTGTGCCTGGAGTTTTTCGGCAATCCGAAGGACGCGGTGCCGGCCATCGTCGAAATCAAAGACTACCTGTTTGCCGAGCAGCAACGCAGCGGCACGCTGCTGGCTGGCCTGGAGCACCTGGACGACCGCTACCTCAAGGCGGTGGGCTACAGCACCAAGAGCAAGCGCGGCACGCTGCCCAAGATGGTGCTGATCGGCGACATCGTGGGTGACGACCCGGATGCCGTGGCGCGCGCCGCCAGCGAGGTGGTGCGGCTGGCCAACGCCCGCTCGGGCGAGGGCTTCACTGCCGTCAGCCCCGAGGCGCGCAAGCAGTTCTGGGCCGACCGCAAGCGTACCGCGGCCATCAGCCGCCACACCAACGCCTTCAAGATCAACGAAGACGTGGTGATTCCGCTGCAGCGCATGGGCGAGTACACGCTCGGCATCGAGCGCATCAACATCGAGCTGAGCCTGCGCAACAAGATCCGCCTGTGCGACGAGCTGGACGCGTTTTTTGCGCGCGCGGCGCTGCCGCTGGGCAAGGCCGAGGATGCCGCCGACATGCCTGGCCCGGAGCGGGTGGCCGAGCGCTGCGCACAGGCGCTGGAGGTGGTGCGTGCGGCGCGTGCGCAGTGGCAAGACTGGCTGCAGGGGCTCGATCGCGTCGACCCCGACAGCGGCCGCACGGTGTTCGAGCTGCTGCAGGACCATACCTGGCGCGCGAGCTGGAAGCGTCAGATCCGGCAGCCGCTGCGCGAGTTGTTCACTGGTGCTGTGTTTGCGCCGGTGCTGGCCGAGTGCGAGACCATCCACCGCCGGGTGCTCAAGGGGCGTGTGTGGGTGGCGCTGCACATGCACGCGGGCGACGGTAACGTGCACACCAACATCCCCGTCAACAGCGACGACTACGAGATGCTGCGCACCGCGCACGAGGCGGTGGACCGCATCATGGCGCTGGCGCGCAGCCTGGGTGGCGTGATTTCGGGCGAGCACGGCATTGGCATCACCAAGCTTGAATACCTCACCGATGAGGAACTGGCGCCGTTTGCCGCCTACAAGCGCCGGGTGGACCCCAACGGCCACTTCAACCGCGGCAAGCTGCTGCGCGAGTCGGGGGCGCCCGACGTGCGCGCGGCTGACCTGCGCGACGCGTACACGCCCAGCTTTGGCCTGATGACGCACGAGTCGCTCATCATGCAGCAAAGCGACATTGGGGCGATTGCCGACAGCGTCAAGGACTGCCTGCGCTGCGGCAAGTGCAAGCCGGTGTGCAGCACGCACGTGCCGCGTGCCAACCTGCTGTACAGCCCGCGCAACAAAATCCTGGCCACCAGCCTGCTGATCGAGGCGTTCCTGTACGAGGAGCAGACGCGCCGCGGCGTCTCCATCCAGCACTGGCAGGAGTTCGAAGACGTGGCCGACCACTGCACGGTCTGCCACAAGTGCCTGTCGCCCTGCCCGGTGAAGATCGACTTCGGTGACGTGTCGATGAACATGCGCAACCTGCTGCGCAAAATGGGGCAGAAGTCGTGGCGGCCGGGCAATGCGCTGGCCATGGCCTTCCTCAACGCCACGCAGCCCGAAACCATCAAGGCCATGCGCGCGTTGATGGTGGATGTGGGTTTCAAGGCGCAGCGCCTGGCGCACGAGCTGCTCAAGCGTGCGGCGCGGCGCCAGACGGCAGCGCCGCCGTCGACCGTGGGCCCGGGGCCGGTGCGCGAGCAGATCATCCACTTCATCAACAAGAAGATGCCGGGTGGCCTGCCCAAGAAGACCGCGCGCGCACTGCTCGACATCGAAGACAAGGCGTACGTGCCCATCATCCGCGATCCGCAGCGCACCAGCGTCGATACCGAGGCGGTGTTTTACTTTCCCGGCTGCGGCTCCGAGCGCCTGTTCAGCCAAGTCGGACTGGCTACCCAGGCCATGTTGTGGCACGTCGGTGTGCAGACGGTGCTGCCGCCGGGTTACCTGTGCTGTGGCTACCCGCAGCGCGGCAGTGGCCAGTTCGACAAGGCGGACAAGATCATCACCGACAACCGCGTGCTGTTTCACCGCGTGGCCAACACGCTCAACTACCTGGACATCAAGACCGTGGTGGTGAGCTGCGGCACCTGCTACGACCAGCTGCAGGGCTACCGGTTCGAGGACATCTTCCCGGGCTGCCGCATCGTCGACATTCACGAATTTTTGCTCGAGAAGGGTGTGCGGCTGCCCGGCCAAGGGGCGTACCTGTACCACGACCCCTGCCACAGCCCGATGAAGCAACGCGAGCCGCTGAAGACCGTCAAGGCGTTGGTGGGCGAGGCCGTGCTGCTGAGCGACCGCTGCTGCGGCGAGTCGGGCACGCTGGGTGTGACGCGCCCCGACATCTCGACGCAAGTGCGCTTTCGCAAGGAGCAGGAGCTGCGCCGCAACGAGCAGCAGCTGGCGGCGCTGGCCGAGCGCCACGGCGTGGCGCTGACGCCGGGCCGCACCAAGATCCTGACGTCGTGCCCGAGCTGCTTGCAGGGCCTGAGCCGCTACGGTGAAGACCTCAACAACGGGCTGCTGGAGGCCGACTACATCGTGGTCGAGATCGCGCGCCAGATCCTGGGCGAGAACTGGCTGCCCGAGTACGTGGCGCGCGCCAACGCGGGCGGCATCGAGCGCGTACTGGTATGAGCAGCCACGCCAGCGCCTGCCCGCTGTGCCGCGACGACGGCGGCCTGCTGCTGTGGCGCGATGGCACCTGGCGCGTGGTGCGGGCGCTGGGGGCGGAGGTGGCCGTGGCCCCGGCGTGGTACCGCGTGATCGCCTGCGCGCATGTGGCCGAGTGGTCCGATCTGGATGGCATGGCGCAGGCGCGCGCCATGGCGCTGGTGACCGCCGTCGAACGCTGCCTGCGCCAGACGTTGGCACCGACCAAAATCAATTTGGCGGCGTTGGGCAACGTGGTGCCGCACCTGCACTGGCACGTGATCGCGCGCTTCGACTGGGACAGCCATTTTCCGTCCCCGGTATGGGGTGGGCCGCAGCGCCCCCCCGATGCGCAGCGTCTGGCCGCCCTGCACGCGCAGTTGGCCGCGTGCGACGCCGCCATCGTGGCCGCGCTGCCGCCGCCGTGAGCGCGGCCATCCGCACGCCACACCCCATCGTGTGACCGCTTTGTGTTCCGGAGAACCCACTATGACCGCTGCAGCCTTCACTGCCGTTCCCGAGTCCATCACCGTGCACGGCACCTCGCGCGTGTTGGAGGTGCGCTTCAGCGACGGCGCGCACTTTCGCATCCCCTTTGAGCTGATGCGCGTGTATTCGCCTTCGGCCGAGGTGCAAGGGCACGGCCCCGGCCAGGCCGTGCTGCAAACCGGCAAGCGCCACGTGGACATCGTGGCGCTGGAGCCGGTGGGCCATTATGCGGTTCAGCCCACCTTCTCCGACGGGCACGACAGCGGCATCTTCACCTGGGAATATCTGTATTTCCTGGGTTCGCAGCAGGACGCGCTGTGGGCCGATTACGAGCGGCGCCTGGCCGAAGCGGGGCTGGACCGCGACGCGCCGATGCCGCCCCCGGCGGCTGCCGGGTGTGGCCGCCACTGAGTGCTGCGGGCGGCTGCGCTGCGTGGCGTGTGAGAACGGGTTACCATCCGCGCATGACCCAGACCCATTTTGGCTTTCAGACGGTGGACGAGCGGGACAAGGCGCGCCGTGTGCGCGCGGTGTTCGACTCGGTGGCACCGCGCTACGACCTGATGAACGATCTGATGTCGGCGGGGCTGCACCGCTGGTGGAAGGCGTACGCCGTGATGGTGGCCAACCCGCAACCGGGGCTGCGTGTGCTCGATCTGGCCGGCGGCACCGGTGACCTGGCGCTGGCGCTGGCGCCGAAGGTCCAGCCGGGCGGCATCGTGGTGCACACCGACATCAACGAGACCATGCTGCGCGAGGGCCGAGATCGGCTGCTCGACCACGGCGTGGTGCTGCCGACGGTGGTGTGCGATGCCGAGCGACTGCCGTTTGCGGACGGGTACTTCGACCTGGTGACGGTGGCGTTTGGTCTGCGCAACATGACGCACAAGGAACTTGCGCTGCGCGAAATGAATCGAGTGCTCAAGGTCGGCGGCAAGCTGCTGGTGCTCGAGTTCTCCCACGTCGCGCCCCCGCTGCAAAAAGCCTACGACTGGTATAGCTTTCACGTGCTGCCGCGCCTGGGGCGCTGGGTGGCGAACGATGAAGCCAGCTACCGCTATCTGGCCGAGTCGATCCGCATGCACCCCGACCAGGAAACCCTGCGGGCCATGGTGCGCGAGGCGGGCTTCGGTCACGTCGATGTGCACAACCTGACCGCTGGCGTGGTCGCGTTGCACGTGGGCATCAAGACCTGACGCGGGCCCGCCAGGGCGGGCCCACAAGGAGCAGACGACGATGAAAGCGACGACCTGGGGAACGTGGATGCTGGCGGCGGCGGTGGCGCTGGGCTCCGCCGATGTATGGGCCAAGCGCCTGGGCGGTGGCGGCTCGATAGGCAAGCAATCGGGCAACGTGGTGCAGCGCAGCGCGCCGGCTCCGCAGCCGCCCGCGCAGACACCGGCGCAGCGGCAGCCGCAACCGGCCCAGCAGGCGCAGCCGGGTGCGCAGCCCGGCCCGTCGGCAGCTGGGGCACGCCCGTGGGGAGCGATGCTGGGCGGTCTGGCCGCGGGGCTGGGTTTGGCGTGGCTGGCGTCGGCTCTCGGGTTCGGCGAGGCCTTTGCTCAGTTTTTGCTGATTCTGCTGTTGGTGGGGGTAGCGCTGGCGGCGCTTGCCTGGCTGCGGCGCGGGCGTGGCACTGGCGCGGCGCGCTCGCCACTGGCGCTGCAGGGTTCGGGCGCTGCGGCCGGGCCGGTCGTGCCACCCAGCTACCAACCCACCAAAGTGGGCAACGACGCCTCCGCTCGTCCGTGGGAGCGCACGCAGTTTGCCGATGCCTCGGGCGGGGCTGCCACCGGATCGCTGATTGGCAGCGCGCTGGCTGGCGCGCCGACGTGGCACATTCCCGCCGATTTCGACGTCGAGGGCTTTGTGCGCGCCTCCAAGGACAACTTTATCCGGCTGCAGGCCGCGTGGGACCGCGGCGACACGGCCGTGCTGCGGGCGCTGATGACCGACGAGATGCTGGCCCAGATCGAGCAGCAGTTGGCCGCGCGTGAGGCCAGCGCGCCGGGGGTGCCCAACGTCACCGAGGTGGTGTCGCTGGATGCCCAGCTGTTGGGCATCGAAGACCTGGGTGACGAGTACATGGCCAGCGTCGAGTTTTCGGGGTTGATCCGCGAGAACCCGGCCGAAGGCCCGGCGCCATTTCGCGAAGTCTGGAATATCACCCGGCCGAAGCAGGGCCGCTCGGGCTGGCTGGTGGCCGGGGTGCAGGCCCTGCAGTGAGCCGATACCGTTGGCACGTGGCGGCTGGGGCCCATCGGCGCGCGTGAGCGCGGCGGGCGACCGGATTCCGGCAGAATCGGGGGCATGAATCGCCCCTCTTTCTTTGCGCGTCGTGATACCCAAGGCCGCTGGACGCTGCCGGAGCCTCCCCCGTGGCTGCAGGATGAGCTGCGCAACCGGGTGCTGGTGTTGCTCAACCACGTGTTGCAGCAGGAGCCCGCCGCCATGGAGCGCCTGCGCCGCCATGCCGGCAAAGTGGTGCGCGTGCAGGTGGCCTCGGGCGGTGTGGGGCCGCTGGGCTGGCCGGCGCTGCAGTGGCCGGTGCGGCTTAGCCCCGCCGGCTTGCTGCAGAGCGCGGCTGGGCAGGAGCGCGCCGCCGATCTGACCCTGACCATCGACGAACCGGCGCCGCTGGCGCTGCTGCAGCGCATCGCTGCGGGCGAGCGGCCGCAAGTGGCCATTGAAGGGGACGTGCAGCTGGCCGCCGAGGTGGCGTGGGTGGTGGACCACGTGCGCTGGGACGTGGAAGAGGATCTGGCGCGGCTGCTGGGTGACGCGGCGGCGCACACGCTGGTGCAGCAGGCGCGTGCGCTGACCGCTGCGCTGCGGCGCTGGCTCGGTCCGGCCGCGCAGGCGGCGCGCCGGCGCTCCGCCCAGTGGGCGCAGCGCTGGCGTCCCGCTGCCGACCCGAACGGTACCGACCCGGCCGGCGAGGCGGCGCCATGAGGCAGTGGCTGCGCGGCTGGGTGATCGCCTGGGTCGTGCTGCGCTACGGCCTGGACGAGCTGGTGCTGTCGCATTTCGAGCACCCGCTGCTGGCGGGTTTGCGCCGCTTGCTGACCTGGGGGCGCGACTTGTCGGCGCCGCGCGGCCAACGCCTGCGGCAGGCGCTGGAGCGGCTCGGGCCCATCTTCGTCAAGTTCGGGCAGGTGCTGTCCACCCGGCGCGACCTGCTGCCACCCGACATCGCCGACGAGCTGGCGCGGCTGCAGGACCGCGTGCCGCCGTTTCCCTCCGACGTGGCCATCGCCACCATCGAGCGCGCTTTCGGCAAGCCGCTCAACGCGATATTCGCCCACTTCGAGCGCGAGCCGGTGGCCAGCGCCTCCATCGCGCAGGTGCATTTTGCGGTGCTCAACGACGGGCGTGAGGTGGCGGTGAAGGTGTTGCGCCCCTACATGCTGCCCGTCATCGAGAAGGACCTGGCGCTGATGCGCACCATGGCAGCGTGGGTGGAGCGGCTGTCGCGCGATGGCCGACGCCTGAAGCCGCGCGAGGTGGTGGCCGAGTTCGACAAGTACCTGCACGACGAGCTGGACCTGATGCGCGAAGCGGCCAACGCCGCCCAGCTGCGCCGCAACATGGCCGGGTTGGACCTGGTGCTGATCCCCGAGATGATCTGGGAGTACTGCCGCACCGACGTGCTGGTGATGGAGCGCATGCGCGGAGTGCCCATCAGCCAGGTGCAGCGCCTGCGCGAGGCCGGTGTGGACATCAAGCAGCTGGCGCGTGACGGCGTGACGATTTTCTTCACCCAAGTCTTCCGCGACGGGTTTTTCCACGCCGACATGCACCCCGGCAACATCCAGGTCAGCTTGGAGCCGCAGACCTTCGGCCGCTACATCTCGCTGGACTTCGGCATTGTCGGCACCCTCACCCAGTACGACAAGGAATATCTGGCGCAGAACTTCACCGCGTTTTTCCGCCGCGACTACAAGCGCGTGGCCGAGCTGCACATCGAGTCGGGTTGGGTGCCGCCGCAAACGCGGGTGGACGAGCTGGAGGCGGCCATCCGCGCGGTCTGCGAACCCTACTTCGACCGGCCGCTGAAAGAGATCTCGCTGGGCATGGTGCTGATGCGACTGTTTCAGACCTCGCGCCGCTTCAACGTCGAGATCCAGCCGCAGCTGGTGCTGCTGCAAAAGACCCTGCTCAACATCGAGGGGCTGGGGCGCGAACTTGACCCCGATCTGGACCTGTGGAGCACCGCCAAGCCATTTCTGGAGCGCTGGATGGTGGAGCAGGTGGGGCCGAAGCGTTTCTGGAACCAGCTCAAGGCCGAATCCCCTCACTACGCCAAGCTCATCCCCGAGCTGCCGCGCCTGCTGCACGACTACCTGCGCCAGCGCCCCACCGATCTGCGGCGCGACATCGACCGCCTGGTGCAGGAGCAACGCCGCACCCAGCGCCTGCTGATGATGGTGATCTATGTGCTGTTTGGCTTCGTGGCCGGGCTGATGGCCATGCAGTGGTGGCTGCGCCTGCGGCTGTGGTGAGCCGAGGCGCGCTGCGGCACGCCCGGGCTTGAATCCGTTCGCCGTCACCCTCACTCTATAATGAGCGGTTTTTCAGAGCGTTGGCGTTTTCCTATTCGACGTTCCCAAGCAGGTGTTGCCATGCCTATCTACGCATACAAGTGTGATTCCTGCGGCTATGCCCAGGATGTGCTGCAGAAAGTGTCGGATGAGCCGCTGACCGTGTGTCCGGCCTGTGGCGCGGGTACATTCCGCAAACAGGTGACTGCGGCGGGCTTTCAGCTCAAGGGTACGGGGTGGTACGTGACCGACTTCCGCGGCGGCGCCGGGGCGGCGGCTGGTGCGGCCACCTCCAAGAGCGACGACGGCGCCAAAGGCGGCGACAGCGCGACCAGCAACAGCGACAGCGCGGGTGCGAGCACCCCGTGCGGGGCTTCCTGTGCCTGTCATTGAGCGCGCGCGCTTCGCGGCGGCCCTGCGACGCTGGTTCGTCGCCGGGTTGCTGGTGCTGGCGCCGCTGATCGTGACCCTTTGGGTGCTGGACTGGGTGCTGTCCACCCTGGACCAGACCCTGAACATTCTGCCCGAAGCCTGGCAGCCCGAGCGCTGGCTGGGGGTGCGCCCGCCGGGGCTGGGTGTGCTGCTGGCTTTGGCCATCGTGCTGGGCATCGGGGCGTTCGCGTCCAACTATGTCGGCAACCAGCTCATTGGCTGGTGGCACGCGCTGCTGCAGCGCATTCCGGTGGTGCGCTCCATTTACTCCGGCGTCAAGCAGGTGTCCGACACCCTGCTGTCCGAAAAGGGCAACGCATTCCGGCAGGCGCTGCTGGTGCAGTGGCCGCGCGAGGGCATGTGGACCATTGCGTTTCTGACCGGCGCCCCCGGCGGGGACGTCGCGCGCCACCTGCCGCCGCAGGACTATCTGAGCGTCTACGTTCCCACCACGCCCAACCCGACCGGGGGTTACTTCGTGATGGTGCACCGGCGTGACGTCGTACCACTGGCCATGTCGGTGGACGAGGCGCTCACCCACGTCATTTCGATGGGGGTCATCGTCCCCGGGCAGCGGCGCGGCGTGCCGCTGCCGGACACGCCGTGACCCCCGGATCCGTTTGGGACATTCAACAAGGTCAATCTATGCAGATGCGCACCACCTACTGTGGCCTGGTCAGCGAAGTCCTGATCGGGCAATCCGTCACCCTGTGCGGCTGGGTCAACCGCCGGCGCGACCACGGCGGCGTCATCTTCATCGACCTGCGCGACCGCGAGGGCACGGTGCAAGTGGTGTGTGACCCCGACCGCCCCGAGATGTTCGCCACCGCCGAGAGCCTGCGCAACGAGTACTGCATCCAGGTGCAGGGGGTGGTGCGGGCCCGTCCCGAAGGGACCGTCAATCCGGCCATCCGCAGCGGTGGGGTCGAGGTGCTGTGTCACGCCATTACGGTGCTCAACCCGTCGGTGACGCCGCCGTTCCAGCTCGACGACGAACACCTGTCCGAGACCACGCGCCTGACCCACCGTGTGCTCGACCTGCGCCGCCCGTACATGCAGAAGAACCTGATGCTGCGCTACCGCGTGGCGATGGAGGCGCGCAAGTTTTTGGATGCGCACGGCTTCATCGACATCGAGACGCCGATGCTGACCAAGAGCACGCCGGAGGGCGCGCGCGACTACCTGGTGCCCAGCCGCGTGCACGACGGCATGTTCTACGCGCTGCCGCAGTCGCCGCAGTTGTTTAAGCAGCTGCTGATGGTGGCGGGCTTCGACCGCTACTACCAGATCACCAAGTGCTTCCGCGACGAAGACCTGCGCGCCGACCGTCAACCGGAGTTCACGCAGATCGACATCGAGACCTCGTTCCTGACCGAGCAGGAGATCCGTGACCTGTTCCAGGACATGATCAAGACGGTGTTTGCCAACACCATTGGCGTCGATCTGGGCGACTTCCCCATCATGCCCTACGCCGAGGCGATGGCGCGTTTTGGTTCCGACAAGCCCGACCTGCGCGTCAAGCTCGAGTTGACCGAGCTCACCGACGTGATGAAGGACGTGGACTTCAAGGTCTTCAGCACTCCGGCCAACATGCCGGGCGGCCGCGTGGTGGCGCTGCGCATCCCGGGCGGCGGGGTGTTTTCGCGCAGCGAAATCGACGCTTACACCGAATTCGTCAAGATCTACGGCGCCAAGGGCCTGGCCTGGATCAAGGTCAACGACGTGGCCGCCGGGCGCGATGGCTTGCAGTCGCCCATCGTCAAAAATCTGCACGACGCGGCGCTGCAGGCCATCGTGCAGCGCAGCGGCGCGCAAAACGGCGACCTCATCTTCTTCGGTGCCGACAAAGCCAAGATCGTCAACGACGCCATGGGTGCGCTGCGCGTCAAGATCGGGCACGGCGAGTTTGCCCGCAGCCACGGGCTGTTCGAGGACCGCTGGGCCCCGCTGTGGGTGGTGGACTTCCCGATGTTCGAATACGACGAGGAGGAGCAGCGCTGGGTGGCGGTGCACCACCCCTTCACCGCGCCGAAGGACGGCCACGAGGACTGGATGGAGACCAACCCCGGCGCCTGTCTGGCCAAGGCCTACGACATGGTGCTCAACGGTTGGGAGCTGGGCGGCGGCTCGGTGCGCATCCACCGCGCCGACGTGCAGAGCAAGGTGTTTGCGGCGCTGAAGATTGGCCCCGAGGAGGCGCGTGCCAAGTTCGGCTTCCTGCTCGATGCGCTGCAGTATGGTGCGCCGCCGCACGGCGGGCTGGCCTTCGGTCTGGACCGGCTGGTGACGTTGATGACCGGTGCCGAGTCGATCCGCGACGTGATTGCGTTCCCCAAGACGCAGCGCGCCCAGTGCCTGCTGACGCACGCGCCCAGCCCGGTGGACGAAAAGCAGTTGCGCGAGCTGCACATCCGGCTGCGCAATCCGCAACCCGCGTAAGGTGCCGTGCTATAGTGACCGCGTAGAGATCACGCATCGTCACAGGAGAGAGCGCCATGACCGACAACACCCTGCAACCGAAAGACAAGCTGGTGGCCGACTTGAAGGTCGTCGTGGCCGACGCCGAGGAACTGCTGGCCGCCACCGCCCAATCTACCGGCGAAAAGGTGGCGGAGCTGCGCGAGCGTCTGCAGGAGAACCTGCGCAACGCACGCTACCGCCTAGCCGATGCCGAAGCGGCGCTGCGCGAGCGCACCCGTGAGGTGGCGCGGGCCACCGATGACTACGTGCATGAACACCCCTGGAAGGCGATCGGGGTGGCAGCCGGCGTCGGTCTGCTGGTGGGGCTGCTGATCGGTCGGCGCTGAGGCGCGACTGCGGTGGTCACCGCCCCCATGGGCCGTTTCAGCCAAACACGTGACGGGCCCGCTGCAGACGCGGCGGTGCCCGGTGGCGCCGAGTCGGTGTGGGAGGGCGTGCGTGGTGGTGTGCTCGACGCGCTCGAGCTGCTGCGTGTGCGCTTGGCGCTGCTCGGTGTCGAGGCCGCCGCTCATGCAATCGACGTGGCGCGGGGCTTGGCCTGGACGGTGGCAGCCGCAGTGCTGCTGGCGCTGGGGCTGGGTTTTCTGGCGGCGCTGTTGACCGTGGTGCTGTGGGACAGCCACCGCGTGCTGGCGCTGGCGGTGTTGGCCACTTTATTCCTGGCCGGTGGGGTGACGGCCGCCTTGGCGGCGCGTCGCATCGTTGCCGGGGTGCGCTGGTTCGAGGCCAGTCTGGCCGAACTGGCGCGTGACCGGGAGCGCCTGCATGGCCAGCCCTGAGACGGCAGCGGCGCCACAGCCGTCACTGGGCGAGCGCCTGCGGCAGCGGCAGGCGGTGCTGGTGCACCGGTCCACCGTGCTGCGGGAGCGTTTGGCGCGGCATGGGCAGGCGCTGGGCCCGCTGTGGCAAGGGGCCGACAGCGCCCGGCGCGGGTGGCGCTGGGTGCGCGCCCATCCCTGGGTGCCGGCGCTGGTGGCGGGCTGGCTGCTGGTGCGGCGTCCGCGGCGGCTATGGGCGGCCGCGTTGCTGGGTTGGCGGGGCTGGCGCTGGTGGCGCCGCTACGGCGTGGCGTTGGCGCGCTGGCTCGCCCTACTGCGCGCGCAAGGGGCGGGGCGTTGAGGCGTCGCACTGCTGGCATGAGACGGCAAGGCGTACCGATACAATCCGTGTACTCCTCCTGACAGGACCGTCCCATGTTCGTCATCGTCGGCTGGCTCGTCGCGATCGGCTGCATCTTCGGCGTCTTCATCATCCACGGTGGCAATATCGGGGTCATCCTGAAAGCGCTGCCGTTTGAGATGGTCACCATCTTCGGAGCGGCCATCGGCGCTTTCATTGCAGGCAATTTGATGAAGGTGCTCAAAGGTGTCGGGCGTGGACTGGGCGCCTGCTTCAAGGGGGCGAAGTACACCAAAGAGCGCTTCATGGACTTGCTGGCGCTCCTGTATGACATTTTGCAGAAAGCGCGCAAGGAGGGGCTGATGGCGATCGAAGGTGACGTCGAGAACCCCGAGGCGTCGCCGCTGTTTCAGAAGTACCCGACCATTGCCAGTGACCACCACACGGTGGAGTTCATCACCGACTACCTGCGCCTGATGGTGTCGGGCAACCTCAACGCGCACGAGATCGAATCGATCATGGACGCCGAGCTGGAGACGCACCACGCTGAGCAGCATGCGGCGGTGGCCGCGCTGCAGCGCCTGGCCGGGGCACTACCCGCATTCGGCATCGTGGCCGCGGTGCTGGGGGTGGTCAACACCATGGGCTCGGTGGGGCAACCCCCGGCCGTGCTCGGCGGCATGATCGGCTCCGCCCTGGTGGGGACCTTCCTCGGTATTTTGCTGGCTTATGGGTTTGCCGAACCGTTGGCCAGCTTGCTGGAGCAAAAACTCGAGGAGGCGAGTAAGGAGTTGCAGTGCATCAAGACGGTGTTGCTGGCCAGCATGCAGGGCTACGCGCCGATGACCGCCATCGAATTCGGACGCAAGGTGCTGTTTTCGACCGAGCGGCCGGCGTTCAACGAGCTCGAAGCCCACGTCAAGAAGAAGTGACGCCGTGACCGGCCCCACTGCCCCTGTCTGAGCGTCGAGACCGCGCCATGGCCACCAACGGCAAGTCCCTGCAGCCCATCATCGTCAAGCGCGTCAAGAAGGGCGGACACGGGGCGCACGGGGGCGCCTGGAAGATTGCCTACGCCGATTTCGTGACGGCGATGATGGCGTTCTTCTTGCTGATGTGGTTGCTTGGCTCCACGACAGAGGGCGACCGCAAAGGCATTGCCGAGTATTTCAACCAACCGCTGAAAGTGATGTTGTTTGGCGGGCCGGGCTCGGGGGGGGCGACCAGCATTTTGCAAGGGGGCGGCGACGACCTGACCAAGAGCGTTGGCGAAGTGGCCAGCGGCGACATCGAGCAAAAGGTGCGCGAGATCGGGGCGCAGCTGGCGCGTGCCGAAATGATCCGCCAGGACAAACTGCGTATCGCCACCCTGCGCGACAAGCTCGAAGGTATCCTCAAGGCCAATCCGCAACTGGCTGATCTGCAGAACCAGATCCGCATGGAGATGGTGCAGGATGGTCTGTACATCCAAATCGTGGACGAGCAGAACCGACCGATGTTCGACGCCGGCAGTGCCCTGCTGCGCCCCCACATGCGGGAGATTTTGCGTGCCATTGCCCAGGTGTTGCGCGAGGTCGACAACCGTGTCGAGCTCGCGGGCCACACCGACGCCTCCCCCTACGGCAGTGGCGAGCGCGCCTACAGCAATTGGGAGTTGTCCGCCGACCGGGCCAATGCGACCCGGCGCGAGCTGGTGGCCGCCGGTCTGCCGGAGGGCAAACTCGCACGCGTGGTGGGCATGGCCGACAAGCGGCTGCTGCTGCCCGACAGTCCGAACGACCCGCGCAACCGCCGCATCAGTATCCTGGTGCTGACGCGTGAGGCCGAAGAGCGCATGCTGCAGTCGCTGGAGGCCGATCCGCAGGCTGCGGGTGGGGGGGCGGCTCCGCCTGCAGTGTCGCCGGCAGTGCCTGCTCTGCCGTCGGCTGAAGGCTTGGCACGTCCCGGTGGGCGCCCGAACCCGTAAACTACGGGCATTGCGGTTGGAGCACTCCATGGCCGATATCCGATTTCTGATCGTCGACGATTTCTCCACGATGCGTCGCATCGTGCGCAACCTGCTCAAGGAACTCGGGCACGCCGATGCCGACGAGGCCGAGGATGGTGCGGCAGCGCTGCACAAGCTGCGCAACGGCAGGTTCGACATGGTTATCACCGACATCAACATGCCGAACATGAACGGGTTCGAGCTGCTGACCCAGATCAAATCCGACGACAAGCTCAAGCACATTCCGGTGCTGATGGTCACGGCCGAGGCGCGCAAGGAAGACATCATCGCCGCCGCCCAGGGCGGAGCGGCCGGCTACATCGTCAAGCCCTTTACGAAGGCGACGCTGGAAGAGAAGTTGACCAACATCTTTCGCAAGATGGGTTGGGCGTGAGGCGTCCGTTCGGGCGCGACGAAGGGGAGGGGCATGTCCGAGCACGCGACACCAGCAGCAGGGGGGGACCCCCGGGCAGACATCTACCAGCGTCTGGGCGAGATCACGCGCGAGCTGCACGAGGCGCTGAAGGCGCTGGGGTATATGCCGGCCCTCAAGGACGCGGTAGGCGAACTGCCGGACGCGCGCAGCCGGCTGGAGTACATCGCACGGCTGACCGGCGAAGCGGCCGAGAAGGTGCTCAACCGCGTCGATGAGGCCAAGGCTGAGCAGCAAAAGGTCATCGACAGCAGCCGTCAGCTGGTGCAGACGATCGGCGCCGTGCCGGGGCTGAAGTGGGCCATGCCGGAGCTGCTGGAGTGGTCGAGCCAGATCCAGCAGGCGGCCGAGCGCACCGATCACCACCTCACCGAGATCATGATGGCGCAGGACTTTCATGATCTGACCGGTCAGGTTATCAAGAAGGTGGTGGCGCTGGCGGGTACCCTGGAGCAGCAGCTGGTGCAGCTGCTGCTCGAGACGGCCCCATACAGCGGGCATGCGGTGGAGGCGGCGGCATCCCCGGTGGCGGCAACGCCGGCCGAGTCGCCCGCCGCCGGGCGCGATCTGTCCGGTCCGGTGGTCAATCCGGAAGGGCGCAGCGACGTCGTCACTAATCAGCAGCAGGTGGACGACCTGCTGGCCAGCCTGGGCTTTTGAGGCGGCGGTAAAACGGGGGCGGGCCCCGGCTATTTGCGCTTTAGAACGGGTGGGCGGCGCCCCACAATGCGGCTGACAGGACAGCGTCAGCCGCGATGGAATCTACCCAAGACAAGAACCAGCCAGCCACGCCGCGGCGTTTGCAAAAGGCGCGCGAGCAGGGCCAGGTGCCACGCTCGCGCGACCTGACGCATCTGGCGGTGCTGGGTGGTGGGCTGACCCTGCTGTGGGTGACGCTGCCGCTGGCTTACGAGCGCCTGCGCGCCGTGATGCGCGCCGGATTGCGCTTCGACAACCCGGCGGTGCAGGAGCCGCGCCACATGCTGGAGCGCCTGGGCGAGGGGCTGTGGCTGGGGTTGGGCTACTACCTGCCGTTGGGCCTGGCGGTGGCGGCCGCGGTGGTGTTTGCGCTGCTGGCCGCCGGCTCGTACGCGTTCAGCACCAAGCCGCTGGTCCCGGAGCTGTCCAAGATCGGGCTGCTCAGCGGACTCAAGCGCCTGTTTTCGCGCCAGCAGCTGTTCGAGGTGCTGAAGCTGCTGGCGCTGACGGCGTTGCTGGCGGTCATCGGGGGGCTGTATGTGACGGCGCATCTGCAGGGGTTTGCCACGCTGTTGCTGCGGCCGCTGGAAGCGGCGCTGGCGCAGGCCGGCGACTGGTTTTTTGTGGGGGTGTCGTCGCTGCTGGCCGTGGTGCTGCTGGTGGCCGCGGTCGATGTGCCGCTGCAACAGTACCTGTATCGACACCAGCTGCGCATGACGCTGCAAGAAGTCAAAGACGAGCACAAGGAAACCGAAGGCAATCCGCTTATCAAGAGCAAGCGGCGGCAGCGTGCGCGCGAGATTGCGTACGGCCACAGCATCCGGCGCGTGCCCGAGGCCGACGTAGTGGTGATGAACCCGACCCACTACGCGGTGGCGCTGCGTTACGACGAGCGCACGATGGCCGCGCCGCACGTGATTGCCAAGGGCACCGATCTGCTGGCGCTGCGCATGCGTGATGTGGCGCGCGACGCGCGGGTGCCGGTGCTGCAGGCGCCGATGCTGGCGCGCGCCCTGTATGCGCACACCGAGCTGGATGAGCCAGTGCCGGCGGCGCTGTACACCGCAGTCGCCCAGGTGCTGGCCTATGTGTACCGGCTGCGGGCCGCGCTGCGCGGGCAGGGCCCGATGCCCACGCCGCCGCAACCCGCTGTGCCGCCCGAGCTCGATCCGCTGCACGGGCGAGCCGCCGCGGCAACCCATCCCCCGTCTGAGTCCACTGGAAAGAACCGGCCATGAACGCCGTCCTGCAATCCCTTCAGCAACGCCTGATGCCCTGGCGCGGGCACGGCCAGGCGCTGGCCGCCCCTGCGCTGGTGATGCTGGTGCTGGCCATGCTGGTGCTGCCGCTGCCGCCGTGGCTGCTCGACACCTTTTTCACGCTCAATATCGCCATCGCGCTGACGGTGATGATGGTGGCCGCCTACATGCGGCGGGCGCTGGACTTTGCGGTCTTCCCGACGGTGCTGCTGCTGACGACGCTGCTGCGGCTGTCGCTCAACGTCGCCTCCACGCGCGTGGTGCTGATGGAGGGGCACACCGGCCCGGGCGCGGCCGGCGCGGTCATCGAGGCGTTTGGCACCTTCCTCATCGGGGGCAACTTCGCCGTCGGCCTGATCGTGTTTCTGATTCTGGTGGTGATCAACTTCGTCGTCATCACCAAGGGCGCTGAGCGCATCGCCGAGGTGGGTGCGCGATTTACGCTGGATGCGATGCCTGGTAAGCAAATGGCGATCGACGCCGACCTCAACGCCGGGCTGATCGATCAGGCCGAGGCCAAACGCCGCCGCGCCGAGGTCGCGGAGGAGGCGGACTTCTTCGGCAACATGGACGGTGCGTCGAAGTTCGTGCGTGGCGACGCCATCGCTGGCATTTTGATTTTGCTGATCAACATCATTGGCGGCTTTGCCATCGGCCTGCTGCAGCACGACCTGACGCTGGAGCAGGCGGCACACAGCTACATCACGCTGTCGGTGGGTGATGCGCTGGTGGCCCAGGTGCCGGGGCTGCTGATCTCGGTGGCGGCGGCGATGGTGGTGTCGCGCGTGGGCAAGGAAGAGGATCTGGGCCAGCAGATCGTGGCCCAAGTGTTCGACTCGCCCAAGGTGCTGGGGGTGACCGCCGGTGTGCTGACGCTGCTGGGCGTGATGCCCGGCATGCCGAACCTGGTGTTCCTGACCTTTGCGGCGCTGATCGGCTCGGTGGCCTACTGGCTGGCGCGCGAGCGTGCCAAACCCTCGCCCGAGGCGCTGGCGGCGCAGCAGGCGGCGCAGGCGCCGGCCGACACCGAAGCCACTTGGGACGACCTGCAGCCGGTCGATCTGCTCGGGCTGGAGCTGGGCTATCGCCTGATTACGCTGGTGGATCGCACCCGCCGCGGCGACCTGCTGACTCGCATCAAAGGCGTGCGCAAGAAGTTCGCGCAGGAGGTGGGGTTCCTGCCGCCGCCGGTGCATGTGCGCGACAACCTCGAACTCAAACCCACCAGCTACCGCATCACACTGCGTGGCGTCGTCGTCGGCGAGGGCGAGGTGCTGCCCGGGCAGTACCTGGCCATCAACCCGGGGCACATTCACACTCCGCTCATCGGGCAGGCAACGCAAGACCCGGCGTTTGGCCTGCCGGCCACCTGGATCGACGAGCGCCAGCGCGAAAACGCGCAAATGGCGGGCTATACCGTGGTTGATGCCGAGACCGTGCTGGCCACCCATTTGTCACACTTGATGCAGGTGCACGCCGCGCGGCTGCTCAGCCGCACCGAGGTGCAGGAGCTCGTCGAGCATGTGCGCAAGATCGCGCCCAAGCTCATCGACGAGGTGATTCCGACTCCGGTGCCGATTGGCGTGTTCCAGAAAGTGCTGCAACTGCTGCTGGAGGAAGGCGTGCACATCCGCGACATCCGCACCATCGTCGAGACGCTGGCCGAACACGCCAGCCAGACGACGGACCCGGTGGAGCTGGCGCGCCGCGTGCGCCAGGCGCTGTCGCCCGCCATCGTGCAGCAGATCTACGGCCCGGTGCAGGAGTTGGAGGTCATTGCCATCGAGCCCGGGCTGGAGCGGCTGTTGACCCAGGCGCTGGGCGGCCAGGGTGGCGGGGCACTCGACCCCGGCATTGCCGAGATGCTGACGCAGTCGGCCGCGCAAGTGGCCACCCGCCAGGAAGAACACGGCGTGCCCGCTGTGCTGCTGGTGCCCGATGCCATTCGCCAGGCCGTGGCGCGCCTGCTGCGCCGGGCCGCACCGCGGCTGCAGGTGCTGGCGCACAGCGAGATCCCTGACACCCACACCATCCGCATCGGCCCGATCATTGGAGAGCCCGCATGAACGCGCAACGATTCGTCGCCCCTAATTCGCGCGAGGCCATGGCGCTGGCGCGCGCCGCTTTCGGCGAGCAAGCCGTGATCCTGTCGTCGCGCTCCACCGAGCAGGGATTCGAGGTGGTGGCCACCTCGGAAGACCAGCTGTCGAGCATCGCCGCACAGGCGGCGCCGGCCGCGGCGGCCCGCAGCGCGCTGCCCGAGGCATCGGTAGGGCGGTCGGGACGGGCCACGCTGGGCTTGCAGCAACGCGCCGCGGCACAGCTGCCCCCGCTGTCGCCCGACAGCAGCGTGGCGCAGGATACCGAAACGCTGGCGATGAGCACGCTGTCGTTTCAGGAGTATGTGCGCGAGCGCATGCTGCGCAAGCGCCGTGAAGCGCTGCAGGGCGCGGGGGGCGCGGCAGCGGCGGCCCCGACACGCGGCAGCGACCCGGCGCGGCCACCAAGCGCCGACGCCATGGCGCTGCCGTTCGCCGCCGAGGCAACGCCGCGCAGCGCAGCGGCACGGCCGACGCGCCCCGCCGCCGCGCAGTCGGCCACCGCCACGCCGCGTGCCGACACCCGGGCAGCGGCGGCCGCGCCGGCCGGCACTGCGGCCGAGGCGGCGGCGCTGGCGCAGCAGCTCGACACGCTCAAGGCCCTCATGGAGGAGCGTTTCCAGATGCTGGCGTGGCTCGGGCAGTCGCGTCTCAATCCGATCCAGTCACAGCTGATGCACAAGTTTGTGCGCGCGGGCTACTCGCCCACCGTGGCGCGGGCCGTGCTGGAGCGACTGCCGGCACACCTGGGCGCGGCCGACGCCTGGCGCTGGACGCTGGAGGTGCTGACGCGCAATCTGCGTGTGGCGCGCGAGCCCGGGAACCTGTGCGATGAGGGGGGGGTGTTCGCCCTGATCGGCTCCACCGGTGTCGGCAAGACCACGACCGCCGCCAAGCTGGCGGCGCAGTGCGTCAAGGCTTATGGCGCCAACAGCGTCGGCTTGATCACGCTCGACACCTACCGCGTCGCGGGCTTCGAACAGCTGCGGGCCTACGGACGGATGCTGGGGGTGGTGGCCCACCTCGCCCATGACCGCGCCGCCCTGCAGGATCTGCTGCAGCTGCTGGCCAACAAGCGCATGGTCATCATCGACACGGCAGGCCTGGGCCAGAAGGATCCCCGCATTCAGGACATGCTGGCGCAGCTGGCTGCGCCCCAAATCAAGAAGCTGCTGGTGGTCAATGCCGGCGGCCACGGCGAC
This sequence comes from Tepidimonas sp., assembly GCF_036824975.1. Classification (GTDB taxonomy): domain Bacteria; phylum Pseudomonadota; class Gammaproteobacteria; order Burkholderiales; family Burkholderiaceae_C; genus Tepidimonas. Next base: position 36,162 of record NZ_DAISZC010000005.1, read on the forward strand.
ACGCTCGACGACGTTTTTGCCGCCTACCGCGACACGCCGCTGCACGGCGTGATCCTGTCCAAAGTGGACGAGGCGGCCAAGCTCGGTCCCGCGGTGGATACGCTGATCCGCCACCAGGCGGTGGTGCGTGGACTGAGCACCGGGCAACGCGTGCCGGAAGACTGGCAGCGCGCCGATGCCGCGACGCTGGTGCGCCTGTCGATGGGTGGACACGGCAAGTCGGCATTCGAGCCCAGCCGGGCCGAACTGCCCTTCTTCTTCACCGATCCGGTGGTGTCGAACTGGCAGCCGGAGGGCGCTCATGCTTGAGCCGATCCGCGACCAAGCGGCTGGTTTGCTGGCCTGGCAGCTGTGCGCTCCGCTGCGCGTGCTGGCCGTGGTGGCCGGCGGGCGCACGAACGCGGCGCTGGAGTTGCTGTGGCGGTTGCACCAGGGGTATCGGGACTGGGGACTGGACTGCCGGGTGCTCGAGGGCACGCCACAGAGCTGGGGGGACGACGTTGATGCGGCCGAGGTGTGGCTGTGGCATGCCCCGGTGGAGTCGTTGGTGCGCTGGTGGCCTGGTGGGGGCAACCATCCGCTGGTGGCCCTGCGTGCTGAGCCCGCCGCCCTTGTCGATGGATACCGCAGCCTCAAGCGCCTGCATGCGGCGGGTTTGCAGCCCATCGTCGTGGCCCTGGCCGGTGGCGAGGGGGCATATCCCGAGGGGGCCGTGCAGGCCACCTGCACGGCGCTGCAGCGTACCTGCCGTGTGCACCTGAATTGGGTGCCGACGGTCTGGACGCTGGGGTATCATGAGGCCGTTGCGGGTCAGCCAGGCACCGATGACGTTCTGGCGCGGCTGCTGGACGCAGCGTGGATGATGGATGTCGCCGGCGAGGCGGGGAGCGCAGGGCCGACATGCTGACCACTGCCGCCGCCAGACCACGGCCGCTGCGCCCGCCGGAGTTTTCGATGTACACGCCCAAGGGCACACTCGATCGTGATGCGCTGTTGCGCCAGTACGCGCCGCTGGTGCACCGTCTGGCACATCTGATGATTGCGCGGCTGCCCGCCAGCGTGGAGCTCGACGATCTGATCCAGGTGGGCATGATCGGTCTGAATGAAGCCCTGGCCCGCTACGAGCCGTCGATGGGGGTGCAGTTCGAGACCTTTGCCAGCCAGCGCATCCGTGGCGCCATGCTCGACGAGCTGCGCGGGGCCGACTGGATGAGTCGCGGCGAGCGCAAGTTGCACAAGGACATCGAAGCGGCCATCCAGCGCCTGGAGCAGCGGCTGCAGCGCGCGCCGCGCGAGTCCGAAATCGCCCAGGAGCTGGGCCTGTCGCTGACCGAGTATCAGGAGCTGCTGTCGCGCATGCGTGGCATCCAGCTCGTGTACCTGGAGGATCTGGGCGGTCGCGGCGACGACGATGACGCCTTTCTCGACCGCCATCTGCCCGCCGACGACGCCAGCGACCCAGAGCGCATGCTGGCCGACCAGCGTATGCGCGCCGCGTTGATCGAGGCTATCGGTAAGCTGCCCGAGCGCGAGCAGTACGTGATGAGCATGTACTACGAGCACGACATGAATCTGAAAGAGATCGCGGCCGTGCTGGGGGTGACCGAGTCGCGGGTCAGCCAGCTGCACTCGCAAGCCGTGGCGCGGTTGCGCGCCAAGCTGCGCGCCCACTGACGCGGGCAGGTGGCGGCTTAGCGGTACGGCATGCGCCCGCGCGCCTGCCGACCCAGCTGTGCATAGGTCTGCAGCGCATCCTGCGGCAGCAGCTGCGTCAACGCCAAGCGGTTGGCGGCTTGCAGCCGTGTATTCATGTCCATCAGCATCTGAATGCGCACGCCAATATCGGCGACCACGGCCGCGGTTACCGCGTCCCTGACGGGGGGGTTGCCGCACGGACGTGCGGCCGCGAACGCCTCGGCCAGCGCGGCACACGTTCGCGACCAGGCCTGGGCGTCAACTGCGCCGGCCGCATGCTGGGTGGCGATGGCCAGCGCCTCGTCAAGCCGCGCGCGCAGCTGGTGCAGGCGGTCGATCCAGTCGGCGGACGCGGTCATCGGGGTGGGGTCAACCGAAGCGGCGCGGCCCCGCCGCCACGCCCAGCCATTCCCGCGCCTGGCTCAGCATTTTGTCGGCAATAGCCTCGGCGTTGACCGAGAAGCTGCCGTTTTGGATGGCCGTGCGCATGGCTTGGACCTTGGCGGCATCGAAGCTGTCGGTGCCCGAGCGCGCCACGCCGTTGGTCATGACCTGCGTGACGGGTGACAGACGCACGCTGGCGCCTTCTGCAGGGGCTAGGCGGGTGCTGTTACCGACAGCCGTACTCGCCCCCTCCGCGGTGCGCTTGGTCACCGGAGTCGTCAGGCCTAGCTTGGATTCAGGTGCGTTGTTGACTTTCATGGCACTCTCCAGACCCCGAGCCGGGGCCGTCTGAGAGCGTTATCGGCACGTCGAGTGCGGACTTTACCCCTTTTTTCCGGTTTATGCTGACAGACGGTATTCGGTGTGCCAGCCGTGCCCGCGTTACCGGCGGTGGCCTGGGCGCTACAGCGCCGCCGTCACCGTCTGGGCATCGACCACCGTGCCCAGCAGCACGCGCCGGTTGGGCAGGCGCACGCGCACCGTCTCACCAACGCGGCCGGCACCCAGGGCCTCGCCGGTGGCGGTCACCTCGAATCCGGGCCCGCTCAGGCGCAGACGAACCGTCTGCCCAGCGTCGAACACCTGTGGGGGGCGCACCAGACTGGGGCGCAGAACTTGCCCAGCCGCTAGGGAGCGCGCAGCCTGCAGTCCGCGCCAGTCCTGCGGACGCACCAGCACCCCGTCGCGGTGTACTGTCCAGTCCACTTCCGCCAGTTCGGCATGCGTCGCCTCCAGCGTCTGCCCGGCCACAACCGGCCGCCTCAGCACCCAGCCGGGCCCCCACACCTGGATGTGTACCGGCAAAAACACATTCCATGCCACCGGACCCTGGGTGCAGCGCAGGCCGATGCGGGTCTGGCCCCACAGCCGGGTGCCACTGGGCAGGTACGGTTCCACGCGGGCGCACGGGGCCAGATGCAGTCGGCTGTCCAGGCGCCCGACGGTGATCTGGGGACGCAGCGGTACGGCCGGCGCAGCAGCAGGCAGCGCGTCGCCCAGTTGCCCGGAGGCCAGTCCCGCCAGCCATGCCGCGATACGTGCCTGCCAATCGGGGGAGCCGACCAGGGGGCCATCGGCGACGCCGTCAGGCCCGCCGTTTAGTGCCGACGCCATCCCCGGCAACAGCGCACACACCAGTACCCACGCACGCAGGGCGCGCAAGCGGTCGGGGGCAGGGGCGGTGCGTTTCACGCCGGTCACTGTAGCACGCAGGCCGCCCATCGAAAGCACGAGAACGGCTGCTCGCTGACCGCTATTTCGCCCTTTGTCGGCTCTCAAGTTTTTTGACAATACGTCGCAGGCAAGGCCGCAGCGTGCCAGTTACCGCACCCACCGCCGTTCGTCTGCGGCCACGCTCGGCACACCGTCCACGTCCACTGAGGCCCGTCATGTTGAACCGCCTGACCGAACGCATGGACCTGCTGGGGCAGGTGCTGCAGCTGCGCGCCTACCGCCAGCAGGTCATTGCCAGCAACATCGCCAACGCCGACACGCCCGGCTATGTGGCACGTGACTTCGACTTCCAGCGCGCCCTGGCGCGGGTGCAGGGTCTGGGTAGCGCGGGCAGTGGTTCCACGGCTGGGGTCACACCCGCAGGCCAATCGGCGTTGGCGCGGGCCACCGTGCCTTCGGCGGCCGAGGGGCTGGCCGGCACCGATCCGCGCCATCTGCGCACCGTTTCCACAGTGGCCGGTGTGGCCGAACGGGTACGTCCCGCTTACACTGTGCAAACCCAGCCGGCACTGGACCAAAACAGTGTCGATCTGGATCAGCAGCGCGCCAACTTTGTCGACAACGCGGTGCAGTACGAATCCACGCTGCGCTTTATCAACGGCCACGTCAAGACGATGCTGGCCGCCATCCAGGGGCAATGACGGGAGTCTGAGCCATGTCTATGATGCGCATCTTCGACGTCTCGGGCAGCGCGGTGAGCGCCCAAGCTCAGCGCCTCAACACCGTGGCCAGCAACCTGGCCAACGCCGACGCCGTCGCCGGTCCCGACGGGCAGGCGTACAAGGCGCGTCAGGTGGTATTTCGCACCGTGCCGATGGGCGAGCCGGCCTCGGCCGGCGTCAAGGTGCACACGATCGTGGAGAGCAACGCACCCAACCGGCGCGTCTTCAATCCGCACCATCCCAACGCCGATGCACAGGGTTACGTGACCTACTCCAACGTCAACCCGGTCGAGGAGATGGTCAACATGATTGCCACGGCGCGTTCGTATCAGAACAATGTCGAGGTGATGAATACCGCCAAGACGTTGCTGCTGAAAACCCTGCAGATGGGGCAGTGACCGCCGCTGCGTTGCGTGACCGCCGACCCATGCCAGGAGAACAACGATGTTTATGACCCCCTTGAGCGCCAGCCAAATCGAGGCCTACAACGCGCGCGGTGGTGCCCAGGCCGATGCTGCCGACCCCAAGGCCGCGCAGGAGCGCTTCCTCAAACTGTTCGTGGCTCAGCTCAATAACCAGGATCCGCTCAATCCGCTGGACAACGCGCAAATGACCTCCCAGATGGCGCAAATCAACCAGGTGGTGGGCTTGCAGCAGGTCAACGAGACGCTGAAGAAGCTGGCCGCTCAGTTCAACCAGGTCAGCACGCTGCAGGGCACGACACTGGTGGGCCGTGACATCGTCAGCGAGGGCAATGGGCTGGTGGTGGACGGGGAGGTGGCGCGCGGTGCCTTCAGCTTGCCCGCTGCGGCCGACGCGGTCACTGTCGATATCGTGGGGACGGCCGGCGAAACCCTAGGCACCGTCAGCTTGGGGCGCCGCGCCGCGGGCCTGCAGACCTTCGAGTGGCCGCTGGGCGGCGTCGACCCGGTGCGTGTGGCGACCATCCGTGTCAACGCCACCAGCGGCGGGCAGGCGGTGGCGGCGCAGCCGCTGGCGGTGCAGCGTGTGCAGTCCGTGGGCCTGGTCGATGGCGCCTTGCGCCTGCGCACCGACGGCAGCACGCTGGGCTACGAGCAGGTGTTGGCCTTTTTGTGAGTGCGACACCGAGGTTTACCGATCGACACTCGCTTGCCGTATGGCCGTCGTTGCCCCTGAACTCCCCCTTTGCCCCAGTCACCCTTTTCCCAGTCACCCATTTGAACGCAGGAGAACACCATGAGCTTTGGAACGGGACTGTCGGGACTGAATGCCGCCAGCAAGAACCTGGATGTCATCGGCCACAACATCGCCAACGCCAACACCACGGGCATGAAGGCCAGCCGTGCCGAATTTGCCGAGATGTACGCCGCCTCGCTTGGTGCCGCTGGTGGCAGTAACGGCGGCATCGGGGTGAGCGTGGCGGCGGTGGCGCAGATGTTCACGCAAGGCAACATTAAGGTGACGGGCAACAACCTGGACATGGCGATCAACGGGGAGGGCTTCTTCACCGTTCGGCTCAGCGACGGCTCGACAGCCTACACCCGTAACGGCGAGTTCAAGCTCGATCGGGACGGCAACATCGTTACCTACAACGGGGCACAGCTGCTCGGCTTTGCGACGGACACCAGCGGCAAACCGATCTCCGTCGATCCGGTGCCGCTGAACCTGCCGACTGGCAAGAACGTCGATCCCAGGCCCTCGACGGAGCTCAAGCTCACCCTGAATCTCGACTCGCGCGTCGATGCCCAAACGGTGGGCACGCCCTTGACGGCGGAGAACAAGCAGTATGGCACCGCGTTCAACCTGTACGACACCTTGGGTAACGGCATTCCGGTGCAGCTGTACTTCATTAAGACGGGCGCCAATCAGTGGAATGTCGTAGCCAGTTATCAACCCACCAATGCGCCCGGCGACCCACCGGACGAAACCAATCTGGGCGCAATCACCTTCAATCCCGCCACCGGTCGGCCAACTCTGCCGTTGACGCTGGCCAACATCAATATTCCTGCCAACGAAGTCAACACCACCGCGGGTCTGCCGGCGCAAGCCATCAATGTCGCACTGAATTTCGGCGATCCCCTCGATCCCACCTCGGCGACCGTGACGCAGTTTGGCTCTAAGTTCGCGGTCTACGAAGTCACGCAGAATGGCTATCCGCCCGGTGAGCTGACCTCCATCACGGTCGGCGAAGATGGTGTGATCACGGCCCGCTACTCCAATGGCGTCAGTCAGGCCAATGGCATGGTGATGCTGACGCGTTTTCGCAATGTACAGGGGTTGCAACCGATCAATGGGGGCTATTGGCAGAAAACGCAGGCGTCTGGGGATCCTATCATCGGCCAGCCGCTGTCGGGACGTTTCGGCCTCATCCGCTCGGGCGCGCTGGAAGAATCCAACGTTGATCTGACCCAGGAGCTGGTCAACATGATCGTGGCGCAGCGGCATTACCAGGCCAACGCGCAAACCATCAAGACGCAGGATCAGGTGCAGCAGACTCTGGTCAATCTGCGCTGAAGCCAAGGGACTGAGCCATGGACCGCGTCGTCTTCACCGCCGCCACGGGGGCGCAGGCCGCGATGCACCGCCATCAGGTCATTGCGCACAACTTGGCCAACGTCAATACCACCGGTTTTCGGGCCGAGCTGTCAACGTTTCGGGCCGTGCCGTTGCGGGGCGAGGGCGCAACGACGCGCGTGCATGCGCTGGAGGCGACACCGGGTTATCTAGACCGACCCGGAAACCTGCAAAGCACGGGCCGTCCGTTGGATGTGGCGGCCGTGGGGCGGGCATTTTTTGCCATCCAGGCGCTGGATGGTACCGAAGCGTACACCCGTGCGGGGGCCTTGCAGGTCAATGCCCAGGGCAACTTGGTGGGCTTCAACGGCCTGCCGATGCTGAACGCCGGCGGTGCGCCGATCCAGGTGCCGGCTGGCGCCGCAGTGCAGATTGGCCGCGACGGCACCGTGACCGCGCGCGTGGGGCAGGAGCCGCCGCAGGTGTTGGGGCGGCTGAAGTTGGTGACCCCGCCCGAGGGTGAGCGGCTGCGCCGCGGCGACGATGGCCTCTTTCGCAGCCCCGACGGGCAGCCCCTGCCGCAGGATGCCAATGCCACCTTGGTGGACGGCATGCTAGAAGGCTCCAATGTGGACCCGATCGGCGCGATGGTGGATTTGATCGCCGCCACTCGCCAATACGAGCTGCAGATGCGCATGGTGCAAAACGCCGAAAAGAACGACCAGACAGCAGCGCAACTGCTCAGCATCAACGCCTGACCCCCTATCACCGGAGAAACGCCATGATCAACTCGCTGCAAATCGCCAAGACCGGCATGCAGGCCCAGCAAACGCAGCTGGATGTCATCGCGCACAACCTGGCCAACGTGGCCACCGCGGGTTTCAAACGGGGCACGGCGCTGTTCGAGGATCTGATCTACCAGAACCTGCGGCAGGTGGGCGGCAACACCGCCGACAACGCCGAGCTGCCGACGGGGTTGCAGATCGGCCTGGGGGTGCGCACCGTGGCCACCGCGCGCACCTACAGCCAAGGCAACCTGCAGCAGACCGACAACAACCTCGACATCGCCATCAACGGCAACGGTTTTTTCCGCATCCAGCTGCCCGACGGCACCATTGGCTACACGCGCGACGGCAGCTTCAAGCTCAACGCGCAGGGGCAGGTGGTGACCAACCAGGGTTATCTGCTGGTGGACGGTATCACCGTACCCGAGAACGCGCGCAGCCTGACGATTGGCAAAGACGGCACGGTGTCGGTCATCACGGGCAACGCCGCCCAGCCGCAAGTGATTGGGCAGATCACGCTGGCCAACTTCATCAACCCGGCGGGGTTGGAGCCGTTGGGTCAGAACCTGTTTCTGGAGTCGGCGGCATCAGGCGCGCCCAACGAGGGCAATCCGGGCGCGGAAGGGTTTGGTCAGACGCTGCAGGGCTTTTTGGAGAGCTCCAACGTCAACGTGGTGCAGGAGCTGGTCAACATGATCCAGACCCAGCGCGCCTATGAGCTAAATTCCAAGGCGGTGACCACCTCCGACCAGATGCTGCAGCGGCTGACGCAGTTGTGAGGCAAGCGGTGCCCATGGGAGCCGAACGGGTTCACGGGCACGCCGCGGCCCACTGCTGTCTGGGGGGCCGTCTTGTGTGCGCCGCAGGCGGCGTGTTCGCGGGCGTGTGCGGATGCGACCACGGGCGCAGCCGTCAGCCTCGGCCCCAGGGCGCGGCATTGCGCAGAAGGTGTTGCGCCACCGTTTCCAAGGAGCGTGTCATGTCGTTGTTCCACCGTTTGCCCGTCGTGCTGGCGGCCACCGTGCTGGCGGGCTGCAACACGCTGTCGCAAATCCCCGACGTCGATCTGGCCAAGCCGCCGGAGGAACTGGTCTATCCGCAGCAGCGCGCCAGTGCGCCACAAGTGCCCACCGGGTCGCTCTACACCCCGGCCAGCTACCGCCCGGGATTCGAGGACTACCGCGCGCGCATGGTGGGCGATGTGATCACCATCCAGATCACCGAGCAGCTGTCGGCGTCGCAGATGGCCAAGACCGATGTGTCGCGCACCAGCGACATGCAGACGGGCGTGTCGGCCTTCCCCTTCCTAGGCGCCAGCGTATTGGGCAAGCTGGGCGCGGAAACATCGAGCAGCAATACCTTCAAGGGGGACGGCAAGACCGAGGCCAAGAATGCCTTCAGCGGCTCGATCACCGCCGTCGTCACCGAGGTGCTGCCCAACGGGCACCTGGTGGTCATCGGGGAAAAACAGCTTGGTGTCAATCAGGCCGTGGACGTGCTGCAGTTCAGCGGCACGGTCGATCCGCGCTTCATCCGCCCGGGCAATGTGGTGCCCTCCACCCAGGTGGCCAATGTGCGCGTGCTCTCGCGCGGGCGCGGTGCGCCGGCCGATGCGCAAACATTTGGCTGGCTGGCGCGCTTCTTTTTGTCGCTTTGGCCGTTCTAAAGTTTTTCCACAATCGGTTCACGAGGTGATGCACGATGAACCGATGGTTTGGAAAGACGCTGGTACCCCGCCCTTGCCGCCGCCGTTGCACAGGCACGACGGCGCTGTGGCTGATGGCCGCGCTGCTGGCCACTTCCAGCGGGTGGGCGCAAACGCGGGTGACGACGCCCTCCACCGCGGCTGCGCGTGCACCCGTGGCGGTGGCGACCACCGTGCCGACGCCGGCGCCGTCGCAGCGCATCAAAGATGTGGCGGCGGTGCAAGGCGTGCGGGCCAACCAGCTCACCGGCTACGGTCTCGTGGTGGGGCTGGATGGCACGGGAGACGGCAACAACGCCTACACCAATCAGAGTTTGGCTAATTTCATGCAGCAGATGGGCGTGTCGTTGCCGCCGGGCGTCACCGTGCAACCCAAGAATGTCGCTGCGGTGTTGGTGACGGCCGAGCTGCCGCCGTTTGCGCGTCCGGGGCAGACGATCGACGTGACGGTGTCATCGGTGGGCAGTGCCAAGTCGCTGCGCGGTGGCACCCTCATCCAGACGCCGCTGCGCGGTGCCGACGGACAGATCTACGCGCTGGCACAGGGCAATATCGTGGTGGCCGGGGCGGGCGCCTCGGCGGGGGGCAGCAGCGTCACCGTCAACCACCTCAATGCCGGGCGCATCCCCAACGGCGCGCTGGTGGAGCGCAGCGTGCCTACCCCGCTGCTGCTGGGCGACGCGGTGGAGCTGGCGCTGCGCAGCCAGGACTTTCAGACCGCAACGCGCGTGGCGCAAACCATCAACCGGGCACTGGGGGATGGCACCGCGCAGGCGCTCGACGGCCGGCTGGTGCGCGTGCGCGCGCCGGTTGATCCGAACGAGCGGGTGGCGTTCCTGGCCAGCATCGAAGAGCTGCCGCTGGAGCTGCCGCAGCCCGCGGCCAAGGTGATTCTGAACGCGCGTACCGGCTCGATTGTGCTCAACCAGGCGGTGCGGCTGGGCCCGGCGGCGATCGCGCACGGCAATCTGTCGATCAGCATCACTGCCACGCCACAGGTTAGCCAGCCGCCGCCGCTGGCACCCTCAGGCGCACAGACCGTCGTGACCGAGAAGGCCGACATCCAGGTGCAGCAGGAGGGGGGGCGGCTCATCGAGGTGGAATCGTCGGCGCTGCTGGCGGACGTGGTGCGTGCCCTCAACAAGCTGGGGGCTACCCCGCAGGACTTGCTGGCCATCCTGCAGGCGTTGAAGGCGGCCGGCGCCCTGAAAGCCGAAATCGAGGTGCTGTGAGATGAGTGCCGCCACCGCTCTGTCTGCTGCGGCGCTGCCACCCGCTGCCCAGCGCGGGTTGGCTGCGGACGTCAAAGCGCTCGACGGGCTCAACGCACTGGCTGGACGCGATCCGAAAGCGGCGCTGAAGGAAACCGCTCGTCAGTTCGAGGCGCTGTTCATGCGCGAGCTGCTCAAGTCCATGCGCGAAGCGACGATGAAAAGTGGAATGCTGGACAATGAGGGCACGGCGCTGGGTGACGACCTGCTGGATGAGCAATGGGCGATGAAGCTCACCGGCCTGCCCGGGGGACTGGCGGAGATGATCGAACGGCAGCTGCAGCAGTCGATGAACCGCGCAGGTGCGCCCACAGGCGTGCCGGCGGGTATCGGGCCAGCCGCTGGTACTGCAGCGGCAGCTTCTGTTCCGGCAACCACCGCTGCGGGGCGTCCGACGGCCCAGCAAATTGCCTTCATCGAGCGCCACCGCGCCGCCGCCGAGCAGGTGGCGGCCGAAACCGGGATTCCGGCAGCCTACCTCATCGGGCAGGCGGCGCACGAGACCGGCTGGGGCCGCAGCGAAATCCGCTTGGCCGATGGCCGCAACGCGCACAACCTGTTTGGCATTAAGGCGGGGCCGGGATGGACGGGCAAGGTGGCCGAAACCGTGACCACCGAATATGTGGACGGCCAGCCGCGCAAGCTGGTGCAGCGCTTTCGCGCCTACGACAGCTACGCCGAGGCGTTTCGCGACTACGCGCGGCTCATCACCAACAGCCCGCGCTATCAGGCGGTGCTGCGCAGTCTGCATTCGCCACAGGCATTTGCGGCGCAACTGCAGCAAGCCGGCTACGCCACCGATCCGCAGTACGCGGCCAAGCTCAGCCGCGTCATCAACACCACGCTGCAGCTGCAGCGCGCGCTGGCGTAAGGGGAGGTGTGTCGTGAGTGCCCTCAATATCGCCACCCGCGCGCTGACCACCAACCAGGCGGCGCTGCAGGTCATCGGCCACAACATCGCCAACGCCAACACCGAGGGCTACACGCGCCAGCGCGTCGAGCTGCAGTCGGTGCCGGGGCAGCAACTGGGCAGCGCCTACTTTGGCAAGGGGGTGCAGATCGAGACGGTGGCCCGGGTGGGTTACGACGCCTTTCTGACGCGCGAGGCCAACGCCAGCCGGGCCATGGCCGCTGCCGACGAGGTACGGCTGCGGTATCTGAAAAGCGTCGAATCGCTGTTTCCGCTGGACGAAGGCAGCCTCGGGCGCCTGCTCAACGATGCGCTCAACAGCTGGGTAGACGTGGCCAACAGTCCGGGTGATAGCGCCGCGCGGCAGGTCGTGCTCGACCGCTTCGATGCGCTGGCCGCCCGCCTGCGCGACACCAGCCAGCGCATCACCGATATCGCCGTCGGTGCCCGACTGCAGGCCAGCGAAGTGGCCAAGGAGATCAACCGTCTGGCCAGCGCCATCGCACAGGTCAACGATGCAATTGCCCGTACCCAAGGGACCGGAGCCAGCCCGAACGATCTGCTCGACCAGCGTGACCGGCTGCTGGCGCGCCTGAACGAACAAGTGCAGGTCACGACCCAGCGCGCGGACGACGGCACGCTGACGGTATTCGTAGCCGGCAGCCTGCCGCTGGTGCTGGGCAACATGGCTGCCGAGCTGCGTGTGGAGCGCGCCGACATCGACGGCGACCGGCAGATCAAGCTGCAGTTCCTGCAGGGTTCCAGCGCCTACGACGTGCCCACCGATTTTCTGGGGGCAGGCAAGCTCAAGGGCCTGTTCGATTTCGTCAACCGCGACGTGATCCAGACCCAGGCCGAACTGGGGCGGATGGCGCTCGTGATCGGCAGCCGCGTCAATGCGCAGCATGTCGCCGGGCGCGATCTCGACGGCAACCCCGGTGTTGCGCTGTTCGCCTTCGATCCGCCGGCAGTCCTCACCAACAGCTCTACTGCGACGTTGGCGGCGTCAGTCAGCAGCGCGACTCTGGGCCAGCTAGTGGCGACCGACTACCAGATCACAGTCGTTGCGTCCGGATTTCTCATCCGTCGAACCAGCGATGGGTACTACTACAACGGCTCGGCCTGGGGACCGTCGCAAACGCCGGCGGGGGCACTGCCCTCCACGCTCGGGGGGATCAATCTCACCCTCGGCGGCGCTGCCGCCGTCGGTGACCAATTCTGGATCCGCACGGCGGCCGACGCCGCCGCCAGTCTCGATGTCGTGATCACACAGCCGCGGCAGTTGGCTGCAGCCGCCGCCGGCACCAGCAACCCGAGATTCGATGCGGGCAATGCGCAAGCCATGCTTGCGTTGCGGGACGAGATGCTTTTCGACGGCAACGTCCGCCTGTCCGAAGGGTACGTGGCGGTGTTTTCGAACCTGGCCTCGCGTGTCAACGAGGCGCAGACCCGCGCTACCTTTAGCAAGGCACAGGCCGACGACGCCGAGCAGCGCCGGGCGAACCTGGCGGGCGTCAACCTGGACGAGGAGGCGGCGCGGCTGCTGCAGTTCCAGCAGGCGTATCAGGCGTCGGCAAAGTACCTGCAGACCGTGCAGTCGATCTTCGACACCCTGATTGCGACCTTCCGCTGAGTCTGAGGAGCGGCTATGAGCACCTTTCGCGTCGCCACCGCCTACAGCTACGACCGCACCATCGACCGGCTGCAGCAGCGCCAGGCCGAACTGGCCGAGCAGCAGGACAAGCTGTCCTCGGGCAAGCGCGTGCGCCGAGTCAGCGACGACCCGGCCGCTGCGGCGCTGGCCGAGCGCGAGCAGGCCCGCATGCAGCGCGTGCAAAGCGACCAGCGCGCACTCGAAGCGGCGCGCCGCAATCTGGAGCTCGCAGAGAGCACGCTGGCCAACATCAACGATCTCTACCACCGCGCCAAGGAACTGCTGGTGCAGGGTGGCAACGGTGCGCTCAACGACAGCGATCGCCGCACCATCGCCGAAGAGTTGGAGGGCATCCGGGAGCGAATCCTGGCGCTGGCCAATACGCCCGACACATCGGGCCGCCCCTTGTTCATGGGACTAAACCTCAACGCGTCCGCAGTCAAACCCTTCGTGGAACAGCCCGACAGCTCACCACCCCAGACCTACGGTCCGGACGGCAGAATCGTCAACTGGCTCGGTCAATCGGGGCATGTGGCACCCACCGAGACGCGCCTGCCGATGGTGTTTGATGGCGAGGCGATCTTTGGACCGAGCGGTATCCAGGCCAACGAAAGCATCTGGGAAACCCTGGATCGCGCCATTATTGCGCTCAGGGGAGGCGTCTCATCGCCCGCTGCCCTGGCCGTTGAACTGGGCACCGCCCATGACTACCTAGGCGAACGGATGGATGCGTTGCTGCGCGCGCGCGGCCAGCTGGGCGACTGGCTCAACCGCGCCGACCAGATGGAGGCGGCGTTTCGCGAGCGGGAGAACTACCACGTTGAGCAGCAGTCGCGGCTCACGGATCTGGATATGCTGGAAGCCATCTCGCGTTTTCAGACCCTGCAACTGGGCTACCAAGCCGGGCTGTCATCGTACGCGCAAGTACAGCGGTTATCCCTATTCCAGTATCTGGCGTGAACTGCCCGCCGGCACGTGCGGAACCGCACGAAGCGATGTGCCGTTAAGATTTGCACACGTGTGTCGATGCGTGGGTACGCGCCCGCGACGGGGTTTACGCGATGACGTTGAGCCGAGTGCCCAGCGGCCCTTCGCCGGCCAGTGGCAGCTCGCCCGTCGACGTGCGGGTTGGCGCGGGTTGTGGCAGCGCCTGCAGCAACGCCATCGCACCGTGCTGCTGCAACTGCAGGGCCTTGCGCAGCGCCAGAATCTGGGCGGCGCCAGGCGAGTCCGCCACCGAAGTGGCGGCCTGGGAAATCAGCGACGAGTTCAGAGATAAGCCAACGTTCATGCCTACGAGCGTAACCGCTTTCGGCGCTTCGCGCAAGCGCCGCTGGTCGGGAGTCGACAGGCACACAGCGGAAACAGTACGAACCAACCACGCCCATCGGCCTACCGAGCGCCGACCAGATATTGGCTGCGGGCATCGACTGACAGTCGTTGTCGCCGGGCGGGCCTTTCGGGCTTATGGTGCGTCCTATTGAAATCACACAGGTGTAGCCCGCGCTGAGGCGGGCTATCTGTTGATTTGGCTCCCCGACCTGGGCTCGAACCAGGGACCTACGGATTAACAGTCCGGCGCTCTACCGACTGAGCTATCGGGGAACATAATTTGCACATTATACCGGTGGCGGCCCCCTTGCTGCCGGGTGTCGACCCCATATCAAAAGGTCCTCTGTTGACCCGGATGGAAGGGTCCACGGCTCGGGGGCTTGTCAGGCCAAGGGTGACACTGGCGGGAGCAGGGCTTGCAACGTGGCCGTCATCGGGGTGGTGCGGGGCGCTCCGGGGTCCGGGGGCACCGACCCGACACGCCGCGCTGGCGCGCGGGCGGCGGCTTGCGCACAATCGCGCTCACGATGAGGGGATGCTGATGGACTTGCGACTGACACCCCAGGAAACCGCCTTCCAGGATGAGGTGCGTGCCTTCTTGCGCGAACGGTTGTCGCCCGCGCTGGCGCACAAGGTGCGCGAAGGGTTGCGCCTGACGCGTGAGGACATGGCGGGCTGGCACGCGACGTTGGCCGAGCGCGGCTGGCTGGCCACGCACTGGCCGCGCGAGTGGGGCGGTCCGGGCTGGGGGCCGGTGCAGCGGTTCATCTTCGAGAACGAATGCGCGCTGGCCGGCGCGCCGCGCATCGTGCCGTTCGGTGTCAATATGCTGGGCCCGGTGCTGATTCGCTTTGGCACCGAGGCGCAAAAGCGCCGCTGGTTTGCCACGCATTCTCGACGGCAGTGACTGGTGGTGTCAGGGCTACTCGGAGCCTGGGGCAGGGTCGGACCTGGCGTCGCTCACGACCCGTGCGGTGCGCGACGGTGACCACTACCTCGTCAACGGCCAGAAGACCTGGACCACGCTGGGCCACTACGCGAACCGGATGTTCGCGCTGGTGCGTACCGACCCCGAGGCCAAGCCCCAGGGAGGCATTAGCTTTTTGCTCATCGATTTGGACAGCCCTGGTGTGGAGGTGCGGCCCATCATCACGCTGGATGGCGAGCACGAAGTCAACGAGGTGTTCCTGACCCATGTGCGGGTGGCGATCGACCGACTGGTCGGAGCAGAAAACCAAGGCTGGACGATTGCCAAATACCTGCTCACCTACGAGCGCACCAACCTCGCCGGCGTCGGGTTGTCGGTAGCGGCGCTGC
>NZ_DAISZC010000092.1:0-6403 GCF_036824975.1 Tepidimonas sp.
GCAGGGCGGCGTATTGCACCAGCCCCATCAGTCCCACCAGCAGCGCCAACAGTGTGGCCAGCGCTTCCATCAGGGTGTGCAGATGGACCGACCCCTGCCATGCCGCTACGCCCGGCTGACTGGCCACCGTCAGCACTGCCAGCACGGCCGTGGTCGCCCCGTAGCTCAGGACGCGACGGCGCGCTGAGCGCGTGAGATCCGGCGCCGCGGTGTCACCCATGGCCACCCCCGGTGTCGCGCGGGGGGGGGAAGGGGCCGTCGGTGGGGCAGCAGGCGCGCCAGCTTCGCGTGGCTCATCCTGCGAGCGGTCAGTCGCGCGGGCAGTGGTCATGCGTTCATCATACGCCGCAATATCCCAGGCGATTCGACAGGCGCTCGGCCGCTTCGCGCAGCACGCGCGCTGGGGCGCCGTGTGGGTCCAGATCGAGGAGGGCACTGGGGGCGATGGCCGCAATCGCCAGCACCACCCGCCCGAAACCGTCGAACACCGGTACCGCCATTGCGCTGATGCCGGGCAGCAGCTCGTCGCGCACCCGGCTCAGCCCCGCGCGCCGGATGGCCTCCAGCTCGGCCGCGAAAGCGGCGTCCTGCAACGCCTGCGCCTCGCCCTCGCGCGCCAGCGCCTCGGCCACCGTGGCTGCAGGTGCAAACGCCGCGAAAATCTTGCCCGTGCCGGTGTGCCGCAGCGAGGCCGGCGTGCCATGTCGCATGGCCACGTGCACCGGGGTCGGGCCGTGCTCCACATGCACGATGATGGGGCCCACCGGGCCCCACACGGCGGCCGATACCGTGCAGCGCACCGTCTGCGCCAGCGCGGGCAGTTCGGCCACCGCCAGCCGCACCGGATCGACCTGCTGCAGCCCAATCAGGCCCAGCTGCAGCGCCAGCGGACCCAGCCCGTAGTGACCGCTGACCCGATCCTGCTCGATCAGCCCAAGCTTGCCAAAGCTCACCAGATACGGGTGCGCCTTCGCGGGCGTCATGCCGGCCGCGCGGGCCAGATCTTTCAGCGGCAGGGCGGCGCCACTGCGCACCAGCACCCGCAGCAGCTGCCCGCCCACCTCGATGCTCTGGATACCGCGCGATCCGCGCGCCCCGGGCTCATCGGCCGTGCCGCCGTTTGTCGTCGCCGAGGTGTGCCGGGGTGCGTTTCTGTTCACCATTTGTCGGTTGCATGCGTGTCCGGCACCGATGCCGGGATTGGGGTTTTTACTGAGGTAAATGGATTCGACATGGTACAACGTTGTCGCGTATCATCGGAATTGTTGTATGGCAAACACGTTCGGGATGGATGAATTCCCATCCCGGCGCTGACGGAGCGTATACCCATGAGCACCAAAGCCTTTGCCAGCCAGGCCGACCTACAGGACAAGCAGGTCAGCTTTACGCGGCTGTCCGACCACGCCTACGCCTACACCGCCGAGGGCGACCCCAACACCGGCGTCATCATCGGTGATGACGCGGTGATGGTCATCGACACCCAGGCCACGCCGGCCATGGCGCAGGACGTGATCCGCCACATCCGCCAGGTCACCGACAAGCCGATCCGCTACGTGGTGCTGTCGCACTACCACGCGGTGCGAGTGCTGGGTGCCAGCGCCTATCAGCCGCAGCACATCATCGCCAGCCAGGACACCTACGACCTCATCGTCGAACGTGGCGAGGCGGACAAGGCTAGCGAGATCGGGCGCTTTCCGCGCCTGTTCCGTGCCGTCGAGACCGTGCCGCCCGGCCTGACCTGGCCCACCATCACCTTCACTGGCCAGATGACCATCTGGCTGGGCAAGCTGCAAGTGCAGCTGCTGCAGCTGGGCCGCGGCCACACCAAGGGCGACACGGTGGCCTGGCTGCCGCAGGAGAAGATCTTGTTTTCGGGCGACCTGGTCGAGTTCGAAGCCACGCCCTATGCGGGGGATGCGTATTTCCGCGACTGGCCGCAGACGCTGGACCGCATTGCGGCCCTGCAACCCGAGAAGTTGGTGCCGGGTCGCGGGGCGGCGCTGACCACGCCGCAGCAGGTGCAGGCAGCACTGGCCGGCACGCACGCCTTCATTGCCGACGTGTACGCCAGCGTGCAAGCGGGCGTGGCCGCCGGCAAGGACCTGAGGGCCGTGTACCGCGAGACGTACGAGCGCCTCAAGCCCAAGTATGGCCACTGGGTGATCTTCGACCACTGCATGCCGTTTGACGTGACGCGCTGCTACGACGAGGTCACCCAGTATCCCGACCCCCGTATCTGGACCGCCGAGCGTGACCGCCAGATGTGGGAAGCTCTGGAAGGCTGAGTCGGCGCGGCCGCGGATGCGCGCCAAGGCGCTGCGGCCATGTCCCAATCCGCCACCCATGTCTACCATCCCGTCGCCAGAGGAGATCGTTCATGCTGCAGATCCAGCGCATCCACCACGTGGCCTACCGCTGCCGCGATGCCAAGGAAACCGTCGAGTGGTACGTCAAGCACCTGAACATGAAGTTCGTGCTGGCCATTGCCGAAGACCAAGTGCCCTCCACCAAGGCGCCCGACCCGTACATGCACGTATTCCTCGACGCCGGGCAGGGCAACGTGCTGGCGTTTTTCGAACTGCCCAACTCGCCGGCCATGGGGCGCGACCCCAACACCCCTGAATGGGTGCAGCACATCGCGTTCAAGGTGGACAGCGTGCAGACGCTGGAAGAAACCAAGGCGCGTCTGGAGGCGGCGGGCATTCCCGTCGTCGGCATCACCGACCACACCATCTTCAAGAGCATCTACTTCTTTGACCCCAACGGCCACCGTATCGAACTGGCGGCCGACGTCGGCACCCCCGACATGTACGAAAAACTCGACGCGGTGAAGTGGGACATGCTCAACGAGTGGGCACAGACCCGGCGCGCGCCCCGGCATGCGGCGTGGATGCACGAAAAAGAGTTCCACGCCGTCGACTGACCGACCCCGCGGGTATCGGTGCGCGGCGTGCGGCCCCGATGACGGGGCCAGCGTCGGCGGGTCCAGCGCCGCTCGGGCAGTCCCTGGCCAGTGGCTCAAGCCCGGGTTGCGGCGGGCCGGCCGGGTTTGCAGACCGCGTCCAGTGGCAGGCGCACCGTTGACCGCCCCGCGCGCGCCCTGACCGTCTCATCTGTAGGAAAGACTGTTATGTTGCACACCTACACCTATCCCCAGTACGCCTACCGGCAAAGCGACGAACAGCGCGAGGGGCGCCGTGTGCGTTACCCGGTGGTGGTCATCGGTGCCGGCCCCGTGGGCATGACGCAGGCGCTGGACTGCGCGTTCCGCGGTATTCCCACCGTGGTGCTGGATGACAACAACACCGTCAGCGTCGGCTCGCGGGCGGTGTGCTACGCCAAGCGCCCGCTGGAGATCTGGGACCGCTTGGGGCTGGGTGACGATCTGGTGGCCCAAGGCGTGCAGTGGAAGGTGGGCAAGGTGTTCTTCCGCGACGAGCTGGTCTACCAGTTCGACCTGCTACCGGAGGAGCACCACAAGATGCCGGCCATGATCAACCTGCAGCAGTACTACCTGGAGGAGCGGCTGGTGCGCGCGTGCGACGAGTCGCCGCGAGTGGACCTGCGCTGGAAGCACAAGGTGCTGGCGGTGGAGCCGCAGTCCGACCACGTGGTGCTGACGGTCGAGACGCCCGACGGCATTTTCAAGATGGAGGCGTCGTGGCTGATTGCGTGCGATGGCGCCAGCAGCGACACCCGGCGCATGATCGGCGCCGACTTCATCGGCCAGTTCTTCCAGGACCGCTTCCTCATCGCTGACGTAGTGATGAAGGCCGACTTCCCGACCGAGCGCTGGTTCTGGTTCGACCCGCCCTTCCACCGCCACCAGAGCGTGCTGCTGCACAAGCAGTGTGACAACGTCTGGCGCATCGACTTCCAGCTCGGATGGGATGCCGACCCCAACGAGGAGAAGAAACCAGAGCGGGTCATCCCGCGCATCCAGGCCATGCTAGGGCCGGACGTGCCGTTTGAGCTGGAGTGGGTGTCGGTGTACCAGTTCGCGTGTCGGCGCATCGACCGCTTTCGCCACGGGCGCGTGATCTTCGCCGGCGATGCGGCGCACCAGGTTTCACCGTTTGGCGCCCGCGGCGCCAACAGCGGCGTGCAGGACTGTGACAACCTGAGCTGGAAGCTCAAGGCGGTGCTGGAGGGCGACGCACCCGAGTCGCTGCTGGATACCTACCACGACGAACGGGCGTTCGCAGCCGACGACAACATCCTCAACTCCACGCGCTCGACGGACTTCATCACACCCAAGAGCCGCACCTCGCTGCGGTTGCGCAACGCGGTGCTGGAGCTGGCGCGCACCGAACCGTTTGCGCGCCCGCTGGTCAACAGCGGGCGGCTGTCCACGCCGACGCCGTATGTGCATTCACCCTTGAACACGCCCGACACCGAGCCGTTTGCCGGCCGCATGGCGCCGGGCACCAACTGCGCTGACGCGCCGATCGAGCGCGATGGACGCCCGGGTTGGTTGCTGAACCAGCTGGGTGACGGTTTCGTGCTGCTGAGCTTTGGGCCCGCCGAGCCGGTGCGCGTCGGTGGCGTCGAGGCGCGTGTCCTGCAGGTGGGCCGTGACCTGATCGACCGTGCGGGCGTGCTGGCCGAACGTTACGACGGTCAGCCCGGCACGGTGTACCTGATTCGGCCCGACCAGTACGTCGCGGCGCGCTGGCGCCGTTTCGACCGCGCTGCCGCCACTGTGGCGCTGGCGCGAGCCCTCAGTCACGCCAACGCCTGAGTCACACGCCGGTGGGGTGGTGTTTGCGTCCCGCGTCGCCACCCACCCGTCGCCCGGAGTCGTCCCATGCCCCTGAACCGACACCCCCATATCATCGATCCGGACGCGTTTTACGAGGAGCTGATCAACGCTCAACGCGACCTCAGCGACGAGCAGGCCGAGATGTTTTTGGCCAAGCTGGTGCTGATCCTGGCCAACCATGTCGGCGATCGCAGCGTGCTGTCGCAGGCCATCGCCCTGGCGCGGGCCAATACGCTGGCTGTGGCGCCGCCACACTGACCGGATGTGCGCCCCGGCCATCGTGGTGGCGCCAGCGGCGCCTACCCGAAGCCCAAAGGACCGACCGATGAATGAATGCAACGAGACCCACGATCCCACCCTGCGCAGCTGGGTGGACGGCGCCAACCGGCCCGACACCGATTTCCCCATCCAGAACCTGCCATTTGCCAGTTTTCGCCGCCGCGACCGCGGCGAAGCCTGGCGCGGTGGCGTGGCCATTGGCGACGCCATCGTGGACCTGGCGGCTCTGCACCGGGCCCATCCCTTCGACGGGCTGGCGGCCGAGGCGCTGGCCGCCGGGGCCGAGCCGCAGCTCAACGCGCTGATGGCCCTGGGGCCGGCGCACTGGAGCGCACTGCGGCTGGCGCTGTCGCGCGCGCTGCGCGCGAGCAGCCCCTGGCGCACCACGGTCGAGCCGTGTTTGGTGCCGCAAACCGAGGCCGAGTACGGCCTGCCCGCGCGTATCGGCGACTACACCGACTTCTACACCTCGGTGCATCACGCCACCAACATCGGCCGGCTGTTTCGGCCCGACAACCCGCTGCTGCCCAACTACAAGTGGATCCCGATCGGCTACCACGGCCGCAGCTCCAGTATCGGGGTGTCGCCACAAGCCTTTCACCGTCCGTATGGGCAGATCAAGGCCCCAGACGCGCAAGCGCCGGTGCTCGCGCCCAGTCGGCGCCTGGACATCGAGCTGGAGCTGGGCGTCTTCGTCGGCCCCGGCAACGCGCTCGGCCAACCCATTCCGATGGCTGCCGCCGAGGCGCACGTGTTTGGCATCGTGCTGCTCAACGACTGGTCGGCGCGCGACATTCAGGCCTGGGAGTATCAGCCGCTGGGGCCATTTCTGGCCAAGAACTTTGCCACCACGATCTCGCCGTGGGTGGTGACACTGGAGGCGCTGGCACCATACCGCGTCCCATTAGAGCGACCGGCGGACGACCCGCAACCGCTGCCGTATCTGGACGACCCGGTCAACCGGGCTCGCGGCGCCTTTGACATCCGCCTGTCCATCGCCTGGCAGACCGCGCGTATGCGCGAACAGCGCTTGCCCGAACAGGTGGTTGCCCAAACCAGCTACCGCTACGCGTACTGGACCGTGGCGCAGATGGTGGCACACCACACCATCAACGGCTGCAACCTGCAGCCGGGCGATCTGCTGGGCACCGGTACGCTGTCTGGCCCCGCTCCGGAGCAGGCAGCGGCCTTCATCGAGCTGACGCACGGTGGCAAGCAGCCGCTGTGCCTGCGCAGCGGTGAGCAGCGCACCTTCCTGGAAGATGGCGACACGGTGGTGCTGCGCGGTTGGTGTGAAGCCCCAGGGGCAGCGCGCATCGGTTTTGGCGAGTGCCGCGGCATGGTGTTGCCGGCACGCAGTTA